>JAKZRQ010000345.1:0-3191 GCA_047518105.1 Pseudomonadales bacterium | reverse complement strand
TCACCAGGCCGCTTGTCGGCGTCAAAAAGCTCTTGGGTTTCACTAGTTTGACCGCGATGTCGATGATCGTGCCGATGGCGGACTGCGCTGGCCGCGCCCTCGCGGGTCTTTTGGCCCCGTACGCGCACGTGCTCCCTCAACCGTAGTCCCCCGCTATGCTTTCGGTCGCGAGCACGCGCACGTGCCCGTGTGTACACGGGGCCAAAATCCTCCGCGATCATCACGGCCCCTGGTGAGAAATCCGGGCTAGCCCGCATTTCTCAGCAGGCCGCTTGTCGGCGTCAAAAGCTCTTGGGTTTCACTAGTTTGACCGCGATGTCGATGATCGTGCCGATGGCGGACTGCGCTGGCCGCGCCCTCGCGGCTCTTTTGGCCCCGTACGCGCACGTGCTCCCTCAACCGTAGTCCCCGCTATGCTTTCGGTCGCGAGCACGCGCACGTGCCCGTGTGTACACGGGGCCAAAATCCTCCGCGATCATCACGGCCCCTGGTGAGAAATCCGGGCTAGCCCGCATTTCTCACCAGGCCGCTTGTCGGCGTCAAAAAGCTCTTGGGTTTCACTAGTTTGACCGCGATGTCGATGATCGTGCCGATGGCCAAGGCCGCCGCCCTCCTTGGCTTCGGTGACGAGTTTGTCACGGGTGGCGGGGTCCCTGAGCGCGGCAACGCGGTCGGCAATTCCATCAGTTCGCGCCACGCCGGCGTTCGGGGGAACGCCTGCAGGGCGAGGCGCGCCTGACGGCGCGTTTGAACGCTATCCGGAGTCGTGCAGCCAGGCCGCCAGGCGCGGGGCTTGCTTCGTCCGCGACCATTCTTCGAGCATCTCCTCGGCCACGGCGTGTGCCCGCTTGCGGGCTTCGACGCCACCTTTGTTGCAGGCGAGTTCCAGCCGGTGGCCGTTGGGGTCGAAGAAGTAGATGGAGTCGAAGATGCCGTGATCGACAGGCCCGAGCACGTCGAGGCCGGCGTCTACCAGGCGCTCCTTGGCGGCGAGCAGGTCGTCGTGGGTATCCACCTCGAAAGCGATGTGCTGCACCCAGTCCGGCGTGTTCGGATCTGCGCCCATGGGCGGCGAGTTGGGCAGTTCGAAGAACGCGAGCACGTTGCCCATGCCCGCGTCGAGAAAGACGTGCATGTAGGGGTCGGGAGCGCCGGTGGAGGGCACTTCGTCTTCCGCGAAGGCGAGTTCGAAGGCCATGCCAAGGGTATCGCGGTAGAAGTCGACGGTTTCCTTTGCGTCGTTGCAGCGGTAGGCGACGTGATGGATGCGCCGCACCTTCATGGAACAAGCCTGGTGCGCGCCTGACGGCGCGTTCGAGAATGCTTGCGCATTCCCCGGCCTCGTTCGACATCTCGGCGATTCATGCCGCGTGCTCCGCGGCTTTCAGCATCTGGTCCCGTTCGAACGACTCGAACAGGGCCTGGAAGTTTCCTTCGCCGAATCCCTCGTTGCGTTTGCGTTCGATGAATTCGAAGAAGATCGGCCCAATCAGCGTATCCGAGAAGATCTGCAGCAAGAGGCTCGGCTCGTCGCCGCTGGTATCGCCGTCGAGCAGGATGCCGCGCTTGACGAGTTCCGCGACCGGTTCGCCATGGCCCGGCAGGCGCTCCTGGAGCATGTCGTAGTACGAGGCTGGCGGAGGCTCGACGAAGCGCAGCCCGGCGGCATCGAGCCGGTCGCAAGTCGCCAGCAGGTCGTCGCAGGACAGGGCGATGTGCTGGATACCTTCGCCGTTGTACTCCATGAGGTAGGCCTCGATCTGGCCGGTGCCGCCTGGGGATTCCTCGTTCAACGGGATGCGGATCCTGTCGTCGGGTGCGGTCAACGCACGGGACACCAGGCCGCTTTGCTTTCCCTTGATGTCGAAGTGGCGGATCTCTCGGAAGTTGAACAGTCTTTCGTAGTATTGAGCCCAGTGGGTCAGGCGCCCGCGATAGACATTGTGCGTCAGGTGGTCGATCACCTGGAGCCCGGTTCCGGCGGGGTGGCGGTCGACGCCGTCGATGAACTCGAAATCGATGTCGTAGATGCTGCTGCCATCCCCGTAGCGGTCGATGAGGTACAGCGGCGCACCGCCGATGCCACGAATGGCCGGCAAGCGCAGTTCCATCGGGCCCGTGGGAATGTCCAACGGTTCGGCGCCCAAGGCGATGGCCCTGGAGTAGGCGGCGTGGGCGTCCTTGACCCGGAACGCGAGGCCCGACGCGCACGGCCCGTGCTCCTCTGCGAAGTACCAAGCGGCGCATCTCGGCTCGTAGTTGACGATGAAGTTGATGTCGTTCTGCCGCCATAGATGGACAGCCTTCGACCGGTGGCGGGCAACGCGCTGAAAGCCGAGCGTCTCGAACACCGGTTCGAGCACCCCGGATTCGGTCGCGGCGAACTCGACGAACTCGAATCCGTCGAGCCCCATGGGATTTTCGCGGGGGTCCATGTCCAGTCTCCGTGTGCGTGCAGGAACTTAATTCTAGAGGTCGATACTGGGAAGAATTGACCTTTGTAACCAGTTCCCACGCTCTTTTGAGGATATAATTCCAATCTTGTCTTGATTTAGGGCTGTTTCTTCTCATGGAGCTGGACCGAACCGAACGTAGGATTCTTGCACTCCTGCAACACGACGGTCGCATGTCGAACGTCGACTTGGCGGATGCGATCAGCCTGTCCGAGTCGCCCTGTTTCCGGCGCGTCAAGAAGCTGGAGCGCGAGGGTGTCATCCGGCAGTATGCGGCGATCGTCGACCAGCGGACCCTGGGTTTCACGGTGACGGCCTTCGTGCTGGTGAACATGGAGAAGCAGCCAGACGCGCGCATCGAGGACTTCCACGCGCGGGTCGACCGCGAACCCCACATCGTCGAATGCCACGCCATGAGCGGCAGCCACGACTACATCATGAAAGTGGTTGCGCGGGACATCGACCATTTCTCGGAACTGGTCATGCAGGGCATTCTGAAATATCCCGGGGTGCTGCACGTCGAGTCCAACTTCAGCCTGCGTGCGATCAAGGTGGCACGCGGCTTGCCGACCTAGCCCGCATTTCTCACCACGCCGCTTGTCGGCGTCAAAAAGCTCTTGGGTTTCACTAGTTTGACCGCGATGTCGATGATCGTGCCGATGGCGGACTGCGCTGGCCGCGCCCGCCCGCGCTTCGCGCGGAGGCCCTCGCGGGTCTTGGTGAGAAATGCGGGCTAGC
>JAKZRQ010000344.1:0-7048 GCA_047518105.1 Pseudomonadales bacterium | reverse complement strand
CACGGGGCCAAAAGACCCGCGAGGGCGCGGCCAGCGCAGTCCGCCATCGGCACGATCATCGACATCGCGGTCAAACTAGTGAAACCCAAGAGCTTTTTGACGCCGACAAGCGGCCTGGTGAGAAATGCGGGCTAGGGGCTGCCCGGCCGCCATGACCGCCAACTACATCGTCATCGGCTCCGAGGAGTCGCCGTACTCGGTCAAGGTACGCGCGTACTTCCGCTACAAGGGCATTCCCCACGAGTGGCGCGAGCGCGGGCAAGCGGCCGACCTGTTCGCGAAGCACGCGAGGCTGCCCCTCGTCCCCTTGGTCGTGACCCCCGACGAGATCGGCATCCAGGACTCGACGCCGATCATCGAAACGATGGAAGCCCGGCATCCGGCGCCTGGCATCCACCCGGATGGCGCGGTCGCCGGATTCGTCTCGGCCCTGCTTGAAGAGTTCGGCGACGAGTGGGGCAACAAGTGGATGTTCCACATGCGTTGGGCCCGGGAGATCGACCAGATCACGGTGTCCAGGCGTTTCGCCGCCAACGCGCCTGCCGGTCGGGTCGAGGAGGTCGCCAAGACCATCCGCGAGCGCATGGTGCCTCGGGTTTGGTTCGTCGGCTCCAACGAAGTTACCGCCCCGCAGATCGAACGCAGCTTCGCCGACGTCCTGCGATTGCTCGACGCTCACCTGGCGTTCCGCCCCTATGTCTTCGGCGGCCGACCCGCGTTCGCCGACTTCGCTCTCTGGGGACAGATCTACGAGGCCGGCCGCGACCCCACCGCAGGTGCCCTCGTGAAGGCGGCACCCAACGTCGTCGCGTGGATCGAAAGGATGTTGAACCCCCGGATGCTTGGGGAATTCGAAGACTGGGCGGCGCTTGAACCTACCCTGGTCCCGTTGCTGCGCGACCAGGTGGCCGGCGTCTTCCTGCCCTGGAGCGTTGCCAACGCCGAAGCCATCGCCACCGGCGCCGACGAATTCGACGTCACGCTCAAAGGGCAGCGGTGGACACAGAAGCCCCAGAAATACCATGCCCGGAGCTTGGCGGCCCTCAAGGCCAAGTATGCTGCCGTCGCCGACGATGCGGCGTTGGACGCGGTCCTGTCGGAAACCGGCTGCAAGGCGTTTCTGCGCGACTGAACGGCGCGCCTGACGGCGCGTTTGAGAATGCTGCGCATTCTCTGCGCGGTGCGGCGTTGGATGCGGTCCTGTCGGAAACCGGCTGCCAGGTGTTTGTGCGCGCCTGACGGCGCGCCTTACGGCGCGTTTGAGAATGCTGCGCATTCTCTGCGCGGTGCGGCGTTGGATGCGGTCCTGTCGGAAACCGGCTACAAGGTGTTTGTGCGCGCCTTGGGGCGCAGGGCGAATTTGTACACCCGGGGAACCCGCGCGGAAAGAACGGGTTAACCCGAATGCTGGACATCCGCTCCGAATAGGAGTACAAAAGCCGGCACGTTGACGAGGAGCGGGCAACGGCGTGGAACTGGGCGAGGTTGCCGTCGAGCCGGTGGCGGCGAAGGACAAAGAACGCTACCGGCGCCTGATGGGGGCGCACCACTACCTGGGCGCGCTGCCGAAGATCGGCGAGACGCTGTGGTACGGCGCGCGCTGGCGCGGCGAGTGGGTGGCGCTGGCCGGCTTCTCGGCGCCGGCGCTGAAGTGCGGCGCCCGCGACCGCTGGATCGGCTGGGACTTCCGCACCCAGTACGACCGCCAGCACCTGCTCGCCAACAACAGCCGCTTCCTGATCCTGCCGGGCCGGCGCGTGCCGAACCTGGGCTCGCGGGTGCTGGCGCTGTGCGGGCGCCGCCTGGCGGCGGACTGGCCGGCGCGGTTCGGCCATCCGCTGCTGCTGCTGGAGACCTTCGTCGACCCGGCACGCTTCCGCGGCACGGTGTACCGCGCCGCGAACTGGACCTGCGTCGGGCGCACGCGCGGCTTCCGCCGCGTGCGCGGCGGCTACAGCGCCGTCGCGGCCGCGCCCAAGCTGGTCTTCGTCCGACCCCTCGTTCCCGACGCGCGGGCGCGCCTGACCCGCCCCGCGCTCGACCCCGCCGACCGCCACGGAGGCCCGAAAGCCATGATCTCCGGCGACACCATGCGTTCGCTGCCCGACTGCTTCGCCGACATCGACGACCCCGCCGCCGCCAGGGCCGGCGCCACCCGCTGCCCACGGTGCTCGCCATCGCCGCCGTTCCCCGCCGTTCCGTTGCCCCGTTCACTTCTCGATCACGCTGCCGCAAGGTCCGGCTGTCTTATCGCTCGAAGCCCAATACGATGAGTCAACGAGTCAAATAAGCTAGCGAAGCGAGGCAAATCAGATGACACGAACACCGAAGTTCCTTGGTAGAGTACCGTCGGCGCTATGGGTCGCGTTCCTCATGTTTGGAACAGCAAATGCACCCGGAGTGGCATTGATCCCAACGGTAGGGGGTCAAGCTTTGGCTGGTGGATGCGGAAACACGATTCATGGATGCGGTCGCGACCAATGGGGGCAACCTTGTGGTGTCGCCGACGGCACAACCTGTTTCTATGACGAGATGCTCTCGCTCTATGACGTCAACAATTTGGCTGACTTCGTAAACGTGCAGAGCTACTTGGCCGAACAATTCGGGTGGAATGACGATGAACTAGTCGGCCTACTCGCAAGGTCTTTCAGGAGGTCACGGATGGCGTATACGCCGTTACGAGTGAAGGAGCGGCGGCCGAGCAGATTTGCCGAGCTTTCGGTGGGAGTACGGTGACACTTAACGTTCAAGCCGGAGTCGGTGTAGTCAACGGTACCATCCAAACAACCTACGAATGCAGCCGATGGACGGATGTGGACTGATGTGGAGGTCTGGCAGGGCGCACCTTTCATGAAAAAAGCGCTGAGGGAGCGTACGATCGGCGCTTTTCTCAAGAACGCTAGCGGGATGCAACGCCGCCATTTCGCTCAATCGCAAACACACAATTTCGACACGATCAATGTGTCGTGCGAGGGTTGAAGAAGGATCCCCCCGGCGACATCTGCGAACAGGTGTTCCTATGAGCAGATCGCGACGCCGCTGATGCCACCGCAGCACCCGTTCCGAACGAACGTCGCGGGACGGTATTTCGTGCGGTGCATCCATGCCCACGCGATGATCGAGTTTCGAGTCGCGTGTCGCTCTGTTCGGTATTGGCTCCCCGCGACTTTGGCGATCGCCGCGACGGTCCTGTTGTTTGCGTACTCCGCCGATCTCAGCCATCGCGGGGCTGTTTACCTCCCCACGGCGGCGCTTTTTGCGCCTGGGACTTTCCTGTCTTTGCACGGATTGACCATCCTTGGTTTCTTTCTGGTGGCTCTCGTGTTCCCCGCACTCGATGTTGACCGCGACGAGCGTGAAGGCGTCGCGGACGTGCTCGGCGCCAGACCTTGGACGAATTTGCCGTGCCTTGCCGGACGTTGCTTGGCTCTTGCGACCATGGGTTGGTTGCCGCTGCTGGCAGCCGTTGCACTGATCCAGACGCTTGGATACGTCGCCGGACGTGTCCACTGGCTCGGTGGCACGCTCGACCTCGTCCCGCTTGTCACGTTCGTCTTTATCGAGGCTCTGCCGACGCTGCTACTGTGGTCTGCCGTGCTCGTCTGGCTTCCGACGTGGCTGCGGAGCCGGCTCGCCGTCGGGTTGGTGGCGCTCTCGCTGTTGGTCGCCTGGCTCTACGCCTTATCGCACATTCCCGCGTACCTTCTGCCGGTGTTGAGCCCGGTGTCCTGGCACGGCGAGTTCACCTCTGAGGAGCTTCCGGCGACGCCGAGCCTAGGGTTGCTGCTGGTCCGAACTGCTGTTGTTGCGGTCGCATTGGGTGTCGTGGCGGTCGCGGCGGCCTTGTGCCGGCGTGAAGATGATCGACGACCGAAGAACGCGATCATCGGCACTTGCCTGGCGTCGGCGGGACTCGGGGTGATCGTCGCCGTCGGGACCATTGCGGACAGCGAGGTCGATCTGCGTAGCAGGTGGTTGGCCGCGCATCGAACCGCCAGCATAGGATATGCGCCGGCCGTCGATCTTGAGCACGTGGCCGGCTTCGTGCGCGTTTCTCCGGGACGAGACCTGCATGTGGATGTCCAGATGCGGCTGCGTCGAGTTGCCGCAGTCCCGGTTTCGAGTCTCGTGCTCGGCCTAAACCCGACCATGGAAATCGCGGAACTCCGGTTGGGCGAATCCGAAGCCGAGTACAGCCACGAGTGGGGGCTGCTGCACGTGGTCGTGCCACCCCACCTTCGAGAAGCGGCGGTGCTGACCTTGTCGTTGCGGGCGAACGGCGTGCCCGATTCCGCTTTCGCGTACCTCGATAGTGCCGTCGACTGGCGACGGGAACCCGGCGGAGGACCTCTTGCCTTCCTGGGCAGGGAGGCGTCGCTGTTCGACGCCCGCTATGTCGCCCTGATGCCGGCCGTGCGGTGGCTGCCCGCGGTCGGACCCACCACTGACAGGAACGATGGATACCGCGACCTATTCACCGTGGATCTGACGGTCGAGACACCGCCGGACTGGCTGGCGGCCGGCCCGGGTCGTCGAACGAGTCTCGGTCCCGGTCGGTTCCGATTCAATCCAGCGGCGCCAGTGGCCGACGTCGCGGTCTTCGCTGCGGACTTCGAACGATTGGCCGTCAACGCGGGCGGGGTCGAGTTGGAGCTTCTCGTCCTCGGGAATCACGTCGACGACATAGCAGGGTTCGCGGACGCGGTCCCCCTGCTGGTCGATTGGTTCGAAGGACTGATGCTGGAGGCTCAAGTAGCGGGACTGCCATATCCGTACGAAGGGCTCAGCCTGGTCGACGTGCCGACCCGGTTGCGCACGTACGGCGGTGGTTGGCGGATGGACACCGTGCAATCGCTTCCGGGCATCCTGATGGTGCGCGAGGCGAACTTCAAGACCTGGCGTTACCGGCGCGCGATGCTCCGAAGCAGCGAGCCCCGGACGAAGCTCCGCCTGGTGAAGAACTACTGGCGCAACAACGCCACGGGCGGCGATCCCGTCTTCGGATTGGTGCGCAACGTCCTCTCGTTCCAAACCAGCGCTCGCGGCGACGGCGCGTTGGCCTCGAACTTCCTAGTCGAGGAACTCGCAGGTCGTCTTTTTTCGCTGGAAACCGGCGATTTCTCGGCCTTCGACTTTGTGGACGCCGCACAGTTGCCGGCGTTGGCCGAGAAGATCCACGTCACCGCCCTAGCGTTCGATCTGACGGCGGGTTTGGCTGACACCGCGTCATCGGAGCCGCTCCCCGCCGTGTGGGATCGGGCGCTTGCGGCACCGCTCGCCGACCTCGATCCGGGGCTCGACCCGCGTCGAGCGCTTGGCGTGTTGAGGCTCAAGTGCCGCCGGCTGGCAGACCTCGTTATCGACGTGCTCGGTCGGCGGGCAACGGCGGAGATTCTCGCGGACCTGCGGCGGCGGCACTCGGAAAGCGGGTTCGACTTCGACGACCTGATCGCGGCAGTAAACGCGATCAACGCGGATTTGGCTTCCGACCTCGTTCATTGGTTGCTCGGAACCGCTCTGCCTGGCTTCCACATCTCCCAGGCCGAAGTGTTTCGCTTGCGGGGCGATCTCCCTGCGAGGCCGGGGTACCAGATCCTGTTCCACGTTCGAAACGACGAGAGCGTACCTGGTTGGGTGCGTTTCCGATTCGGGTGGGGGAAGGGAAGTTTCGCTGTCATGTACGACGGCGAACCGGTAAGGATCGGTGGCCTGTCGTCGGTGGAGGTAGCTTTGGTGAGTGGCGTCAAACCGAACCAACTGTTCGCCGAGCCCTATCTCGCATTGAATCGAAGAGCGCTCTACGTCGACCTCGACGACGGCCTGGAACGGTTTCCGCCCCCTCCCGCGCCGATCTGGGGCTCGACGTCGAGCTCCTGGCGACCTGTCCCGACGGAGGGGCTCATTGTGGACGACCTCGACCCCGGCTTCGCGATAAGGCGCGACGCGGGCACGGACTACGGTCATCCGTTCGATGGCCCGAGACGCATCGCGGATGGGGACCAGGGACTGCCTGCGTACCGACCTCCGAAGCTTCTGCGGAGGGGCGCCACGTGGCGCGACGTACTGCCCTTTCTCGCACTTGGGATTGCCCGTGTCGCCAATTTGGTGGGGGGGTCAGTGGACGACCCGGTCGGGAAAGGCGCCAACGTGTGGTACCGCCAGGAGTCGCCTTCCGCCTGGGGCAGGTACAGGCGAACGCTGGCGCGGTCCCCGGCCGGGGACGGTGGGGCGAAGGCGGTCTTCAGCTGCGACCTTCCCGTGTCGGGGCGGTGGCGGCTGGACTACCACCTTCCCGACTTGGCGATAGCGGAGCCCGTCGGGCGGTCGCGCGCCGATGTCGTGGTGGGGACGACCCCCGTACAGCAGACCTACGAGCACGGATCCCTCCATCTCCGTCTGGTCGCGGCGGACCGAGAAGTCGAAGTCGACCTCGATGGCTTCATCGGGCCTGCGGGTTGGCGGTCGGTCGGCGAATTCGCGATGGAACGGGGCGGAGTCGATGTCGTCGTGTCCAATCAATCGACAGGACCGTTCGTGTTCGCGGACGCCATACGCTGGCGTCGGGTCGATGGCTAGCGCGTCTCGCTGCGCGAGCCGCCCAAGGGTAGTACCACCGCTGTTCGGGAATGCAACCCAAGCGGCACCGTCCGACGGTCATCACTGACCGGCTTGACAGGGGACGCGGATGCACGTTCGTCAAGCCATCGGCCGTGAAGGCGGAACCGCAGAAAACCCGCGCGCGTCGCGGGTGTCCCACAGCAATACGCCGGCGAACTCTCCAACTTCCTTCCAACTTCCCTACGGCATCGTTGGGGCAGTTGGTCTAGGATCCCGTGGGGAGCATTTCGATGAGGCAACGCCGTCCAGACTCGGGAGCATTCTTGGATGAGGCAACACGCTTTCTCATCTTGGCGACTCGTACTTGCCCCAAGCGGGGATGGTGGAATCTGTGTCGTGGGTCGTCATGGCTGGCCGAATGCATCCAAGGTGGCAGGGCCTCGTGGTTATCGTCGAAGACGACGTTCCCCGAGCGCGAAATCATCTACAC
>JAKZRQ010000343.1:0-24573 GCA_047518105.1 Pseudomonadales bacterium | reverse complement strand
CGACGCCACGGCGATGCAAGGCGGCCTTGCACTGGGCGATTGGGTGGAAGTCTTCGGTCCGACGGTCGGCGTGGACGAGGTCGCGGCGTGGTCGGGAACCATCAGCTACGAGGTGCTGACCCGCATCGGGCGCCGGGTGCGACGTCGCTACAGGTAGCTCTACGTAGGCTCTAGGCGCGTTGCATGTGCATCCCGTCAGCCCAGTGGCGGAGGATCCGCTTCCCGTTGTTCGCGACGCACATCGCCCAAGACCCAGCACTGATACCGGGGATACTTGCTTCTCGGGAGGAGGTGGTCCACGGCGTAGCCTACCGACGGGTCAGCCAGTAGACTTCGGGTGACCAGAGTGAACTACATGATGGCCGAGTTGGTGGTACGGGCGCGAGAACCGGCTTGACGGACGGATACACGGATCGCGAACTCGAAGCCTTGCTGGCCGACCTGGAATCCGACCTTGTCGAACGCAAGGAGTCGCTGCAAGGCGATTCGCTCCGGCGGGTCCGCGAGGCTGTTTGCGCCTTCGCCAACGATCTGCCGGATCACCGCCGGCCCGGCATCGTCTTGGTGGGTGTCACCGACGCCGGCAGTCCTTCCGGACTGGCGATTTCGGACGAATTGCTGCTGCGGCTCGCCGACATCAAGACGGACGGCAACATCGTGCCTCCGCCGTCGATGGCGGTCGGAAAACACGTCCTCTCGGGCCGCGCCGTCGCCATCGTCACCGTCCAACCGTCGGATACGCCGCCGGTCCGCTACCGGGGCCGCACCTGGGTTCGCGTGGGACCGCGCCGCGCAGTGGCCACCGCTCGGGACGAGCGGATCCTCAGCGAGAAGCGACGCCACCGGGATCGCCACTTCGACGCGCAACCTGTCCCGAACGCCGGTCTGACCGATCTGCGGATCGGGGTGTTCCAGGACGAGTACCTGCCTGCGGCCATCGACCCCGAAACCCTCGCGGCGAACGACCGGACGCTGGAAGAACGCCTCGCCGCCGCCAAGATGATCGCCTCCGCCGACGATCCAGTGCCCACCGTAGCCGGCGTTCTCGCGCTCGGCAAGCACCCGCAGGACCACCTGCCCGGCGCCTATGTCCAGTTTCTTCGGATCGCGGGCACCGAGTGGGGCGGCGATGTGCTGGACGAGGCCCGCTGCGAGGGGCCGATAGAGGATCTGATCCGCCGCTTGGACGACAAGCTCGTCGCCCACAACCGCACGGCGGTGGATTTTCTCTCGACGCCAGTGGAGAGGCGCGACTCCACCTACCCGATCAGCGCTTTGCAGCAGCTCGTTCGCAACGCGGTCACGCACCGCACCTACGAGGGCACCAACGCGCCCGTTCAAGTCTACTGGTTCGACGACCGTATCGAGATCGGCAGCCCCGGCGGCCCCTACGGCGCTGTCGACGTCGGAAACTTCGGCCAACCCGGAGTCGTCGACTACCGCAATCCGATCCTCGCGGAGGCAATGCGGGTGCTCGGCCTGGTACAGCGCTACGGATTCGGCATCCCCGCCGCCCGGCAGGCGCTGCGCAAAAACGGCCAAGCGCAGCCGGAGTTCCACGTCGAGGCGAACCGGGTTCGCTCCACGGTGCGGGCCGGCAAGCACCGGAGCATGGCAACCTGAACTTGAAGGCCCTGAACCGAATGCCGGACGGCGACCGAGATCGGATGGCACAAGGCCGCCGCCGTCGAGTCCCGCCTCAAGATCCTCGAGCACCAGCGTGCGGACGGCCGACGGGGCGGCACAAGCCGTCGGCGGAGGTTCCACGGGCCAATGCGGCTGAAACCACGAACGGAAAGCGACCTCCGTAGGCTATCATTTCCGTTTCGTCCCAGCATCAGGAGAGGCCCATGTCGGGGATCAACCCCAACGGCTCATTGGCTGGCCAGGTGGCCGTCGTCACCGGCGCCAGCCGCGGCATCGGCGAAGCGATCGCCAAACGCTACGCCATGGAGGGGGCGAAGGTCGTGGTGTCGGCACGGTCCGTCGATCCGGCGGATCACTTCCTGCCCGGCTCGATCAACGAGACCGTGCAGGCCATCAAGGACGCCGGTGGCGAGGCGATCGCCGTCAAGGCGGATCTGTCGCTGCCGGAAGACCGGCACAACCTCGTCACCGCCACCGAGGACGCCTACGGCCCCGTCGACATCCTGGTGAACAACGCCGCGGTGACCTGGTTCATGCCGGTCGAACAGTTCACCGAGAAGCGCTTCCGGATCATGATGGACGTGCAGGTGTGGGGGCCCTTCGAACTCGCCCAGCTCTGCCTGCCGTCGATGTTGGAGCGCCGTTCGGGCTGGATATTGAACATCTCGTCCCATGCCGCGATCCATCCGAACGCCAAGACCCCGGGTGGGCACGGGGGTACGGTGTACGGCATGTGCAAGGCCGCGCTGGAGCGGTTCACCACCGGGCTTGCCCAGGAGGTCTACGGCACGGGCGTCGCGGTGAACGTGATCTCGCCGGGTTTGGTGGCGACGCCCGGGGTGGTGCACCACAAGCTCATCAACGAGTCGAACAAGAACCGCGTAACGCCCGTGGAGCACATGGCGGAAGCGTGTCTAAGGCTTTGCCACGGCGACCCCGGGGAGATCACCGGTCGGATCGACTACGCCGACGAGGTCATCAAGGCCTTCGACCTCCAGCCCGCCGACCTCATCTAAGCGGCTTGGGAGCCACATCGATGACGCGCCTGCACAACGAGTTGGACCTCGACGCCTATTGGATGCCGTTTACGGCGAACCGGGCGTTCAAGGCGAATCCACGCTTTCTGGTATCCGCTTCGGGTACCCGCTACCGCGCGGACGATGGCCGCGAGATTCTGGACGGCATCTCGGGTCTGTGGTGCTGCAACGCCGGCCACAGCCATCCGAGAATCGTCGACGCGATCCAACGCCAAGCGGCGGAACTGGACTACGCGACCGCGTTCCAAGTCGGTCATCCGACGGTCTTCCGGCTGGCCGAGCGTCTGGCCGGCATGGCGCCGGAGGGTCTCGACGCGGTGTTCTTCACCAATTCCGGATCCGAGTCCGTGGACACCGCCCTGAAGATCGCTCTCGCCTATCACCATGCCCGGGGCGAGTCGGATCGCACGCGGCTTGTCGGACGCGAGCGCGGCTACCACGGTGCCGGATTCGGAGGGACCAGCGTTGGCGGCATCGGCAACAACCGAAAGCACTTCGGACCGCTCCTGCCCGGGGTGTTGCATCTTCCCCAGACCTACGACCACGAACACCAGGCGTTCAGCCGCGGCCAGCCCGAATGGGGCGCGCACCTGGCCGACGAACTCGAACGCCTCGTTGCGGTCAACCACGCCTCGACCATCGCGGCGGTGATCGTGGAACCGTTCGCGGGCTCCGCCGGTGTTCTGATTCCGCCGGTGGGCTACCTGGAACGCCTGCGGGAGATCACCGCCAAGCACGGCATTCTGCTCATCTTCGACGAGGTCATCACCGCTTTCGGGCGTCTAGGGGCCGGATTCGCGGCGGAACGTTTCGGCGTCGTCCCCGATCTGATCACCCTCGCCAAGGGACTCACGAGCGGGGCGGTGCCGATGGGGGCGGTATTGGCGCGCGGCGAGATCCGCGACGCGATCGTCAACGCCGCGCCGGACCCCATCGAGTTGTTCCACGGCTACACCTATTCCGGTCACCCGCTGGCCGCGGCGGCCGGAATGGCGGCCCTCGACGTCTACCGGGACGAGGCGTTGTTCGAACGGGCGCGAATGCTGGAACCCGTGCTCGAGGACGCCCTGCACGGGCTCGCGAACAAACCCCATGTGCGGGACGTCCGCAATCTCGGCCTCGTCGGCGCGGTGGAGCTGGATCCACGCCCGGGCGAACCTGCGGCCCGGGCCGCGGAAGTCTTCGGTCGCGCCTTCGACCGGGGCATCCTGGTCAGAACCACCGCCGACATCATCGCCTTGGCACCGCCGCTCGTCGTCACCGAAGAGGAGCTTGGCACCCTGGCGAGGGTGCTTGGCGAGGTGCTCGACCGCGTCGACTGACGCGTTTCGTCCACAACGACGACGCCTGCGGCCCAAAACCGCCGGCCTGCGATCCTGTAATATCGCCGTCCCCAATCCAGCCAAGGCGCACACCGCCGTGAGCCATCCTCTGCACAACGAGTTCGAGCCGGGATCCATCGAAGCCCGGGATCTCGCCCACATGCTCCATCCGACCACCAATCTCGCCGACCTGCACCGCGACGGTCCGGTGGTGCACGAACGGGCGAAGGGCATCTACCTGTGGGACAACCGGGGAAAGCAGTACATCGAGGGCATGGCGGGGCTGTGGTGCACGGCGCTCGGCTATGGCGAAGAGGAACTCGTCAAGGCCGCCACCGAGCAGCTTCGCAAGCTCTCCTACTCCCAGCTATTTGCGGGCAAGACCCACGAACCGAGTGTGCTGCTTGCGGAAAAGCTCAAGGAAATGGTGCCCTTCGACGCCGGGCGGGTGTATTTCGGGGTGTCCGGCTCGGACGCCAACGACACCCAGGTCAAGCTCATGTGGTACTACCACAACCTGATCGGCCGGCCCGAACGCAAGAAGATCATCTCCCGACGGGGCGGCTTCCACGGCGTTACCGTGGCATCGGGCAGCCTCACCGGCCTGACGCCGTTCCACAAGCATTTCGATCTGCCCATCCCCAATATCCTGCACACCGACTCGCCGTTCTACTACCACGAAGCGCGGGAAGGCGAAACCGAGGACGAGTTCACCACCCGTTTGGCGAACAACCTGAACGACCTCATCGAGGCGGAGGGGCCGGAAACCATCGCCGCTTTCATTGCGGAACCGGTGCTCGGCGCGGGCGGCGTGGTGGTGCCGCCGGACGGCTACTACGCCAAGATCCAGGCGGTCCTCGACCGCCACGGCATCTTCTTCATCGACGACGAGGTGGTTTGCGGCTTCGGCCGAACGGGCAATCCCTTCGGTGCCGACACCTTCGATATCCGGCCCACCACGATGAGTGTCGCCAAGTCGCTGTCGTCCGCGTACCTGCCGATCAGCGCCGCAATCATCCCGGAGTTCATGTACGAGCCGTTCATCGAGGCGAGCCGCGAGGTCGGCGTCTTCGGCCACGGGTTCACCTACACGGGCCACCCGGTGTGCGCGGCCCTGGCATTGCGCAACCTCGAGTTGATGGAGGAACGGGACATCTTCGGCCACGCGGCGCGGATGGGGGAGATCTTCCAGGCCCGCCTGCGCGCGTTCGAGGACCACCCCCTGGTGGGCGACGTACGCGGCGTCGGCTTGATCGGTGCCATCGAGCTGGTTGCCGACAAGAACCGATACAAGCCGTTCCCGGCGGCGGCTGGGGTCGGTGCCTACTGCCTGAACGCCGCCCTCGAGGAGGGTCTCATCTTGCGCAACCTGGGCGACGCGTTGGCGTTCTGTCCGCCGCTCATCATCGACGACAAGCAGGTGGACGAGTTGTTCGGGAAATTCGAGAAGGCGCTGGCGCATACGCTGGCCTACGTCAACCGCCTGGAACCTTGAGCACGCCGGATGTTGACACTTGAGTTGCATTTCGAACGAGGCCGGAAGAATGCGCGCCCTACGGGCGCGTTTGAGAATGCGAAAGCACTCTCGATCACGCCGTCAGGCGCGCCGCTGCCATATGCAGCGCGCCTAGTCGGGGTTGGAACTCAACTCCCGGAAGTACCGGGCCACGGCCTCGGAATCGTAGCCCTCGTCTCGAAGCTCTTGCGCACGGATGGGGGCGCCCTCGGCCTTGCCGAGGGCGACTTCGAGTTGGTCGAGTTCGGCAAGGGTCAGCCGGTATAGGCGTTCGAGATTGTCGGCGTCGGCCCCGAGCCCGCGGTAGTCTCGCCGGTGCTGATCGAAGTCGAGCGGGTTTCGGGCGCCGAGCAGTTCGCCCGCCAGACGCGCGGTGGCCTGTGCGATCTCCCGCAGCGCTCGCGGGTCGCCGCCCGCGCCGGCTTCGCGCAGTTGCCGGCGCAAGGCCTGGACGTCGGCGACGCCGACACCGACACCGGCAGTCGGGCTCGCCTCGGCATCTTCCAGTCGATCGGCGATGTTGGCGAGGCGGCTGCGCAACCGTTCCAGCGCGTCATGGACCCGGCGCTCGCGACCGGCGATATATAGCGGGCGGCCGATATCGAAGTATTCGGCGGCGATCGAGAGCTGCTCCGCCACCCGGTTGTCGGCCAGGTCGTCGAGGGCGCGGTCGAGCAGCCGGGGCAGTCCGGCGTCTTCCTCGGGCGATTGGGCAAGCTCTTGCCGGAGACGTTCGATATCGCCGACGATTCGTTCCAAGTCCCGACGCATGCGTCTCTTGGTCGCCGCATCGGCTTCGAAGTCCCGTCCTTCGGAATAGGTGAAAGTCCTCCCTTGGCGCGAAGCCTCGAGGGCGTCCTGCTCCAACGACTGCAACTGTTGGAGGATGCCCTGCTGGTCTTCCACCAATGCCTCGGTTCGGCGTTCCGCGCTCCGCAACCCCTCGGTCAGGGTGCCGCGCCGTTCCCGAAGGAGCTGCCCGGCCCCTTGCCGAAGCGCGTCGGCGCCTTGGCGGAAAGCTCCCGCTGCGGCTTCGCCGCTGGCACTCTCGTTCGCCAAGGATCGCTCGATGGCCTCCCGGGCGCGGTCGAGGTCTTCCATGGCGTCGCCGGTCTCCGACCGCGTTCCGCCTGCAAGACCGCCCCGGGGTTCGCGCTGCCCGCGACGCTCTTCACCCTGTTCCCGCTGACCTTGGCCACGTGGTTGCTGTTGGCCCTGGTTTCCGCCGAGCTGGTCGCGCAGGGCGTCGAGCTCCCGTTGCAGGCGCTCCAACTGCCAGCGCGACAGGGGTGTCTGGCTGGCTTGCCGTTCCTGCTGGCGGGCGAGTTCTTCCTGTCTCCGGGCGAGTTCGGTCAGGCGGCGCCACTCCTCCTCTGCGGTTTCCTCCTGACCTTCGCCGGAACCGGGTGCCTGGGGCTCCTCGTAGCGGTTCACTTCCGGGTCTGTTTCGAGTTCGAACAACTCCGACAGGGACCGGCTCACGGAGTCGCCGTCGCTGCTGCGCGACATGGACACGTTCACATTGCGCAGCCCGGCTTCCGCTGTCAGGAGGTGCTGCAGGGCACGTTGTTCGGGCCGTACCGCATCGTCGAGTTCATGGCTGGCTAGCGTGGCTGCGGCGATTTCCATTTCCCGAGCGGCGTTGGTGAGTTCGGCGACGTAGGGTTCGACCTCGTCGTTGTGGGACAACTGCCTGCCCTGTGTGCGGGCCACGAGGGTTTCGACCTGGTCTTTGAGGGTCTGTTGGAGGATTGACACCAACTCCACCTGATCGCGCAGATCGGCACCGGCGCGTGCGCCCGTGTCGCGCTCCTGCATCAAGTTCCAGGTGGCCGTGAGGATCTCCCGCTGGCGTCTCGACAGTTCCTGCTCCTGCCCGCCGCTGCCGCCGCCATCGCCGGAGGTCCCGGTGTCCCGGTAGTGCTTGTCGAACGGACGGACGTCGATGAAGTAGAGGGCGCTCTTGGTGGACTGGCGATGGTCTCTCGCGATCGCGTGGAACGAGACCACGTCGCCGGGACGGACCGGCCGTTTCTCCTCGCCGACGGCCAGATCCTCGAGCAGGATCGTGTGATCGGATCGAAACTCGCGTTTGCCACCCGCCTCGGCGCTCTTGGCGTCCAAGGGGCGTTCGCTGCCGAGTTCGGCCCAGGCGCCGCCGTTGACCGCGTAGCGCAACGTCAAGGCTTCGATTCCGAAGTCGTCCTTCGCGTCGAAGCGAAGCGTGACCTCCTCGATGGCCGTTGCCGATCGGTCTCGCCCGGGAAAGGCGAACTCGACCTCGGGCGGCCGGTCGTGGAGCAGGTCGATCAGGAACTCGTCGCTGATGCGGACGGCCTGGCCCCGATGGGTCACCGCGACATGCCAGGTGCCGGGCGCGTCGATGAGGAACTCGCCGTTGCCGTCGTCCAGATCGCGCGCGACGCCGTTGACGACCAGGCGGGCGTCCTCCAGCGGCAAGCTGGCCTCCACCCGTACGCCCACTTGCGTTCCTTCGACGCCCACCACGTCGCCGTGGTCCAAGGTTCGCGTTTCGAGGCGCGTCCAATGGGGGAATTCCAGTGCCAGTTCGACCTTCGTGACGACCGGCAAATCGGCGACATCGATGCGAAACCGGTCGGAGTTGATGCCGTCCGTGCCGATGAAGTAGTCCACGGATTCGTTCACGGCCACCAGCACGAACTCGTGATGGCCATCGCGTGGCGAGGGCATCATCGCGGCGCCTTCCCATCGGCCGGAACCGGCGAACGACGCGTTGAGGCGGAGGTCGCCCGCTCGGAAACCGTGGGCGCGGGCGCGCACCAGGACGTCGCTGCCCCGAGGCACCACCGTGTTCCCGGGTTCGACAATGACCCTCGGTCGCGTGTCCGCGAGCAGATCGCCGAGCCAGAGCCGTTCGGCGGGAATCCGCCAGTTGTCGGGCGCACCGGTGAACGACCACGCAAGCACCGCCGCGGCTGCCGCGACCACGACCAGCGGGGGTGCGAATAGCCATGACGGCGCCGCCCGTCTCGGTGGGTTGTCGATTGCGATGCCGAGCGCGCCTTCGGCCAATTGCGGCAGCAATGCGGGACGACGGCGCCGCCGGGAAGCATCGAGCCAGGTGATCAGCCGACCGTCGAAGGCGGCGATCCGGCGCTCGGCTCGATGGGCGGCCCGCCGGGTGCCGATTCGGCGCACCAGGCAGATGACCAAAGTGGCCGCGCATGCCCCGTAGAGCACGAGCCGCGCCGCGACGATCCAACCCTGGGATGGCACCAGATAGGCTGTTGCGGCGGCCAGCGCGAGGGTCAGCGCCGCCACGGCGCCCGCGCCGGCGGCCGCGATCCGCACCCGAGCGATCCATCCCAGTCGACGGCGGCACCTTTCGAGATACCGGCCGAGGTTCTTGCCAGCGTGGTCGTTGGGACCCATGGGCCTGTTTTCGCTCATGGGGCGTCATTGCTCGTGCGGCGGGCATCCTCGCTCATGCGGCCGCTCTCCCGCGAAGAGACCGCCAGCGCAGTTCCATGCGGCCGACATTTGCCGCCGCCGATTCGATGAGCAGCAGGATGGCCGTCAAGGCCAGCAACCACGGTGCCAAGGGGTGCCAAACGGGCTCGTCGTCGGTCGCGGCTTCGCTGGTCGTGGCGAGAGTCGGCTCGGTCGCGGCCTGCCAGCGGTCGAGGAACTCCGTTGGCACCGCGCGCAGATCGGACTCCCTGGGATCGACGTTGACCGCCATCGACGACTCCCTGCCCGGCGTGCGCACGGTGTAGAAGCCGGGGCGGGATAGCCGTACCAGGGGGCGGCCAGCCGTGTTGTCCAAGGCAAGCACACGCCGATTGTCCGAATCGAAGATCTGTACCGAAGGTGCGGGCACCGACACCGCCTGGCCCGCGTACGCCGCCAATGGCACGTTCCGGGCCAGGTAGTCGATGGCGTCGCGAACGAATCCGACGAATGCCGGTCGCAGAACCAGGGAACTCCATTCCCGGTCGAGCGCGGTGAGCAGCACCAGCAGCCGGCCCTTGCCGATCCGTTTTTCCACCAGCAGCGGGACCTCCTCCTCTGCGCGGTGGCGTGTGGTGTCGGATGGCGCGAGGGCCAGTATGGTCTCGCCGGTGCGCGTCGGCAGCGACAAGGAGCGTTCGACTTCGACGCCCCGCCAGGGGGTTTGTGCGACCGGATGGCCGGCATCCACCACCACCGCGTGTTGGACGCCCGCAACGACGCTGCCGGAAAGCACGTCGCCGCTGATGGGTATTGCCCCGTGGCGTTGGGTCCGTGGCCCGACGGTGATCAGGGCGCCGCCGCCGTCGTCCAGATGTCGTTCAAGACGGCGCAGGAGGGGTGGCGGAAGGGCGCCGGGATCCACCGCGACAACGGCACCCACCGAGCGTGGCCAGCCGGTCTCGAGGTCGAGCCGTATGGTGTCCGGAATGCCGATGGCGTCGAGGGCCGCGGTCAGAAACGTCAGCGAGGAAGCAGCCGTGGTCGCGGCCACCGGGTCATCGCCATCCCTCGCCGCTGCGCCGGCATGAAGGATCGCGACCCGGGTGTCGTCCTGCGCGGGTTGGATGGCCCGGTAGATGTTGTCCTCGGCAATGGCGTCGCCGACGTCGAGAACCACTTCCCAGGCGATGCCGTCGCGTCCGGACGGCGGGATTTCGAACACGGCGACGCCTCGGGACCCGGAATCTGGCGCCAGGGCGACGCGTCCCGCTTCGACTCCCGCCCGGCGCAGGACGACATCGAACCGCCGATCCTCTCCATGGCCGTCGATCAGGACCTCCATGCGGCCGTTGTCGATGTGGGCGGAGTCGATGCTCCAGTTGTGCTCCTGCCCGCGCACGGGGTGCAGAACAAAGGGCCAGGCCACGCCTTCGACGAGCGCGTTGAATTGATCCGGGACGCCGCTTGCCTGGAAGTCCGATATCAGATGCACCTCCCAGTCCCGCGGCTGCTCTGGCAATGCGGCGATCAAGGCGTCGAGGCGTGCGGAAAGACCAGCGAAATCGAGCCGCGACCAGCCGGGTTCGGCGGCGGCGGGGCCTTCCACCAGGACCAGGCGTTCCCCGCCGAGAACGAGGCGCGCGTTCGGTGTGGACGCGACGAGTTCCTCCGCCATGGCGAGGGCGCGTTGCCAGACGTCGTCCCGCCGCATGGAGAACGAGTTGTCGAGGACGACCAGCTTGGCCGGCCGAGCCGCGCTGTCGCTACCGAACGTCGCGGTCTTGAGCACGGGTTGGGCAAACGCCAGCGTCACCGCAGCCAACAGCGCAAGCCGCAGCGCGAGCAGAACCTTGTGCGCCAGCGTCCGCCGTGTGCGGATCGGCTCCTCGGTTTCGCGCATCAGCATGAGCGAACTGACGTCGCGTTCCGCAGGGGCACGCTCGTTTATTCGATGCAGCCACCAAGGCACGGCCAGCGCGACGAGGCCGGCGAGAAACGCGGCGGCAAGGAAACTCAAGGGCGGCGTGTCCGAAACCTGAGGTAGCGGCCGAGAGCCCGATCCAGGGGCTCGTCGGCGTCTAGGGGAACGTAGTGAGCGCCGACGGCAGCCGCCTCCCGGCGCAGCGCCTGCTCGTGCTCTTCAAGGCGGTGGGGATAGCGGGTTCGCAGGTCGTCGGCATCCACTTCGAAGACGCGCCCGGTCTCTACGTCGCGCAGCGTGACATTGCCGCCGAACGCTCCGCGAGGACGCGGGCGCCGTTCCTGGGCATCGAGCAGATGAAAAGCGATTAGATCGTGACCGCGCGCGCCGAGCATCCGAAGGGCGCGACCGAACGCTTCCGGGTCGCAGTAGAAGTCGGAGATGGCGGCGATGACGCCGCGCTTGGTCATTCGGCTCGCGGCATGGGTGAAAGCCTCGGACCAGTCGGAGCCGCCGCTCGGGGACAGTTCGTCGAGGCGATGGAAGATCGCCTGCAGGTGCGCGCGTCCCGCCCGCGGGGGAAGGAACGTCCGCACTTCGTCGTCGAAGGCCATCAATCCGGCGGCATCGTGTTGGCGGACGGCGATGAATGCCAGCGCCGCTGCCAGGTAGCTGGCATAGCGAAGCTTGGTCGGATGCTCGGTGGTGGACCGTTCGTTCGCTCGACCGAACGAATTCATGGATGCGCTGGCGTCCACCAATACCAGCAGACGGGTATTGGTCTCGCCTTCGAACAGCTTCAACAAGGTCCGGTCGGTGCGGGCGTAGGCGTTCCAGTCCACGAATCGTGGATCGTCTCCGGGCACGTAGTCCCGGTATTCGGCGAATTCCTGGCTGAACCCTGGCCGGTCGGTGAAGTGGGCGCCGTGCAGCGCGCCGTCCACCACGGTGCGCGCGATCAGCTCCAGGCTGCCTAGGCGCGCGAGCAGCGCCGGCGGAATCATCCGCGCGGGACCATGTGCTCGAACCGGCGCTTGGGCGTTCATGCGGCGGCGGTATTCCCGGCGGCGGGTTTGCTCCCGTGGACGCCTCTGCGGCCCGGCGGGGGCATGCGCCGATTGAGCTCGGCGATCACGTCCTCCACCGTCACCCCCTCCGACTCCGCCACGTAGTTCACCTGCAGGCGGTGACGGAGAACCGGGGCTGCCAGCGTCTGGATGTCGGCCTCGGTGACGTGGTAGCGACCGGCCAGCAGCGCCCGTGCGCGCGCACCAAGGCAGAGATAGATGGCAGCGCGGACGCTGGCGCCGTAGCGCACGTATTTTCCCACCGCATCGGGTGCGGCGTCCGTGTCGGGACGGGTCGCGCGTACCAGATCCACGGCGTAGCGGGTGACGTCGTCCGAGACGGGCACCTCGCGCACCAGCCGCTGAAAGGCGAGGATCGCTCCGGCGTCGGTGCGCGCAGTCACCTCTTCGTCGACGATGCCGAGAACGTTGCGCTCGACCACGGCCACTTCCTCCGCCGCATCGAGGTAGTCGAGCACCACGTTGAATACGAAGCGGTCGAGTTGCGCCTCGGGCAACGGGTAGGTGCCTTCGAGTTCGATGGGGTTTTGGGTTGCCAGCACGACGAAGGGCGGATCGAGTCGGTAGGTGTTGCCGCGGGCGGTAACGCGGAACTCCTGCATGGCTTCGAGCAGCGCCGACTGCGTCTTCGGCGGCGTTCGGTTGATCTCGTCGGCGAGCAGTACCTGGGTGAAGATCGGTCCCTGCTCGAACCGCCAGCGGCGCGCGCCCGATCCGGGATCCTCATCGAGGATGTCGGTGCCCGTGACATCGGTGGGCATCAGGTCCGGCGTGAACTGGATGCGCTTGAAGTCGAGGCCCAGGGCACCCGCCAGGGTACGCACCATGAGGGTCTTGGCCGTTCCCGGCAAGCCGGTGATCAGGCAGTGCCCGCCG
Organism: Pseudomonadales bacterium; assembly: GCA_047518105.1. Lineage (GTDB taxonomy): Bacteria > Pseudomonadota > Gammaproteobacteria > Pseudomonadales > Azotimanducaceae > VXYL01. The sequence continues at coordinate 11,731 of JAKZRQ010000343.1, read as the reverse complement.
ATCAGCACGGAGATCAGCAACTCCTCGATGACGGCTTCCTGACCGACGACGATGCGACCGAGGGCTTCCTTGATGGACGTCATGGTGCCGTGGAACTCGGCGAGCAGCTTGTCTTGGTCGCGGAAATCGTCCGGGTGGTTGTCCCGGGCGTCTGGCGCGGGCGTCGCGAGGTCGTCGGTGGTGGGGTCGGTCATCGGTTGATCTCAAGCAGAAGCAACAGCGCGTCCGTGAAACGCGGTGCGATCTCCAGCGCCATCAGCACATGGCGACGCGCGTCCTCGGTTTCGTCGAGCGTATGGTACGCCCGCGCGAGGCGGTAGTGGGCGTCGGCGGCATCGTGCGGCTTCAGGGATTGGGCCGCCAGGTACTCGGCCAACGCCTCGCGCGGGCGACCGGCGGTCATCAGGGCATTGCCCAAACGGGTTCGGTTTCCCGGGTCGAGCGGCGCGATCAGGGCAAGGGCGCGATGCACCTGGAGCGCCTCTCCTTGATCGCCCGCCTGTTCCAGCCAGGCGCCGAGCCGCGCCAGCGCTTGGGTCGAACGCCCACCGGCGCGCCAGTAGGCCTTGAGTGTTTCGATGGCGGCATCGCGGCGACCCTGTTGATCTTCGGCTTCGGCAAGTAGCGGGTAGGCGCTCGGCGGATCCACGGCATTCGGGTTGCTCGAAACCGCCCGACGGGCGGCTGCGGCCGCTCCCGGCCAGTCGCCTTGGGAGGCGGCGCCAGAGGCTTCGCCCATGGCCTGGGCAAACCCATCGGGGTCGATGCCGGCGAACCGGGCATCGAGGTACGAGGCGAACGCCGTGCCCAAGGCGCTGTGGCTGACATCCAGCGCGGTTTCCACGGCGCCCACGGTGTCTTTTCCGGTGCGATAGGCGACGAGAATCCGGCGCAGGGCGTCTTGTCCGTGGGCGTTGGCGATGTACTCGCAAAGCAGCCCTGCCTGGGTGTAGGAGACCATCACCTGGCCGGGATATTGGGGTCGGATGAATCCCTCGTCCAAGGTCGCCACCGGAAGCAATTGGCCTTCCCGGTGGGCGGCGACCACCGCCAGCGGCACCGCCCGGCGCTGTCCGGCGTCCTCGCCGGCCTCGGACCTCTGGAATCGGCTCGGTCCGGTTTCCCACTCCTCGAACACCGACACCCCCTCGCTGAACCAGCGCGAAACCAGGTTGTCGGTCGCCCCGAGGGTGATCACGTGGGCCAGTTCGTGCCACAGCGCGCTCGCCCAGTCGAAACCTTCGTCGACACCGCGCGCGGACGGGCTGTCCATGGCCACCACGTCGCCGAACGCCACGCCGAGAACGCCGATCCCCGGCAGCCCCGACGTGCGTACCGCGAAGTCCTGGTGATTGGGATACAGCTCGACCACCACCGGATACGAAGGGATGAAACCGTAGCGTTCGCCAACGACGCGAACGGCGTCGGCGACCAGCCGCCGGACATGGGGCGCCAGCGCGCCGCTCTCGGCGGGATCGGTGCGCAGAATCAGCCGGTCTTCCTCGAGAACGCGCCATCGGTCCAGGCTGTCCAGGAGGCGCAGGGTGTTCACCACCTCGACGTTGTAGGGGTCTCCGTCGTGGGCCAGGACCAGCGCGCGGCGCGCGTCTTCGAACCGGTTGATCCGCAGCAGGTTGATGCCCAGGGTGGCGTGGGCGCTCCACAACCGGGGATCGATGGCGACCGCACGCTCGAGTGCCGTGATCGCCTGCCGGTAGCGGCGGGTGATGATGTAGAAATGGGCGACGGTCTCGAACAACGCCCCGTAGCCCGGATGGATTTCCAGCGCTCGGGCTTCCCAAGGACTCGGCACCTTGCCCGCCAGGTGGTCGAGCGCCGCCGCAAGCGCCATCGCATCGAGACGGAACAGGACATCCTCGGCCGCGAGCGGCGCATTGAGGACTTGCCCCGCGCGTGCGTTGTCGCCCACCTCGAGGGTCATCCTGGCCAGCAGCAATTGCGCCCCGATGTTGTCGGGTTCCGCTTGCAGCACCTCCTCGACCAGTTGCTGCGCGCGCGCCTCGAACCGCCCGAGCGCGACCCGGGCGAGACCGAGCTTGGCGGCGGAGTGGGCGGGATCGATTGCGAGCGCCTCGCCGAACAACCCCTGGGCGTCTCCCACTTGGTAGGTGGCGAGGAACAATTCGCCCCATCGCGCACGCAGGTCCGCGTCGTCGGGAGCCGCGCGTACGGCGGTGCGGAAGGCGTTGTTCGCCGCGGCGACGTTGCCGAGCCCCCAGGCTGCTTCGGCGACCACGGCAGGGGACGGATCCGCGAGCAGTTCGCGGAAGCAGGTTCGGGCAGCGTCGCCGCCCGAAATCTCGAGCCGGCGGCAGTCTTGGGGCGTGGTCGCTGCTTCGGCCGATGTCGCTGCTTCGGCGGAAAAGGCGGCGACCATCGCGAGCACCAGAAGTCCTGCCATCGGTTCCTTGAGAGCCGAGGACCGGGGCGAACGAGCCAACCTTGCAATCCGGTTGCAAGCCGGGCTAACCCGCATTTCTCACCAGGCCGCTTGTCGGCGTCAAAAAGCTCTTGGGTTTCACTAGTTCAACCGCGATGTCGATGATCGTGCCGATGGCGGACTGCGCTGGCCGCGCCCTCGCATCACGGCCCCTGGTGAGAAATACGGGCTAAGGGTCCGCGGTTCCACATCCCGCGACCCGCGGTCCGAAAACCGACGCGGTTCGGTTCCCATGCCACGTCCGGTCATCGGTGAACCTCGCTACCAGGCGGAGTCACGGGCGCCCCGAGGGGACGGCGCTGTTGCGCCGTCGTCTTCGGCACGCTGTTCTACGCTGTCGTGCTGCTTGCGGTCGTTGATCTCCCGCTCGATCTGCGCGAGTTCCATGAGCAGGTCCTGCAGCCGTGCGAAGTATTCGTCGTCGGTGAGCACGCGCCGATCGGCCTTGAGTTCGGCGATGGCCTCGGTGAGTTGGTCAATCCGGCCGACCATTTGCACCAGTTCGGGATCGACCCGTTCCTCGGGCGCGGTTCGGGCGAGAACGAATGCCGCGGCATCGCCTTCGAGGCGCGGATGTTCGGTGGCGATTCGCTCGTTGTCCTCGAAGTGGTCGGCCACGGCCCGTTCGGCGAACCGGAATGCCTCCTCCGCGGATATCCGCTCGTCCTTGTCGAGGTCGGCACCGGGTTCGACCAAGGCATCGGTCCAGAACCCGCCGAACACCGTGGCGTTGCGCTCGCGACCGTTGCGGGTGGCGGTGATGACCGCGCGGCCTTCCCGTTTGAGCGGTTCCTGGGCAGCACCGCTGGCGCTTGTCGCGACCACGGCGAGCTGGCGTTTCGCGCTCAATGGCTCGAGCCACCCGGCGAGGTCTTGCGCGGTGGGATCCGGACCGGGCACGTTGAACCGGTAGTGTTCTTCGTCGAACGTACCGTGGCCGATCAGGTGGATGACGACCGCATCCCCCTCGGCGGATTGGTCGACCATGGCCGCGATGGCGTTGCGGACATGCTCGCGCCGGGCCGACTCTTCGGTAAGCAACGTGACGATCGCGCCTGCGGCTTCGGCGTGGCGTGCCGCGGCGTTGGCCTGATCGGCGAATGCTCGGGCATAGTCCGGCTCCCCGCCCAGACCGGCCACGATCAGCATTCGGGTCTCCGCGCCGCTCGGAGAGGCGGCAGCCGCGACGAGCCCGGCCAGCAGTATCGCCCGGCGCGCCGCACATGCGGCGCGCCTAGGCGTGTACGACATGCAACTCAAGTGTCGATCCGGCGCGCTCACGGAACCCTAGATCCCGCCCCAGAACCGGCGCAGGGACCACTCGACGCACTTCAGCAAGACCAGGAGCAGGTACAGGAATGGAGCGTCCCACAGAGGAAGCTGCTGGCGTTCCCGGATGCCCGCGCTGCTGAAGGCGATGGCATCGGCGAGATCTGCCAAGTCGTTCGGTCGCCAAACGCGTCCGCCGGTAGCCTCGGCGAGCCGGTTGAGCAGCGACGCGTTCAACGCGGCGCCAAACTCCTCCAGGTTGGGCGTGCCGACACGCACCAACGCCTGCATGCCGTCGGCGCGGGTCGTGAAGGGACTGATTTCGGCGTTTGGCTCGCCGGGGTTGCCGACGCTAACCCGGTAGATCCCGGGTTCGCCCACCGGGACGGTCGAAGCGTACACGCCGCCGCCAGGGATCCGGGGCAGGTCGACCTCGAACGCGTCTCCTTCCGGCGGTACCACGCGTGCTGTCAACGCCGCGCTGTCGACCGGTTCGTAGCGCGGGTTCTTCAGCGCCACCCGCACATCGAGCGCGTCGTTCCCGGCGGTCAGGGACAACCGGTGTCGGGGCAGCGCGGCACCGGCGAAGTGGCGAATGAGTTGCCGCCAGAACAGCGAGTGGCGCGCATCGTCCGGGGGCGTGCGCATTCGCCAACGCCAAGTGGACGCGGTGGCCAACACGGCGCTGCGTCCGAATCCGTACACTTGGGTCACGAGGAGCGGATCGGCGTTTCCCGGCCGCACGACGATGTCGGTGCCGCGCCTGGAAAACACGCTGCCCAGAGCCTCGATGAGGGTGGTGGCCCCCGGCTTGAGTGGTCCAAGGCGCTGGTAGTCGGCGAGCATCGGCAAGGTCTCCCAGCTCTGTTCCCGATCATCGGGATCACCGCCGATGTCGGTCAGCACGGAGCGCAAGCCCTCGGTCGTGGGGCGCGAGGCATAGTCGCCGGACCTGTAGGCGGGTGGCGCGTCCGGGTCCGTCGGACGGACCAAGGTCACCGGCAGGGCCTGGGCCAGGGGTTTGACGTCCCAGCCGCCGTCGACAAGCGCCTTGCGCCCGGCCAAGGCGAGCAGGCTGCCGCCGCGTTCGGCAACGAAAGCCGCAAGCCAGTCGTGCTGTTCGTCGTCCAACGCCGTGGCCGGCAAGCTGCCGACGATGACCAGATCGTAGCGATAGAGGGCATCGAGGGTCTTCGGGAAGCCGTCGGCGAGCTCTTCGGGGTTGGCGGTTCCCTGGCGGTAGGTCTTGCGCGGGGTGGTGCGCAGCCACGTGGTCAACTCGATGTCATCGTCCTCGGCGACGGCGCGCCGGATGAACTTGAACTCCCAACGCGGCTCGCCTTCGAGATACAGCGCCCGGTGCTTGTCCCGGTGCACTTCGAGCAGCTTGGACTGCGCATTGTTGCCCGGCAACCGGTCGCTCGCGGCTGCATCCAGCTCCACGGTGATTTCCTTCAATCCTGCGGCGCCGCTGGCGAAGGCGATGTCCTTGGTCATGATGGGGGTCGTCGGATCGAGGTCGACGGTTTCGGTGGCGAGCACCGACTCGCCGTCGAGAACGCGTACGCGGACCTCGTCCGCGTCCGTGTGGCGGATCACCAGGCGGGCCGTCACTTGGGTATCCGGGGCGGCCCGCAGCGGCAGAACCAGTTCCGACAGTTCCACGTCGCCGGGAATCCTAGGGGGTCCGATGCCCACCGGGTGAACGGGCACTCCTGTCGCCGCCAAGGCCTCGAGATCGGTGCTGTCGCCGCCATTCTGGGCACCATCGGTCAATACGATCACGGCGGCGAGCGCGCCGCTGTCGTAGTTGCTGGTCAGGTCGGTGAGTGCGTCCACGAGCCTTGAACGCCCGCCGACGGCTTGGAGCGTGGCGGCGGATTCGGTGCGCTGCAAGCGGTCGTGGGCTTCGAACAGGGCGATCTTGGAATCCCTGCTTGCGTTGGCAATCTCTCTCGCGACCAGGCTCTTGGCCACCTCGAGTCGGCTCTCGGCCTCGCCGATATCCGGATCTCCCGCGTCGGCGGGCAATGCCATGCTCTTCGAGGTGTCGACCACGACTGCCACGGTGTTGACGCCCGGCGCCAGGCGGGTGACTACCAGCACGGGTCCGGCGATCAGCGCCAGGACCACCGCCACGGCGGCGAACTGCAGCAGGTGGATCGGCGCCCTGCGCAGCACGGGCCAGTGCGCCAGTCGGCGGCTGAACGCGATGCTTACGACCACGAGCACGATGGCGGCAGTCCACCACAGGGGGCCGAGATCGCCGGCAAAGGCCAGTTCGCCTTGCGCGTAGGCATGGCGCGGGTACTTGAACAGCCATTCGAACCACATCGCGGACGTACTCAGTGGGAGAGGGCGTAGATCACGACGTTGATCCCGATCCGGTAGGACTTGGTGGAGAAATTCTCGAAGTAGAACTCTCCGTAGGACTCCCGCTCCCAGCCGTCGGCGACGTCGGTATTGTGGGTGGCGATGACCATGAGCCGGCCATCGTCATCGGCGTAGGCGCGGATCGACGGCGTCGCCATGGAACCGGTCGGGTAGCGGTGCTGCGAGGGCGGCTCGGTGGTTCCCCAGCGGGCGAAATCCCGGGCGGGTATCTGCGGCATCTTCTCGATGTCGAACACCGTGTGGAAGATCGCGTGCTCGATGGGCAGGGACGTCCAGCGTCTTCCGGGTAGAACCTCGTCCATGGCCACCTCCAGGCTGTTCCACTCGGCATCGCCCCAGAAGTCGTCCACCCACAGGAAACCGCCGTTCTCCAGGTAGGCGCGCAGCGCCTCGATCTCCGGCTTGCTGAGGCGCATGTAGCCCACGTCGGACATGAAGATGAGCGGCGAGTCGCCGAGATCCGGGTCGGTTAGCCGGCGCCGGGCGGGGGCGCGGCTGGCGACCACGGCGGTCAATTCGGTGAGCCGCTTGGCGAAGTTCCGCTCGGCCTGGGGAAAGTCGGTCTCCCACCGTTCCCAGTACCGGCCGTCGTAGTAGTAGTAGGCCTCGAACCTGCCGCCGATGCTGTCGTACTCGATTCGCGTCGGCAGGAATTCCGTCAGGTCGTAGCCCGAGTGCGCGGTTTGCGCAAACGCCGTCGCCGCCATGCCGACGGCGAGCACCACCCGAACGCCCATCCGGATCGCGGATTGAACAAAAAAACGCCGCGCCCGGGGAAGACAGGGCGGATCGGATGGCGCCGGCTTGTTCAAGATCACTTCGGCGGGTACTTCGCCAGCGCCTCCTCGTCGGGTTCCGTTCCCCAGCCCGGGGTGTCGGGAAGGTGCAGATGGCTGTCGCGGATGTCCGGAACCGCCGTGAACAGCTCGGCATCCCATGGCAACCGGTCGATATCCGTCTCCATGATGCGCACGTTCGGCGTAGCCGCGCACATGTGTGCGGCCATCATGGTCGCCAGGTGGCCGTAGTAGTTGTGCGGCGCGACGTTGACCTGATGGGCTTCGGCCGCCGCGGCGATCTTCATCGACTGCCACACGCCGTTCCACACCGCGTCGATGATGGCCACGTCCATCGCCCGCAGTCGGAAATAGGGCAGAAACGCGTAGAGCGTGATCAGCGACTCGCAGGAACTGATGGCGTGCGGGCTCCGGGCGCGTACATCGGCGAGCGCTTCGGCATGGGGCGTGTCGATTTCCGCCCAGAACAGGTCGAAATCGGCCAAGGCGCGCAGGACGCGGAGGTAGCCTTCGGGCTTGGCGTTGTAGTTGAGGTCGAGCAGGATGTCCATGTCTTCGCCGGCCCCCTCGCGGAACGCGTCGAGATGAGCGCGCAACTGCCTGAGGACGTGCCGGTCGACGTTCTGATCCGGCGCGTAGGGAAATCCGAATCCCGGCGACCACCCGCGGACGCGCTCGCCGCTGTAGTCGAAGACGTTGGTCTTGAGCGCGGTGAAGCCACGCTCGCGCACCTCCTGGCCGAGGGCGCGGATGCCGCCGAGGTCGGTCACCGCAGGCGGGTAGAAGTCCGGCCGCGAGATCCGCCAGGTGCCGCAGTGCGACCAATACACCCGCACCGCTTCGCGGACCCTGCCGCCCAGAAGGTCGTAGCAGGGCACGCCGAGCGTCTTCGCCTTGGCATCCAGGAGCGCGTTCTCGATGGCGCCGATGCCCATGGCCATGACGCCCGACATGGACTGCCGGGCGCGGGCCTGCAGGCGGGCGTAGACGCGCTCGATGTCGTGGACGCGCTCGCCGACGACCATGCCGCCGAGCTTCTCCACCACGGCGGTGACGCCGATCGCGCCTTGGTGCTCGTCGTACTCGCTCCAGCCGACGACGCCGTCCTCGGTGGTGATCTTGACGAAGTGGTAGTTGCGCCAACCGGCGTCGCAGTGGCGCGTTTCGAGGGATCTTACGATCACTTGGCTTGGCTCCCGTTGTCTGACGGGCACCATCAAACCACAAGGCGCGCGGCTGCTCCACCGTGGGAGAAGCTCCGCGCGTAGGGCTAGCCCGCATTTCTCACCAGGGGCCGTGATGATCGCGGAGGATTTTGGCCCCGTGTACACGGGGACAAACGACCCGCGAGGGCGTGGCCAGCGCAGTCCGCCATCGGCACGATCATCGACATCGCGGTCAAACTAGTGAAACCCAAGAGCTTATTGACGCCGACAAGCAGCCTGGTGAGAAATGCGGGCTAGCCAACGAGGGACGTGTCCGGGGCCGGCAAGGCTGATAGGCTTTGCAGCGAACACAACCTGTCACCGAGGAACCATGTCCGAGAACATCTACGAGAACATCTACGAGAACATCCTATGCGACGTGGAGGGCGCGCTCGCCACCGTCACCCTCAACCGTCCGGACAGCTTGAACGGCATCACCAACGCCCTGATGCGCGAACTCTACGAATGCCTCAACGACGTGGCCCGGGACGACCGCGTCCGCGTGGTGCTGTTCACCGGCGCCGGGCGCGGCTTCTGCCCGGGCGTCGACCTCAAGGCATCCACCAGCGGGGCGAGCCGGGAGCCGAACCGGCGCGAGCACTTCCACATCACCACCTTGCTGCACGAGATGCCCAAGGTGACCATCGCCGCGGTCAATGGGGCCTGCGCGGGTGCCGGCTTCGGCTGGGCCTGCGCTTGCGACTTGCGTTACGCCACTGCGCGGGCGATGTTCAACTCGGCGTTCCTGGGCGTGGCGATTTCCGGCGACATGGCGGGACCCTGGCTGTTGCCGCGCATCGTCGGCGCGACCAAGGCACGCGAGCTGTTCTTCATGTCGCAGAAATTCGACGCCGCCGAGGCGGAGCGCATCGGGCTGGTGCTCAAGACTTTTCCCGACGACACCTTCCACGAGGAGGTCCAGGCGATTGCCGTGCGGCTGTCGAAGTCGGCGCCGCTAGCCATCGGGGAGATGAAGAAGAACTTCATCAACGCCGAGAGCATGCCGCTTAGGGACTACATCGAACTGGAGACCGAACGCCACACCCGCACCGGCGGCAGCAACGACACCCGGGAGGCGTTCCGCGCGTTCGTGGAGAAGCGGGAGCCGCGCTTCGAAGGGCGCTAGAATCCTTGAGCATGCCGAACGGCGACACTTGGGTTGCATACGAACACCGGTGGGCAGCGCTCTTGAACGGCTCGTATTCCGAGACGCGAACGGCTCGTATTCCGAGACGCGAACGGCTCGTATTCCGAGACGCGCTAGCCCTCGACGGCGCCGTCAAGCGACCTGGTGGCGCTCGCTTCGGTCGTGCCGTGCGGCGGTGTCGGCGGGGTTGTCGAACGTCAGTGCACCGTCCTCGAGAAGCGCGCCAAGTGCCATCTTCCTGTCCTGCGCGTAGTCCTGGGTGTGCACCCAGGGCGCGCGGTTGCCTTGTTTCGGAAAAAGGTGCATCGATCGTTGGATGTAGCCGGCAGAAAAGCCGTCGATCCACGGCCGCGTCGGCATCTCCCGGTCCTGGTCGCGAAGCCTGGGCGTGCATTGGCGCATCTCCAGGGCGTCCATCCGGTTCAATAGCCGGCAGGCGTAGCGCGCCGTCAAGTCGGCGCGCAGCGTCCAGGACGCGTTGATGTAGCCGAAGGTCTGCACGAGGTTCGGCACGTCCGAAACCATCATGCCCTTGTGGGTGTAGGTCTCGGAGAAGTCCACGGGCTTACCATCCACCCGGATGGCCGCCCCGCCGAGCACCTCCAGTCGTAGGCCGGTGGCCGAGACCAGGATGTCGGCCGGCAATTCCCGCCCCGAGGCGAGCTTCAAGCCGTGTTCCGCGAAACCCTCGACCCGGTCGGTGACCATCTCCAGGGTGCCCGACTTGATCGCGCGGAACAGGTCGGCGTTCGGAATCAGGCACAGGCGCTGATCCCACGGGTCGTAGCGCGGCGTGAAGTGGGTATCCACGTCGTAGTGCGGCCCAAGGTGCTGCCGCACCAGGCCGAGGAGCTGGCGCTTGACCTTGCCCGGGTTGACCCGGGTCTGGTCGTAGAAATAGCTCTGCAGCTTGACGTTCTTCCAACGCGTGATGGCGTAGGCCAGTCGATCCGGCAGCCACTTGCGCAGGGTGTTGGCGATGGCGTCCTCGTCCGGTCGCGAGACGACGTAGGTGGGAGAGCGCTGCACCATCACCACCTTGGCGCCGCCTTCGGCCATGGCCGGTGCAAGCGTCATGGCGGTGGCGCCGCTGCCGATGATCACCACGCGCTTGCCGGCGTAGTCGAGGTCTTCCGGCCATTGCTGCGGATGGACGACTGTGCCGACGAAGTTTTCTTGACCCTCGAAGCGCGGCACGTGGCCGCCGTCGTAGCGGTAGTAGCCTGCGCACAGTTGGAGAAAGTTGCAGGTGAAGCGAACGCTCGCCCGAACGCCCGCGCCGCCACCCACGCGTTCGGCGTCGACGGTCCAGCAGGCTTCTGCCGTGTCCCAGCCCGCCGCGACGACGCGGTGTCCGAAGCGAATGTGCTCGGTCAAGCCGTGCTCGCAGGCGGCTTCCTGCACGTAGCGAAGAATGGCGGGCCCATCCGCGATGGCCTTCGCGTCGGTCCACGGCTTGAAGTCGTAGCCCAGCGTGTGCATGTCGCTGTCGGATCGAACACCGGGGTAGCGAAACAGATCCCAAGTCCCGCCGATGGTTTCCCGGCTCTCGAGAATGGCGAAGGACTTCCCCGGGCACTCCCGTTTGAGGTGGCAAGCCGCGCCGATGCCGGACAGCCCGGCACCCACGACGATCACATCGAAGTGGCTGTCCACGGTCCTTCTACACGTTGGGGCGGTAGGCGGAAAGCGGCTCGCCTTCCACCGTCACCCGGTGCATCAAGCGCCGTTCGCCGGGGTAGTCGTTCAGTGCGTGGTGCCAGGTGGCCCGGTTGTCCCAGAACGCCACGCTGCCGGCGTCCCAGTGGAACCGGCAGGTATGCTCCTCGCGCGCGGCGACGCTGTAGAGATAGTCCAGCAGCGGGCGTGACTCCTCGTTCGTCCAGCCTTCGATGCGGACCGCGAAACCCGGGTTGACGTAGAGGGCGGCGCGTCCGGAACGCGGATGGCGAATCACCACCGGATGGACGGCGTCCTGGGTGGCTTGCTCGGCATTGCCGAAACGATCGTCTCCTCCCGTGGTGTAGGCGCCCTTGGAGCCGAAGACATGCTGGCTGGAGTGTACGGCGCGCAAACCTTCCAGCGTCCGCTGCAAGCCCGGCGAGAGCGCCTCGAACGCTTTGTACATGCTGGCGAACATCGTGTCCCCGCCTTCGCTGGGCACTTCGAGGGCGTACAGCATCGAACCCAGAGCCGGCGCTTCGTCGTAGGAGTGGTCCGTATGCCAAGCGCCGCCCACGTTGACCTGGTGGTGGGATTCCTTCAGCACCATCGCCACCTGCGGCTGCTCGGGCACGGGCGTGAAGAAACGGTTGACGTTGATGGGCCCGAAACGCCTGGCCGCCGCGAGCTGGTCATCGGCGGAGAGTCTCTGGCTGCGGAAGAACACCACCCCGTAAGCCGCGTGCGCATCGGCAACCGCTTCCACCTCGGCATCGGACATGGCGTTCAGGTCGAT
>JAKZRQ010000342.1:0-10946 GCA_047518105.1 Pseudomonadales bacterium | reverse complement strand
CATCCCGTTCTGACGGCGGGCGTGTCGGTAGGGGTTGCGGCGACAGCCGGCTCCGGCTAGTGCGCGCCCTGACGGGCGCGTTTGAGAATGCGCGCCCTGACGGGCGCGTTTGAGAATGCTTGCGCATTCTCCCGGCCTCGTTCGAAATGCAACTCAAGTGTCAACATTCGGCGTGCTCAAGGAATCCAGGGTGAGCGCCGGCGTCTACGACCATCACGCCGCGTCGGTCGGTCGCGTCTGCACCAGTTCGATGCTGACCCAGTCGGGACCCTTCACGAACGCGATCCGGCCCTTCCCGTCACGCGGCTTCATCGTGAACTCCGCGCCCTTGGATTCGAGATCGGCAATCGCAGCCTGAAGGTCGTCGACGGCAATGCCGATGTGATCGAGGCCCAAGCAGCTATGCGGGCCGGAAGCCGTCTGGTCGACCTCGTCCAGAACGGTGGAAATCAGGATGATTTGATCGCCGAGGGTCAGGTTGGCCCGGGGCAGCCCGTTGGCACCCTGGGAGGCGACAATCTGCGCCCCGAACATCCGCTCGTAGTAGGCACCCGCCGCCATGGCATCGTGACTCATCAGGTGGATGTGATGTGGACGGTACTCGGGCATTCCGTATTCCTCCTTGTCGATGGCGGTGTCAGTCGAACGCCGGCAGATTCGGACGCCACGGAAACGTGATATTGAGCCATCGACAGCCGTGAAGAAAGGCGTCCAATAGCTCAGATCGATGCTCCGTGCCGATCAATTCTGAACCGGACAACTCTCCTTCCGACCTTCCGACCTTCCGACCTTCCGACCTTTCGACCTTTCGACCTCTCGACAGCACTTCTCATACTCCAAGTACAACGCGTTGCCTATCCGTCCCGGATGAAGCCCCGACGCAGGGGCTCGACTAGGAGATGAGGTCCGCCATTCGCTATCATCGTCGGCATGGACCCCAATCAACCCTTTGCCGGCCTCCAAGTCGTCGAGTTCGGCCAGTTCGTCGCCGCCCCCTTTTGCGGCCAGCTTCTTGCCGAAGGCGGCGCGCAGGTCATCAAGGTGGAGGCGCTCGCCGGCGACCCCGCTCGGCAGTTGCGGCAAATGGCGCCGTACGAGTCGCGTGCCTTCGTGTCCCGCAACCGGGGCAAGCGTTCGCTGCCCCTGGCACTACGCGACCCCCAGGCACGACCCGTAATCGACCGCCTGCTGCAACGCGCGGACGTGGCGTTGATGAACTTCCGTCCCGGTCTTGCCGAGCCACTCGGTCTCGACGCGCAAACGCTCTGCCGCCGGTTCCAGCGCTTGATCGTCGGTTCGGTAACGGCCTTCGGCAACAAGGGTCCCGAGGCGTCCTTTGCCGGCATGGATCCGGTGGTTCAGGCCCGCACCGGGCTGTTGGCGGCGAACGGTCGGCTGGTGGACGGTCGCCCCGCCTTCGGGGATCCGGTCATCGCCGACTACATGTGCGCCATGACCTTGGCATTCGGCGTCTCGGCCGCGCTGCTGCGACGCGAGCGCACAGGTGCCGGCGGAAGCGTCGATGTTTCGCTCATGCAGGCCGCCATGACCTTGGCGAACAACCAACTCATCCGCTCGGAGACCAAGGATGCGCCGCAGCACGACGCACGCCTCGCCGAACTGTCCCGCCTCAGGCAAGACGGCGCGGGTTATTCCGAGCAGGCAGCCGGCATGACCAGCGCCCGGGGGATGCCAATGCGGAAGGTCTACGTGCGGACCTACGACACCGCCGACGCCCCCATCGCCATCGCGTGCGGCAGCCACTCCCTGCGCCGGAAACTCCTGGCGGTGCTCGACGTGGAGGATCCCCTGCTGGACACCCCGGAGAGCGAGGGTCGGCACGACCACTACGACCGTCTCGCGGGCGCGGTGGAGGCGATTATTCGCGCCCAACCAGCCGCGCAATGGATAGCCCGTCTGAACGAGGCCGGCGTGCCCGTGTCGCCGATCAAGTTCCCGGTGGAACTGTTCGATGACGAACAGGCAATCGCCAACCGCATGTTCCACCGTCTGCGACATGCCGAAGTCGGCGACTTCACGGTGCTCGCGCCACCCGTATCGCTCGACCACGGCGGCTTCCGGCCCCGGGAACCCACCGCCGCGTTCGCGTCCGAGACCCGCGGAATTCTTCGCGAACTCGACTTCTCAGATGTCGAGATCGCTGCACTCGTCGCCGCCGAAGTGACCCGGGAGCGGCAAGTCGACGACGGTCAGCGCGACTGATTGCTCCGTTCCCGGTAGCCGGTCAGCTTGTAGGTCACCATCGCGGCCGCGACCTCTTCGCCCTCGCTGTCCCGAACGCTGACGTCCCCCGTACACAAGGTGCCCCCACGCCGCCGCACCGTTGCCGTCGCAACGAGGTCGGTTGCCACCGCCAGTTTCAGGAAGTTGATGGATAAACCCACCGTCGCGCCCCGGGACGCGGGCGTCACGTCCGGACAGGACCAGAAGGCCGCCGTCGCCGCGATGTCCACCAAGGCGCCGATGGCGCCGCCGTGGATGCGACCCACGCCGAGCCTGGGCTGGTAGGGGAGCTTGAAGACGGCCCGGTCGCGGTCGCTATCGATCAGTTCGACGCCAAGCAGCGAAGCGAAGCTTTCCGTGGCGATGCGGCCCACGGTGTCGATCTTGAAGCTCAAGGGATACCCGACCTGCACGATTGACACGCCGTGGAAGTTGGGTCCGGTTCGCGGTCGAAGCCGGTCAGACTGGCGTACGGTTTCTTGTAACGGATGACATTGCCTTCGTGCAGCCCATGGAACTCGATCTCGACGTAGGCGGCAACGGCGTCGCGTTCTTCGAGAAGGATTGCCGCCTCGACGGCCATGGCAAGCACATCGCCCCGCCTGAACCTCCGCCGATCGAGAACCCATCCGTTGGCCGCGACGCGGCGTTTGGATGCACCCCTACGAATTCGAGAAGAACTTCGTCAGACAGCTTCATGAAACGATTACTTAAACGACTAAAGGGCTGAAGTGTAAGCGAACTTCCGGCCATCGGCAGACTCGTTGACGCCGTGCCGTGGAAGTCCCCGTCAAAAGACGTAGTGTCGACCGAAGGGTATCGCAGCCGCCGCGCTTTCCGCTGCCAAATCCCAAGCTCATCGGTTCGATTGATCCATCGAGCGGGCGCGGCCATCGCGTCCATTGACCGTTCGATCTGCAAAGTTATCCGAGCGCGACGATCTCGGCTGCCGCACGTTCGCCCGACTCCATGGCGCCCTCCATGCCCCGGTCGATTCGGGCCAAGTGCTCGCCGCAGAAGTGTATGCGACCGTGGGGAGCCGCCATGTCCGCACCGAAGCGTGTGATCTGACCGGGTCGGAAGTACGCCCAGCCGCCGCCCGCGAAGGGATCCGCGCCCCAGCTTTGACGACCGATGTACTCGAGCCGCCCACGCGCGGCGGGCCGCACCGCTTCGATTTCGTCGATGACCATCGCGGCAGCCTGTTCGGACGACACGGCGTCCAAGCGCCCGGCGTTGCGACCCATGGTCCAAGCCGTGAAACCGGTCACTTCTTCCGGGTCTTCGCCGCGCCGCGCCGCCGCGAACATTCCGGCAACGCCGTCGGTGAACAGACTCGGACCGTAGCCGTCGTGCTCCCAGAAGTTCGACTTGGCAGCGAAGTAGAGTTGGCTCATGGGCTGGCCGGGAAGGTTTGCCACCGCGTCCGCCTGCGCCCCGGCGAGCGTCGGCTCGATGGCGAGGTTGCGCAGGGCGCCGAACGGCAGCGAGCAAACCACATGGCGGGCCCGGTGCACGGTGCCGTCGGCGCAACGAACCCGCGCCTGGGCAGCGTCGCACTCGATCGCGGCAACCACCGTCGAAAGCCTTACCTCGTTGCCGAGCGCGGTCGCCATAGCATCGGGCAGACGCTGCGCGCCGCCGCGGACCGTGTAGCCGACCACCCCGGCGGGCGCCTGTTTCCGCTGCGCCGCCGAAAACGCCGAGCGGCCAAGCATCATCAAAGCGGAGATGTCGCGGGCGTCTTCGCCGTAGCTGGCATTGAGTCCGTAGCCGAGCGCCACGGCCCGCTCGTCGAGCCCCAAGCCCGTCATCCAGTCGTGCATGGAGATGTCGAGGTGGAGCGCGTCCGCCTCGAGCCACGCCCCCGGTCCCGTTAGCGAGTTGTGACGGGCGGTCAACACCCGGGCGTAGGACCAGGGCATCAGTGCCTTGTCGGCTTCAGGAAACGGGTTGGCGGGATGCTCGGGCCACTGCGACTGACGGACGATCTCGCCGCCAAGGACAAGCTCCTGCTCGCGGAAGAAGGCGAGCATCGGCGTCGCGTCGATCAAGTCTTCGCCGTAGCGGCGGGCGGCGGCGATGACGCGCCGGTAGCCCGCGCCGATCGTGGTGCCGCCGGCTTCCTCGATGCCGTCGCCCCGACGAATCGAACGCACCCGACCGCCCACCCGCGCCTTGGCTTCAAGCACCTCGACATCGCAACCGGCTTCTTCGAGGCGCAAGGCGGCGGCGAGTCCGGCAAGGCCAGCGCCGATCACCAGCACGTCGCGGGGCCGGTCGGGCAAGCGCCGTCGGACAGGACTCATCCGGCGGCTGAACTCCCGGTGCCGACCAATTCCACGCCGCCGAGCGCCGGCAGCCGGTTGCCGGGGCGGCCCGAGAGACAACAGTTCTCGCCGCAGTAGTCCGGGTTCGGGCCGCGTCCACCGAGGTAGGCGCGTTCCGGATTGGCGGACATCCGCTCGACGATCAACTGCCGCACCGTGCCCACGTAACCGGCATGGGAACCGACGGTTGCGGCCCGGAGGTATTGCAGACCCAGTTCCTCGGCGTGCTGCCGCGCCTCCACGTCCAGGTCGAGGACCACCTCCATGTGATCGCAAACGAAGCCGATGGGTACCACGACAACCGTGTCGTGGCCCGCTTTGCGAACCGAAGCCAGCGCGTCCTCCACCGTGGGTTCAAGCCAGGGATCCCCGGTTCGCGCGTTGTTGCTTTGGTAGGCGAGGCGCCAGGAATCCTCGCCCACCGCCGTCGCTACCAACGCGCATGCTTCGCGCAGTTGCGCTTCGTAGTCCGACTGCTGCGCCATCCCCACCGGCAAGCTGTGGGCGCTGAACAGCAATGCCGGCCTATGGGGAGTCCTCGTCATGGCCGAACGCACCCGGTCGGCGACCGCGGCGATGAACCCCGGATGGTTGTAGCAGAGCCGGAGCTTGTCGATGCCCAGTGCTGGGTTGCCGGCTTCGGCGATGGCCCGGTGAAGATCCTCCCGGTACTGGCGACAGCCACTGTAGGAACCGAACACGCTGGTCACGAAGGCGATCGCCTGACGAATGCCGTCGCCGGCCATCTTGCGCATGGCGTCGGCGAGCAACGGTGCGGAATTGCGGTTTCCGCAGTACACCGGGAGTTCGGGCCCCTTGGCCGCGAGTTCTCGTTCGAGTGCGGCGATGAACTCCCGGGTATGGGCGTTGATCGGGCTGATGCCGCCGAAGCGTTGGTAGCGCTTCGCGATGCGCGCCTTGACGGGTGGCGGCACCGGGCGGCCGGCAAGCACGCGGTCGAGAAAGGGCATGACCTCGTCCGGCCCCTCCGGGCCGCCGAAGGACACCACGAGGACGGCATCGTAGTCCCGCGCCTGATCGTCGAAACCCGTCGACGTCATGGCGTTCGGGGCGACTGCCAGATCACGCGTCCAACGAAGAACGGGCCTAGACGGTCGAGATACTGCGAAGTCTGTTCCGTCGCACGCATCTCGCGCACCAAGGCCGAAAGGGGGTGCAGTTGCGCGCCCAGCAAACCGATGACGAAGTCGTTGTCGTTGCGGTCGAGACCGTGGCAGGCCAGGCGCACGTCCGCCGCAAGTCCCGACTCGCCGTACCGGCGACCGATGCCGCCGTGCTCGGCAAGAATCCGGCGTTGCTCATCGTGGGGCAGCCGGTAGAAAGCCTTGCTGCGCTGCAAGGGGTACCAGACCGCCCAGCAAAGCCCGGGGTCGAGCACACGGCCGCGCGGCCGGGCGAACAGCACCTCGTCGAGATCCGGCTCGTAGCCGATGGAATAGGATCGCCCGAGCATGTCGAACTCCCTGTCGTGCGTCATGCCGGTGAACGGTGCCCGGTTGAGCACGTCTCGCAGGGTCGTGACGAAGACCGTCGGATCCTCCGCCATGGCCATGATGCCGATGCCGCACGGGTCGTTGACGTCGTGGTAGAGCGCGCCTTCGAGCCCCGACTCGGCGAAGGCTTCCACCGCTTCTTCCGGCGAACCACCCTGGTATGCCGTGAACTTCATGAACAGGCGTCGGTCGAGGGAGATCGGCTGACCGTTTCGGCGACCCTTCTCGCTCATGTCCGGCCGATCGCGCGTCGGTGAGCGGTCTTCATCTTTCATGGTTTGGTCTCGTTGTGAACCGTCTCCACGAGCGCGTCGATGCTCGCGAGCGGCGTTCCGGGCATCAAGCCGTGTCCCAAGTTGACGATGTGGCCGCGGCAATCCACCCGGCGCAGCAGATCACGAGCCGCCGCGCGCGTCGGCACCTCGCCGCCGAGCAGAACCGCAGGATCGATGTTGCCCTGCACGGCCCGGTCCGGCCAGCGCCGTTGTGCCGCGCCGATATCCACGCGCCAATCCACGCTGATCACCTCCGCCGGCAGTTCGGCGTAGGCGTCGACCAGGTGCGGGGCATTCTGGACGAAGAGAATTCTCGGCACCCCGGCCGCCCCCACCGCATTGAGCAGATGCTCGAGGTGGGGACGGATCAATCGCCGCCAATCGGCAAGCGACAAGAGCCCCGCCCAGGAATCGAACACCTGCACGGCATCCGCCCCGGCCCGGGCCTGGGCAACCAGGTAGCTTGCCATCGCCGCCGACAGCTTGGCGAGGAGCGCCCCGAGAACCGCAGGTTGTGCGGCGGCGAATGCGCGTAACGTGGGGAAATCCTTGACGCCTCGACCTTCCACCAGGTAGGCCGCCAATGTCCACGGTGCGCCGCAGAAGCCGAGCACAGCCACGTCGTCGCCCACAGCCGAACGCACTTGGCGGATCGTCTCGATCACCTCCGGTGCGAGACGTTCGGGATCGGGTGGCGCAAGCGCATCGACGGCGGCCTGGTCGCGGATGGGTTCCGCCACCACCGGACCCGGCGCGAAGTCGAACCGCACCCCCAAGGCGGGCATCGGGCTCATGATGTCGGCGAACACGATGGCGGCATCGAAGGGGAACCGCTTGAACGGCAAGAGACTCACTTCGGTAGCAAGTTCGGGGTTCTTGGACAACGTCTTGAACGAGTGGGCTTCGCGCAGGGCGCGATACTCCGGCAGGCAGCGTCCCGCTTGGCGCATGATCCATAGCGGTCGCCGCGAAACCGGCTCGCGGCGGATGGCCCGGAGCAGCAGTTTCCCGTTCACGTTCTCGTTCACGCTCTCGTTCACGACGAGGCCCGATCGTCGACACCCCGGTCGCCGAACGCCGCTAAGCCCTCGGGTTCCCGCACGAACCGGTAGCCGACGCCACGGATGGTGTGCAGGTGGGCCGGGGCCTCCGGGTTGCGCTCGAAGCGCTTGCGCAGGCGAACGATGAAATTGTCGATGGTGCGGGTGGAGGGAAAGACCTCGTAGCCCCAGACCTTGTCGAGAATGTCTTCGCGCCCGACGACGTTGCCGGCTCGTTCGGCCAGAACCTTGAGGATCATCGCCTCCTTGTGGGTCAGGGCGTGTTCCGATCCGTCCCAGGCGTGGGCGCGGTAGGTGCGGAAATCGACTTCGTTGCCGCCGAAGCGCAACTTGGCGACGGTCTGGTTGTACCACTTCGTGCGGCGCAGGATCGCGGCGATGCGCAGCAGCAGTTCCTTGAGATGGAACGGCTTGACCAGGTAGTCGTCGCCGCCGGCTTCGAGTCCGCGCACGCGGTCGTCCGGTGCGCCCCGAACGGTCAGGAACAGCACCGGCGTTTCGATGCCTTCGCCGCGCAACGCGCGGCACAGTTCAAGGCCGTCCATCTCGGGCATCGCCACATCCAGCACGATCAGGTCGTACGCCGCTGCCCTCGCCGCGCCCAAACCCTCCATCCCGTTGTGCGCGATCTCGGCGACATGGCCTTCCGCGATCAGGTTCTCGCGAATGCCGGCCGCCAGGTGGGCCTCGTCGTCGACGACGAGAATCCTTGCCGGAGGAGCTTCTCCAATCACGACCGGACCGCCGGCCAGGTCACGGTGACCGCAGCGCCCCGGCCCGGCCCGTCGCTGGTCGCCGCCACCTGGGCATCCGAGAGTTCGGCCAGGCGGCGCACGACGTACAGACCGAGACCCGTGCCCGGCATGGGATTGTCCTTGTCGTCGCCCGATCGATAGAATTTCTCGAAGATCATCGCGGCGTCCCGAGGCGGGAACCCGGCACCGTCGTCGATGATGGCGATGGCGACCATGGCGCCCTTCCCTTCGGCACTGATCGATATCGTGCGACCGCCACCGGCAACGCATGCCTTGACGGCGTTATCGAGCAGGTTGCGCAGCACGCTCTCGATGGCGAGGGGATCCGCATCGAGAGCGAGGTCCGGTACGTCCACCCGAATGTCGATCCCCCGAGTCGCGGCCCGGGCCGAGTGCTCGACCACCGCACCTTCCACCACCGCACGAAGCGGAACACGTTCGCGCCGCAAGCTCAACCGGCCGTCGTCGAGGCGGGCGGTGTCGAGCAGGTTGTCCACCATGCGCAGCAAACGATCCCCATCTTCGACCAAACGATCACCCAAACGCCGGCCGGCCGGATCGGCGCTGCGCGTCGCCAAGGTTTCCGCCGACAGCCTCATGCTCGCCAACGGGCTCTTGAATTCGTGGGAAACCGCAGCGATGAAGTTCTGCTGGCGCTTTCGCAACTCGGCGTCGTGTCGAATCGCGCGGGTCAACACCGCCATGCCAACCAACAGCACGAGCAGGAAGAACCCGCCCTCCCAGACGTAGCGGTTGATGCGCGATGCCGCCTCGCCATCCAGCGCGTCGATGGCATCGGGTCGGACCGAGGCGACGCCGACAACGGGGTCGAGCAACAGGTGTGGAAGCCCCTCGAGGGCGGCGCCCAACGCTTCGCGTTCGGCGTCGGAGGCGGCGTCTTGCGCGAACCGGCCGGCCAACGCGGTCACGGCGGCGGCATCGGCTTGGTACAGCGCGACAACGCGATCCCGTTCCCCCCACGCCAGCCATCGTTGATCTGCAATCCACCAACCCACCTGGGCGGTGGCGACGACCAGGAGCGCGAGAAATCCCATCTGCAACGCCTTGGTTGGATCACGCCTCAAGGTCATCGTCGGCTCCCTCGGTCATGTCGGCCCATCTTCCGCCATCCACGGCTGCGCGAAGCATGTCGCGGCGCTCGGGGTCCAGTCCTCGCAGGAACGCTTCCAGCGAGCCTTCGGGACCGTACCGCATGAGGCCCTTGAGTCCAACGGTTGGCAGGTGGGCAAAACGGCGTGCCAGCGACTGCGCCCAGACCTCCACCGCCTGCCGATCGACCGGGCCTGCGCTCGGGTCGAGCGTCTTGAGCAGCCGTTCGACGGCTTCCCGTGCGGTATCGCGGTAGTGTAGCTGCAATGCCGCGAACAGCGGTCCGTAGACCCGATCGACGACCTTGTCCCGCAGTCGCGGCAGGGCTTCGTCCACCTGCGCCCGGGCTTCGGCCGCCGCGTGCAGCCGGGCCTCGCGGTTCACCTCGGCTTCGCGCACGATTTCGTCCATACCGACGCGCGCCATGCCGAGGCGGGCGCAGGCTTCGGGATCGATGTCGGCGGGAACCGCCATGTCGATGCCGAGCGGCGTCTCGCCCGAGTCGGCGGCAACGGCCAGCCGCGCCAAGGCATCCGCGTCGAGAACGGGTTCGGGCGAACCCGTGGCCGAGAGCAGGACTTCGACCGGCGGCGGCGAACGCCGAAACGCATCGAGCGACTCGCTGGCGGCGCCGAATCGATCCGCCAACTCCCGCGCCTTGGCGCGTGTGCGATTGACAACCACGAACGGCACATGGGCCTTGGCGAGCGACAGTGCGGCGCGTTCGGTCATCGCCGATATCCCGATCAGGGCCACCGCCCCCGGCGTTCGTGCGAGCCGGCGGCGAACGTGAACCATCGCCACTTCCGCCAGGGACACGGAACCTTCGCCCAACCGCGTTCCGCCGCGCACCGCAGCGGCGATCCGCGCCGCTTCCTCGAACACCAAGGCCAGTCGCGGACCGCAAAGACCCGACGCCTGGGCACGGTCATGGGCGAGTCGCACCTGACCGGCGATCTCCACTTCGCCCACGGCGGCGGAATCGAGACCCGCGGCAACCAGGAAGAGATGTTCGCAGGCGCCCTCGCCACGCCAGGCCCGAAGCGTTCGTTCCGCTTCGCCGGGAACGGGCGGGCGAGAGGTGAGCAATTCGAAGGCAGGCGCGCGAAGATCCTGCGCCCGGGTTTCGGCGCGGCCGGCGAATACGATCTCGACGCGGTTGCAGGTCTCGACGTAGGCGAGTTCGGTGAGCCGTGCGGCGCGGGCGAACGCGTCCAGGCGCCGATCACGCCCACCGCCGGGCAGGCAATAGTCCGCCAACGCTTCGCTGCCGACTTGCCGCCAGGAGATGCCGACAATGCCTAGCTCGTCCAACATGGCGCGAACATAACCGCAATCGCTGGAGCTTGTGTCACGTCAGTGTCATCGCCAAACGACGGCGATGGCGGACACCCCTAGCCCGCATTTCTCACTAGGGGCCGTGATGATCGCGGAGGATTTTGGCCCTGTGCGCGTGCTCGCGACCGAGAGCATAGCGGGGCCTACGGTTGAGGGAGCATGTGCGCGCACGTGCCCGTGTGTACACAGGGCCAAAAGACCCGCGAGGGCACGGCCAGCGCAGTCTGCAATCGGCATGATCGTTGGCATCGCGGTCAACTTCTTGAAACCATGAGCTCTTTTGACGCCGAGAAGCGGCCTGGTGAGAAATGCGGGCTAG
>JAKZRQ010000341.1:0-2701 GCA_047518105.1 Pseudomonadales bacterium | reverse complement strand
TGGACATCGCCTACCTCGTCGCCGGCCAACTGGCGACCACGATTCAGCACGTGTCGATCTTTCGCATCGCTACCCGTCAAACCCCGGCATAGCCAAGTTGTAAGAGAGACCCTTCATACGGCCCGTGCGATTCCAGTTGGCAAACGTGAGCAGTTTGGGTTGCCACGATCCACTCCGGCCCTCACGATCACCCGTCGGCTGCAGACGAAGACGCCGTTCGTTGTGATGTGAGTGCATACCGAAGCCGATATCTAGCGAAGCTTTGGCCCGCCTTTAGCGCAGTCCCACCGCCACATCGCAGGACTGACGCTCCACTCTGGTCGTGGAGTATCCTCGCGACGCATGCACACCACCCCGTATGCCGACATAGCTTCCGCCTCGTCAGCCACCACATCCCTTCACGCAATCCTCCAGGTGGCCAGTTCTCGTCGCACGTGATCGCTCTAGGATCAATCATTACTATTGTTGCCCACCGCCATGTATGCTGTTCATAAATCCAGCAGTTAAAGGGAACCAACTACGCTACTGCGCTTGGACGCAAGCGAGAAACAAGAAGATACCCATGTCCCATTACCTATCTCTTACCATAGTGTCCAAGCAAATAGTAAAACAAATTCAATTGGTTAGGGTCCTCGGCCCCGACGGCGGGGACTTGGGCTAGAGCAGCAGCATGATCTTTCTAGGTCGTTGGATCGCGATGCATTCGGAGTTGACAGGGAAAAAGGGTGTGACTTACACGGAATCGCCGCTTTTCTGAAAAGCGGGCTTGCCGTCGCTGGCTTTCACCCTGCCGCACTGTCCACAGCCATCCACAGCACCCTTACGCCAAAGTACCTGTCAGGAAGTCGAGAAGGCGTCTGCAAGCCGCACACCGCTCGCTCCGGCCTGATCCTCTCGAGCAATTGGCTTGCGTCGCGAATCTTGTCGTAACGCCCTTTCGTCGTTGCTCGCGTTGCCGTCTCCAACGCCGTTTCGATTTCCCGTTTGGAGACCGACTCCAGATCCGGTGTCGCGGACAACGCGTTTTCTCGGAATCCCTGCCCGTAGTAGGCCGCCAGCGCGTCACCGTCCGCGACGAGCCAAGCCTCCTTGGTTTGCACCATCAGATGGACGCTGTTCTCTTCGGCGAACCCCATCTCCCAGCCGTCGCGGTCGCGAAGGTGCGCCCGAGGCGCCTCCCGTACGGGTTCCTCGGCATCGACCAGAAGCATCACCACGCAGGCATCGCCTTGCTCCGTCGCTCTGCGAAAAGCCCGAAACGCGTCGTTGCGCGATCCCATGCACGAGAGCTTCCATCCCCAACGTCGGTTCCGGGCGGCCTGCTTCAGTTCGCCTAGGAACGCGTCCATCCCTACGCGTAACGCACCACGTCCACCTTTGCTGTCCCCGCCCCCTTCCATGTTCTCGCCGACCTACGCCGACCGGGGTTCGAAGATCGTGCTGAAGGCGTCGACCACCAAGGGCGGTCGGCCGCGCGAGATTCCGGTGCTGAAGGACGAGCAGCGCCGCCTCCTCGACGAGGTGCGGGAACTCGTGGGCGGCGGCGCGCTGATCCCGGGGCACCGCAACTACCGCGAGCAGCTCAGGGTGTACGAGACGCAGACGCGGGACGCGGGCCTCAGGAACATGCACGGGCTGCGCTACACGTATGCGCAATGCCGCTACGAGGACATCACGGGGTGGAAACCCCCGCTGGCAGGCGGTCCGCCGCGGAGCGGCCTCACGGGCGCGAGAGAACGGATCGACAGGCAGGCGCGGACGACCGTCGCCCGGGAGTTGGGTCACAACCGCCGCGAGATCTCCGAGCACTACATCGGCAAGTGAGGGCGGGACGCGGCGACCGGAGCCGCCGCGTCCGTGGCGGCGGAGACGGGAGTCAGTACCGCCGGTGCAGGCGGCCGTTGTACGCCGACCAGCGCCATTCCTGCTCGGCCGGGCTGCGGATCGGGCAGCGGCAACCAGTAGGCGGCGGACGGCTCCGGCCTTGCGTTCCACGGCGAGACGCCGCAGTCCAGGTTGCTCGCGCGATGCGCCGTGTCGGGCCTAGCGGCGAACTCGTCGATGGCGGCCGCGTCGAGGGCGTCCCAGCGCTTCTGCGCGCGCTCGATGTTGCGGTCCTCGCGGCACCGCTGGCAGAGGAAGTCGCCTTCCAGTCGCTTGCGCTAGGCGCAACGACGCCAGCCGCCTTGGGCGACATAGAACGCTCTGCGGCACCGGCGGGAAGCCGCCTGCGATTCGAGGCAGCGTTGGCAGGACTCGGCGCGTTCGCTGCAAGGTCGCGGCAGCCCCGCTCGGAGACGGAGCGGAAGCTATGTGCAGTGCCTCGACTGTCCAAGGCGCTGCGCCCGGATGTTCGAATGCTGCTTTGGTGCCGCGTTACCCCAATGCCTTGGGGTACGACGTCCAAAGCCCGTTGCCATATCTCGTTGGTGTGGTCTCCGCCTGATCCCTCAGTGCCAAAGGTAGTGAGCCGGTAGGGTGCACGACAAATCTTTGGTGAGTGCCCACTTACGCACGACCTGCCTTTGGAGCCGGGGACGAGGGATGCCATCGCAGGCCTTCCGTTCTGTCGAGGCTACGCGCCGGATTGGTCGACGGCTAACCGACGCCTGCGGATTGAAGCCTGGACATGTTAGTGCTCACTTACCAGGGATTTGTCGTACACCCGAGCCGGTACACACGCTTGACCCCCCGTCTCCTC
>JAKZRQ010000340.1:0-8930 GCA_047518105.1 Pseudomonadales bacterium | reverse complement strand
GACAGCGCCGCCAACGGGGCCACGATGGGGGTCTCGCCGACGCCGCGCACGCCGTAGGGGTGGAACGGGTTCGGCACTTCGATGATCTGGGTGTCGATCATCGGCATGTCCGAGGCCACCGGCACCCGGTAGTCGAGGAAGCCGGGGTTCTCCATGACGCCGTCGGCGTCGTAGATGTACTCCTCGTTCAGTGCCCAGCCGAGGCCCTGCACTGCGCCGCCCTGCATCTGGCCTTCGACGTAGGACGGGTGGATGGCCCGACCGGCATCCTGGATCGCGGTGAAGCTCAGGATGTCAACCTTGCCAGTCTCCGGGTCCACCTTGGCGTCCGTGAAGTTGCAGGAGAACGAGGCGCCTGCGCCTTGGGCGTTCAGGCTCGCACGACCCAGCAGAGGACCACCGGTGCGGCCGGCGCCGGCGCGGCTTGCAGCCGCGTTGCGATGTCGGCCAGCGACAGCGGCTTCACGTCGGCGTTCACGCCGGGCTTGGGTATGGCTTCGCCGTCGACCCAGTCCACCTGGTCCTCGTCGAGATCCCAGTTGAGCGCGGCGCGTTGTTTGCACTGGGCGATTTAGTACCCCCGTCGAGGAGCGGGTGACCGGAGCGGCAGCGACGGGAGGCGGATGGGTTGGGCCAGAAGCGAAGGGATGGGGCGCTCGCAGGCCTGGATCACCGCCATGCCGGTGGCGAACGTGGTGCGGCTGCCGCAGATCGGTAGGTCCACGACGAGCTTGCGCGCCAGTTCATCGATGGCCGACGCCATGTGGTGGGTGTCCCAATCGAGTCTTCCAATCGAGTCTTCCCAATCGAGTCTCCACCCAAGACTGCGCAGTTCAACGCGTCGTCGTCAAGAAGGTCAGGTGCCCGTCATGAACCTGCAAACCGCGCAAGGCGTAGTCGCCAGAACCGCAGCGGTTGTCCCGGCTGACCTCCACGCGGAAATCCGGCTCGCTGTCGATCTCTATGGTCTCCATTTGGAACACGTCCACCATCGAGTTGTAGATGCCTCTCCTACGCAACTCCGCGATGCAATCGTCATAGGCATCCTTGTCGCCACCGCTGCATGAGCGCTTGGACCCCACCTGCCGAAAGAACACCAACCGGTTGTCGCGGAAGGAGTCGTTGGTTACTGCGCCGACATCCCGGACCGTGGCTCCTGGTACCAACACACTGCCGAGGCGTGCCAACTCCGCTTGTTTGTCCACCATGGGATACTCGAACACGGTCTCGCCCGAGGCCGTGTTCAACACTTGGAAGTTCCACGCTCTAACCGCCAGCCAGGCACCATCGTCCGAGAGATTCATCGTGTAACCGAAATGGTCCAAATCCAGTTCCCGCGACCACACCTCGGTGCTCGTGTTCGTGTCGTGATCAAGCTTTCGTCGCTCGATTTTCCATGGTTTCGTGCCCTCCGGTATCGGGGGGGTCGGTGCCGCTGCGAAGTAGGCTTCTTCACTCGACGCGAACACAGCGCTGTAGACACCGTCGACGCGAACCCGGTCGTTGCCGCCAAACATCGATTCGTCCGCGCGTTGGGCAACATGGACTTCGCGGACCTCACTGTCTCCGACAGGATAGAACCGATGAATGCCACGTCCGTACTCGTACACAGGCCAGAACATGATCTCGCGGGCGTCGACCGCAAAGGATGTTCCGAATCCTGGTTCGAATTCGTTGCTGGGCGTGTACGTTCCGCCCAGAGCGAAGTGGCGTTCGGTCCGCAGATCCAAATTCCGGACCACCAACCGCGAAGCGCCCCCGGCGAGCGGTTCGCGAACGTAGAACGAGGATCCGTCGGGCGCGATGGCGAACTCCGAGGCTTTGTCGGACTCGTACACGACGGTTCCGTCGAAGTAGATACGCACCGGCTCTGGCGCGTGCCTTTCCCGGCCTCGCCGCGAATTCAGAAAGGGGTCCCCGAATCCGGCGAGCACCGTGCCATCGGCGCGTTTGCCGAGGTGGTAGTGGTGCGGAAAGAACGGCAGCGTGTCGGCAAACACCTCACCCTGCCCATCCAGCACGGCGAACCGGGCACCTTCGGGCGTGGGCAGGATCACGATGGCCTTGTCTTTGGCGCGGCCCCGTCCCGCGAGCATCTGGCAGTCTGGGTTGTCGAGCACTTCCTCGGCTGTCAGCGCAAACGCCTCGCGGATGGACGGCGCGAAATGTTGCGATGATGGCCGGGCGACCTCGGGACGCTGTAATTTGGCTTCCTCTGTAGTGGATGGCGGAACATTGGTAGCGGCTGGTGCCGGGCCAATCGGGACGCCTTCGTGCGGCCAACACAACCACACTATGAACGCCAGGATCCCGCCGCTCGCGAATGCGAGCGCTATCCTGCTGTTCGCGCGGACTCGCAGAAAGACATTCATCAGCAATCGGGGTGCTCCAACGCCACATCGCCGTAGTGCTCGCCGTCGTCGTCGCGGTACGCGAAGTCGTAGTGCAGATGCACGCCGTCAGTGCGACCGGTTTGGTTGGATTCGGCGATCTTGTCCCCTGCAGCCACGCTCCAACCCCCTTCAACGAAGACAGAAAGCAGATGCAAATAGCGTCCAACGGTGCCGTCGTCGTAGTCGATGATGACGTAGTTTCCCATGCTCGTCGACGAGTCGCCGCGTGGCAGGTCTCCTCTTGCCGACCTAACTTGCCCGTCCTTCAACGCATGGACTGGCGTCCCGTTTGGAACGGCTAGGTCGGTACCCTTGTGGGGCCTTCCGTCGCGCGGTTCCCAAAACGCACCGCTAACGCGCGCGTCCCTAATAGGGGTAATGTCGCGCCAACAGTTGAGGGCGAGATTGGGCGGCCGACCGTCCGAACAAATCCAGCCTTCCTCGCGGGTGATGCGTCTCTCCACCACCCGGTCGCATTCTACCCCTGGCGGACAGTCCTCATCGCCCACCGCCGCGAAAGAGAATCTGGTATCCGATAGACAGACCGTCGCTGCAACAAAGGGCGATGGCCACAAGACTCCTTGCCGCCGACGACGCGCGCAGAGCGCTCGCACCGCGCGATGTCGGCCGTTGAACGAAAGGGTCAGTCGCCCCCCCGCCCGTCGATCGCCTCGAGCGCCCTCGGCGGCGACAGCGGCAGGTCGTCGATCCGGAATCCCAACTGGTCTCGGACCGCGTTCGACAGTGCCGCCAGCGGCGCCACGATGGGGGTCTCGCCTACGCCGCGCACGCCGTAGGGTTGGAACGGGTTCGGCACCTTGCCGCAGATCGGTAGGTCCACGTAGAGCTTGCGCGCCAGTTCATCGATGGCCGACGCCATGTGGTGGGTTTCCCAATCGAGTCCGTGTTGTGGGTATCCCTAATCGGGTG
This sequence comes from Pseudomonadales bacterium, assembly GCA_047518105.1. Taxonomy (GTDB): domain Bacteria; phylum Pseudomonadota; class Gammaproteobacteria; order Pseudomonadales; family Azotimanducaceae; genus VXYL01. The sequence goes on along the minus strand of JAKZRQ010000340.1, from coordinate 5,607 downwards.
TCCAGTCAAATCCGCTGTCAATCCGTTTGGAATAGTGGATGTCCCTATCGTACCCCCACTCGATTGGTGAGTGTGCATATGGGATAGTGGGTGTCCCTATCGCGCTCCCGCCCGACTGAGAAGCGGCCCGCCCGTGCGGCCCGCGCCACGGACGATGTCGGCCAGCGACAGCGGCTTCACGTCGGCGTTGACGCCCGGCTTCGGTATCGCTTCGCCGTCGACCCAGTCCACCTGCTCTTCGTCCAGGTCCCAGGTCAGCGCCGCGCGCTGCTTGCATTGGGCGATGATGTCCTCGCAGGCCTGGATCACCGCCATGCCGGTAGCGAACGTGGTGCGGCTGCCGCAGATCGGTAGGTTCACGTCGAGCTTGCGCGCCAGTTCATCGATGGCCGACGCCCTGTGGTGGGTTCCCAATCGAGTCCGTGTTGTGGGTGTCCTAACGCCGCGCGGTCAAGAACGTTAGTCGACCGTCGTGAACCTGTAAGCCGCGCAGGGCGTAGTCACCGAAAGCACAGCGGTTGTCGGAACTGATTCCGACCCGGAAATCCGGCTGACTGTCCATTTCGATGCTGTCCATCTCGAACACGTCGACCATTGTCTTGTACAGGCCGCGCCCTCGTAGATCCGCAATGCAGTGGTCGTACTCTTCTTGATCCTTGCCGTTGCAGACGCGCTTCGACGCCAAACCCACCTGTCGAAACAAGACCAGACGATTGTCTCGGAAGTACTGGCTGGTCACGCCCCCGACGTCCCGCAATGTTGCGCCCGGAGGCAATACGCTGCTGAGCCGCGCGAACTCCGCCTGCTTGTCAACCCTTGGATATTCGAACACCGTCTCGCCCGTCGCGGTGTCCAGCACCTTGAAAGTCCACGCCCGCAATGCGAGCCAGGCACCATCGTCGGAAAGGGTCATCGTCGAGTCGAAATTCTCCAATTCGACCTCCCGCGACCACACCACCGAGGTTCTCTTGTCGCCATGATCGATCCCCAGTCGCTCGATAGTCCAAGGCTTCTGTCCCTTCCAATATGGTCCTCGTTTGACTAACGGTGCCGCGACGTAGCCGACCTCGCTCGACGCGAAGACCGCAGCCTCTACATCATCAATTCGAACTTGGTCGCGGCCCCCGCCGACCATTTCCTCCCGCGCGCTCCGTGCGACATGGACCTCTCGCACATCGCCATCTGCGGCGGCGACAGGGAAGAAAACATGGGCGCCGCGACCGTACTCGTAGACGGGTCCGAAGACGACCTCCGCGCTCCCCGAGCTGTAGGACACGCCGAACCCCGACTCGTAGTCGTTACTCGGTGTGTACCTCCGGTCCATGTCGAAGTGACGCTCGGCAAGCTCGTCGAGGTTGTGGACGATCAGCCGCGACGCTCCGCCTGCCAACGGTTCATGCACGTAGAATGATGAGCCGTCAGGCGCCACCGAGAAACGCCACGTCTTGTCGCTCTCGTAGATCACTTGGCCATCCATGTAGACCCGCACTGGTTCTGGAGTGTCCCGGTCCCGGAAGTGCTTCGAATTCAGGCGCAGATCTCCGAACCCCGCGAGCACGGTGCCGTCGGCGCGCCTACCGAGGTGATATTCGTGCGGTAGGAAAGGCAGCGTGTCGCCGAACACTTCGCCGTTGCCGTCCAAGACCGTGAAATGCGCCCCCTCGGATGTCGGCAGGATCACAATGGCCGTGTCGTTCGCGCGGCCTCGCCCTGGCAACAACATGCAGTCCGGGTTATCGATGACGTTGTCGGGCGTCAATGCGGTCGTCTTGGGCGCCTGCGGTACCGGTTTCGGCGGCAAGGGGCGCAGCGGTGCCTGCGGGAGCACCACTTCAGGATCGCGTTCGCCCGCGTTCTCGACAACCATCGGCGAGTGATCGACAGCCGCTGACGGATCGACTTGCGGACTCGCGCGAGGCCACAACAGCCAGATGCTCAAGGCCAGAACCGCAGCGCCAGCGAACGCGAGCGCCGCCGTACGGTTCAACCAGACTGGCCAAGGGCTGCTCATCGGCAACGGTCGTGTTCAAGAGCGAAGTCGCCGTAGGCCCAGCCTTCTTCGTCCTCGAATCGAAAGTCGTAGTGAAGGTGCGGACCCGTGATGCCGCGCCCGGTCGCGTTCGACTCCCCGATGTTGTCTCCGGCGGCCACGCCCCATCCGGCTTGGACAGAAACCGACTTCAAATGGAGGTACCGGCCAACGGTGCCATCGTCGTAGTCGATGATGACGTAGTTCCCCATGGTCGTAGAGACGTCGCCGACCGGCAGGTTACCCACGGCATCCCGGACTACACCGGCGTACCATTGGAAACGTCCAAGTCCGTGCCCTTGTGCGGTTTGCCATCGCGGGATTCTCGAAACTCACCGCTGATCGACGCGTTCCAAATGGCGGTGATGTCACGCCAGCAATCAAGCGATAGCATGGGCGGCGCTCCATCCGAACAAATCCACCCGTCTTCACAGGTGATTCGCAGACCGACCACGCGGACGCATTCCACGCCCGGCGGACAATGATCGCTTGTGGGACGCCAATCGCGTGTGTCCCGAACTCCCCGGCTGGCACTCGGTAGTCGAGGAAGTCCCCAGTTCATCGATGGCCGACGCCATGTGGTGGGTGTCCAATCGAGTCTTCGCCATGTGGTGGGTGTCCATCGAGTCTTCGCCATGTGGTGGGTGTCCAATCGAGTCTTCGCGGTTCGCGTCCCTAGCCCGGTGTCCCTGCTGACGGTGGGTGTACCTTCGATCAGTCCCCCTCGCCCAGGAAAGCCAGCGCTCCATCCCGGATCTGCAAGCCGGATGACGGCAACCTGCCGATAGCGCATGGGTCGTCGAGATCAACATCGACTCGCCGTTTCGGTTGGCTGTTCAACTCAATGGTGTTCATGTCGAACACGTCGTACACGGTCCGGTAGAGTCCCCGACCCCGGAGGCCCGCGACGCAGTTTCTGTATTCTGCGAGATCGCGTTCGCGGACACTGCACGATGCCGTGGACCCGATTTTCCGGTAGAGCAACAGGTCGCTGCCCCGAAATGAGTGTCCTTGCACGCCGCCGACGTCCGAGAACGTGGCGTCCGCTGGCAGCACGTTACGAAGGCGCAGCCTCTCGGCCGTCTTGTCGACGGTGGGAAACTCGAACACCGTCCTTCCGGTTGTCGCGTCCAGAGCGCGAAAGGTCGCGCCTGCGAGCGAGAGCCACGCCCCGTCGTCAGAAAGACGCATGTCGGAAGAGGGCCGCGACCGGAATTCCCGGCGCCAGGAAACCGCGACCCTGTTCCGAGCGCCGAAATCGAACTCGCGACGCTCGACGACCCATCGTCTGTCCTCGCCCGACCCGGAGTCCTCTGGTAGATGAACGAAGTAGCCTTCTTCGCTGGATGGCAAATAGGCAAAGTACACATCCTCGTCGATTTCGATTCCCTGATTGGCAACGCCATGTCCTCGGGGAGTACCCGACCCGATCCCGAGCTCTCGAATTTCGCCTCCGTCAACCGGGAAGAAACGGTATCGACCGCGCCCGTCGAAGGTGCCCGCCGGGGTGAACATCACCTCCTTCGCACCCCTCGCGTAGGAAACGCCGTATCCGGTGTGGAGTGCATTCGGATCAGGCGTGTACTCCACGCCCAAGTCGAAATGCTCCTCCCGGCCCGAGTCCAGATTGCGAGTCAACAGGCGAGACGCACCGCCGGCCATCGGTTCGAGGACAAAGAAGGAGGAACCGTCGGGCGCGACGCCAAAGCTCCATGCCTCGACCGTTTCGTAGACCACGTGCCCGTCAGCGTAGATGCGGGCCGGTCGCCCCACATCTCGCTCCTGATCCGTCGAGTTCGGCCCACTGTTGCCGACTCCGACCAACACCGTACCGTCGTTGCGCTTCCCCAAGGACAGGAAATCGGGGACGAATGGCAACGCGTCGCCGAATATCTCGCCATCCGCGTCGAGGACGACGAACCGGCCACCCGAAGTCCGCGGAACGGCCAGCAAGGCGATGTCGATAGCGGGCGTGCGTCCGACCTGCATCCTGCACTTGGAACTGGCCAATATCTCTTCGGCCGTCAGCCCGGCCATCTCGTGGGCATCGGTCTGCGTCAACGGTGCCATCGGAACTTTGGCCTGCGTTTCGCGGCGCACCCGACCGGTCGACGCCGGCGGAAGTGCGTCTTCGGCTCTACCGGCGGGATCTTGCGTGGGCTCCTTGTCGCGCCAGAAGACCAAAGCCGCAACTATCGCGAGGCCCACGGCAAGCACCGCGAGAACGACGACACCCCTTCTGCCCCACTCGCCGGATGGCGAAACAGCACTCATCAGCAGTTGCCGTGTTCGAGCGCCGGATCTTGAGGTCTGCGACGATCTTGATCTCGATGGTAATCGTAGTGCAGGTGGGCTCCCGTTATCGTCGAGCCCGTCCTGTCCGAGTGGCCGATCAAGTCGCCCGCTGCAACTCCCCAGCCAACCCCGACAATGACCTCCAACAGGTGCAGGTAGCGCCCTTGGGAACCATCGTCGTAGTCGATGACGATGTAGTTTCCTCTTTCGGTTGTCCGGTCGCTCTCGGGCAAGTCCCCGCGGACGGCATTCACCACTCCGTCCTTGGCCGCGTAGATCGGAAGTCCGGTAGGAACGGCGATGTCGATTCCTACCGAATCGCGTCTCTCGTGTTCAGCATAGGATCCGCTCATTCGCGCCTCACGCAGCGCCGTCAAGTCCTGCCAACAGTTGACCCCGAGGTTCGGGGGCCGACCATCGGAACATATCCACCCGTCTTCACAGGTGATGCGCTGACCGACCACGCGGACGCATTCCTCGCCCGGCGGACAATCTTCGTCGGTGGCAGACGCGGCAGGTAGAGTAGTTCCAGACAACACCACCAGAACGGCGAGCAGAAGTCCGGTCAGAATACCTCGGCCAAACGTTGCGCGCGGCTGCTGGTTTCCTTTCGAAGTTGCGTGAGAAAGCTCAGAGGGGTCAGTCGCCCCCCCCCCCCGCTCGTCGATCGCCTCGAGCACCCTCGGCGGCGACAGCGGCAGGTCGTCGATCCGGAATCCCAACTGGTCTCGGACCGCGTTCGACAGTGCCGCCAGCGGCGCCACGATGGGGGTCTCGCCGACGCCGCGCACGCCGTAGTTGGAACGGGTTCGGCACCTTGCCGCAGGTCGGTAGGTCCACGTAGAGCTTGCGCGCCAGTTCATCGATGGCCGACGCCATGTGGTGGGTTTCCCATTCGAATCCGTGTTGTGGGTGTCCCTAATCGGGTGTCCAGTCAAATCCGCTGCCAATCCGTTTGGAATAGTGGATGTCCCTATCGTACCCCCCATACGGCAGTTCACCCGGTCACGTGAGACATCGGCGACTGACCCCCTACGACTCGAACCGGGACTGGTGTGAGACCGGCGTCGCGTGTGTCCCGAACTCCTTGGTTTTGGTGGGTGTCCCAATGGAGTCTCCCAATCGGGTGTCCCAATGGAGTCTCCCTTCGATCAGTCTCTGCTGACGGCGGGTGTACCTTGGATCAGTGCCCTGCTGACGGTGGGTGTCCCTTCGATCAGTCTGCCCAGTGCTGCGGTCACCTCCGGCTGGTCAGGTAGGTGAGTCGCCCGTCATGTACCTGC
>JAKZRQ010000339.1:0-12374 GCA_047518105.1 Pseudomonadales bacterium | reverse complement strand
GGCGGGAGCAACGAGGTGCAACTGAACATCATCGCCAAGCGGGTGCTGGGTCTGCCGGATTGACGCGCCGCAACCTCTCTTCCCGGTGTTCCAACGCGGGTGTGCGACAAATCCTTGGTGAGCGTCCGCTGACATCGGACTACGGCTACCCCCTCGATTTGCAGGGACGCGTGGCGAGCTTCCAGAGGCTCGTCGCCGGAGGCGTTCCGGTGAACGACGCGTCGTCGAGCAGCGGTCTGCTCATGGAAGACTCGTGACCGTCGACCAGCAGCGGCGGCGCATCCGGCGTGATCTCCAAGACTACCGGCGAAAAGGCCGCGAGGTCGAACAGGTGCCGCAAGGGGCGTCAGCCGACAACAAGGTCATGCGCGCCATGAACCGCCAACGGTTCAACAGGCGAAATTGACCGACCTCGAGGTGTTCACCCGCCAACTCCGGAACGCCACGGACCTAGTCGACCGGGCCGCCAGGGCCGCGCTGGAGACCACCGCTGCAATCGCGGAGAAGGAACTGCGGGCGACCACACCCCGCGCTACCGGAAAAGCGCAGGAAGCATGGCGGACCGAGAAGACGTCTCCGACGCGGGCAGAGATCGTCAACGACACGGTGTACATCCACGCCTTGGAGCATGGAAGTTCCGCGCAGGCACCCTACGGCATCGTGGAACCGGCGCTTTCCAGGGCCGAGAAGAAGGCCGACAAGGCGCTGCGACGTCTGCTCGATCCGTTGGGGTGATCTAGCGCGATCTACTTAGTCAGGCGTCGCGAGGCGAGGGTGACTTGGCCACGGAGACCGTCGTAGATCAAGATGCCATTCTGAAGGAACGTCCGACCGAGCAACGCTTGGTGTACCTGCCCACCATCTCGAAGGTCGACTCCCGCAAACCGTCCGTATTGAGAGAACTCTAGAATCCTTGAGCATGCCGAATGTTGACACTTGGGTTGCATACGAACACCGGTGGGCAGCGCTCTTGAACGGCTCGCGCAGCGAGACGCACTAGGTCCGGGATGTGAACGGATGCCAGATAGACGTTGTGCTTTTCCATACCACTGACACCCGACATGTCGATCTTGTCGATGACTGGGAGGCCTAGCCCGCATTTCTCACCAGGCCGCTTCTCGGCGTCAAAAGAACTCATGGTTTCAAGAAGTAGACCGCGATGCCAACGATCATGCCGGTTGCCGGTTGCAGACTGCGCTGGCCGTGCCCTCGCGGGTCTTTTGGCCCCGTGTGTACACAGGGCCAAAATCCTCCGCGATCATCACGGCCCCTGGTGAGAAATGCGGGCTAGAGCGTGCGCGTCGTCATCGACACGAACGTGTGGGTCAGTCGACTGTTGCTGGCGGGCCCCTCGTCAACTACGGCGTTGCGCCTTGTTCCGTCACCCAATCCCCAGTACAGCCCGATTCCCCGCTTCGTCCGTGCCCGCCGCCGCGAAGTCGTCGAAGGCCTTGTCGGTCACCCGGATGATGTGATCCCGGATGAACTCGGCGCCTTCCCGGGCACCGTCCTCCTGGTGCTTGAGGCAGCACTCCCACTCCAACACGGCCCAGCCGTCGAAATCGTAGGCGGCGAACTTCGAGAAGATCGATCTGAAGTCGATCTGGCCGTCGCCCAGGCTGCGGAAACGGCCGGGGCGGTCCACCCAGTCCAGGTAGCCGCCGTAGACGCCGGCGCGACCGCTCGGATTGAACTCGGCGTCCTTGACGTGAAACATCTTGATGCGCTCGTGGTAGATGTCGATGAACGCCAGGTAGTCGAGCTGCTGCAGGATGAAGTGGCTGGGGTCGTAGAGGATATTGGCGCGCGGGTGGCCGTCGACTTCGTCGAGAAAGCGCTCGAACGTAACACCGTCGTGCAGGTCTTCTCCAGGATGGATCTCGTAGCAGCAGTCGACTCCGTTGTCCTCGAACACGTCGAGGATGGGCCGCCAGCGGGCGGCGAGTTCCTTGAAGCCGGTGTCCACCAATCCCGCAGGCCGTTGCGGCCACGGGTACATCATCGGCCAAAGCAGGGCGCCGGAGAAGGTGACGTGGGCGCTCAACCCCAAGTGGGCACTCGCCCTTGCAGCGAGTTTGACCTGTTCGATGGCCCATTCGGTGCGGGCCGCCGGCTTGCCGCGTAGTTTCGCCGGCGCAAAGCCGTCGAACAGTCGGTCATAGGTCGGGTGGACGGCGACCAACTGGCCCTCGAGGTGGGTCGAAAGCTCGCTGATCTCGACCCCGCAGTCACGCACGCGGCCGGCGAGTTCGTCGCAGTAGTCCTTGCTCTCGGCGGCCTTGGCGACGTCGATGAACGCCGGGTTGCCGATGGGCACCTGGATGCCCACGAAGCCCAGGTTCGCAGCCCACTTGGCCATCGATTCGATGTTGTCGAACGGATCCTCATCGGCCATGAACTGGGCGAGGAAGATCGCCGGCCCTTTCAGTGTTTTCATTGGTTGCTCCTGGTTGAACCTTTCATGGATCGCGTGGCTGGGCCGGAGGCGGCGCGTCGCACGCGGCTCGCCCGGCGCACAGCGTAGGCGAAGGCGCTTCGCCACGCGAAGGCGCTTCGCCACGCGAAGCGGGGCCCGGCCCGGGGGCGCTCAGTCCCGAAACGCGAGCCATTGGGCACCGGCTTCGGCGCTGGCAACCACGGTCTCGATGAATGCCATGCCGCGCACGCCGTCGGTGATGGTGGGGAAGTCCAGGTTTTCCTCGGTCGGTTGCCGCCCTGCCCGCTTGGCTTCCAACGTATCCGCGAAGTTGCGATACAGCAGTGCGAACGCTTCGAGGAAACCCTCGGGATGGCCGGCGGGCAGACGCGTTGCCCCGGCCGCCGCGTCGCTGACGCCCGCGCCGCCTGTCCGGCGAACCTCGTAGGGCCGGTCCGGCCAGCGCACGATGAGCGAGTTCGGCTCCATCTGCGACCACTCGAGGCCACCCGCTTTGCCGTAGACCCTGAGCTTCAGACCGTTTTCCTCGCCTACCGAGATCTGGCTCGCGAACAGCACGCCCTTGGCCCCGTTGTCGAAGCGCAAAAGCACGTTGCCGTCGTCCTCCAACCGGCGACCCGGCACGAAGGCCGTGAGGTCCGCGCAAAGGGACTCGATCCGCAAGCCCGTGACGTACTCCACCAGGTTCTCGCCATGGGTGCCGATGTCGCTCATACAACCCGCTGCGCCGGAACGTGCCGGGTCGGTGCGCCATTCGGCCTGCTTGTTGCCCTCCCCTTCCAATCGCTCGGCGAGCCACCCTTGGAGGTACTCGACGACCACCCGGCGGATGTTCCCGAAAGCGCCGTTCCGCACCAGGTGGCGCGCTTCCTTCACCATTGGGTAGCCCGTGTAGTTGTGGGTGAGTCCGAAGACCAGACCGCAGTCTTCGACGAGCGCCGCGAGTTCCCTTGCCTCGGCCAGATCGAAGGTGACGGGCTTGTCGCACATGACGTTGAAACCCGCTTCCAACGCCGCCTTGGCGATCGGGAAGTGGGTGTGGTTCGGCGTCGCGATGACCACGAAGTCCATGCGATCACCTTCGGGACGGGCAGCTTCGGAAGCCATCATCTCCGCGTAGCTGCCGTAGCTCCGCGCCGGGTCGATGCCGTAGAGCTCCACCCCCGAGGTTCGGCTCTTCGCCGGGTCGCTCGAAAACGCCCCGCAGGCCATGCGGATGCGGCCGTCGAGTTCCGCCGCCATGCGGTGCACGGCACCGATGAACGCACCCTCGCCACCGCCCACCATGCCCATCTGCAGCTTCGCCATGAGTTCCTCCCAACCGTCCCGCATGATTGAACGGTGATGGCGCCCATTGGTCAAGGCATGACTGAACTGCGTCGCGAAGGCACTCCGAACCCGTTCGTGCACCGCAAGAACCGCCGGAGTACGATTTCGTGCATCGATCAGGTGTTGGAGGATCAGATGGCCACCGTAGGATCCGGAGGCGTTCATAGCCGCGATGTATGCTGAATCCCGCCACGTCGAAACCACCGAGGAAACGTCCATGAAGCCGATTTCCGTGCAACTCTATTCACTGCGCCAGGAATCCCGGCAGGACTTCGACACCGTGCTGGAACGGCTTTCCGCCATCGGCTACCAGGGTGTCGAACCGTTCAACCTGTTCGGCAAAAGCCCGGAGGCGTTCAAGGCGCGGGTGGAGAATCTCGGTATGGCGGTGTCGTCCAGCCACTATCCTTGGGCGAACCGCACCGCCGTCAACGAAGTCGTCGAAACGGTCGGTGCCCTGGGACTTACCCGCGCCGCGGGCGGATTCATGCCGGAGGACTTCACCGATCTGGACGCGGTGAAGCGCACCGCAGATACCGTGAACACGCTGATCGACGCTCTCGCGCCCCATGGTGTCGGCCTGTTCCTGCACAACCACTGGTGGGAGTTCGCCGAGATCGAGGGGAGGCTCGGCTATCACTGGATCGCGGAACTCTGCCCCAAGGTGCTCTTCGAGGTGGACACCTACTGGGCCGCCAACTTCGGTGTCGTCGACCCCGCCGAAGAGGTCGCGCGCGTCAAGGACCGCGCGCCGCTGCTGCACGTCAAGGACGGCCCGTTGGAACGCGACAAGGCGCATGTCGCCCTAGGACAGGGCAAGATGGACATCCCCGGCGTCATCGCGGCGGCGGACCCGAACGTGCTGGAGTGGAACATCGTCGAACTCGATGCCTGCGACACCGACATGATGACCGCGGTGGAGCAGAGCTACCGCTACCTCGCCGGCTTGGTCGAGACGGCATCCCAATGATCCGACCTGCGACGGGCCAAACTCAAGCGAGCAAGGGAAACGGAGCTTCCATGCGGAACCCGCGTCGGCTCGAGTTGCAATTGCTTGCTGCCGACGGGCGACTGAAACCCTTGGAGGGATGACAATGAACAGCAACGACCGCCGGCCTTTCACGCGCCGCGACGTGCTCCGGGGTTCCGTCGCGGCGACCGCCTCGGCAGCGTTCTACCCGGTGGCCGTTAGCCACGCCGCCGCCCAGACGACCGACGCACCGGCAATCCCCGGCAAGGCTGGACTCAAGATCCTCAACGAGCGCCCGCTAAACGTCGAGACCCCCGCGCACCTGCTCGACGACCCCGTCACGCCCGCCGAGCGGATGTTCGTCAGGAACAACGGCATACCGCCCAACACGCAGGCGATCGATCCACTTGAATGGACCATCGAGGTCGCCGGCGAGGCCTGCATTCGACCGATGCGCCTGACGCTGCGCGAGATCAAGGAGCGGTTCGAGCACCAGACCCTGCAACTGCAGATCGAATGCGGCGGCAACGGCCGGTCCGAGTTCCACCCGCCCGCACGAGGCAACCAGTGGACGACCGGGGCCGTTGCCTGTCCCATGTGGACGGGAGTGCGCCTGCGCGACGTGCTCGACAACTGCGGCGTCGCCGACAACGCCGTCTACGTCGCCTACGAAGCCGCCGACACGCATCTGTCCGGCGACCCGGCAAAGCAACCCATCTCCCGTGGCATACCCATGCGCAAGGCCATGGAGGCCGAGTCGTTGATCGCTTGGTCGATGAACGGCAAGCCGCTACCGCCGCTGCACGGATTCCCACTGCGTCTCGTGGCAGGCGGCTGGCCCGGGTCCGTGAGCGGCAAATGGCTGACGCGGATCCTGGTTCGCGACCGCGTTCACGACGGTGCCAAGATGGGCGGCCAGTCGTACCGCGTGCCGTGCAGCCCCGTCGCTCCCGGCACGGCCGTCGCCGACGAGGACATGTGCATCATCGAGTCGATGCCCGTGAAGTCGCTGATCACCCACCCCCGGTCCGGGGTCAGCCACCCACGCGGCGAGTCCATCGCGGTGCGTGGCCACGCCTGGGCTGGCGATCTGGGCGTGGCGAGCGTGTCCACGTCCGTCGACTACGGCGCCACCTGGCAGCCGGCTGCGCTCGAGGCGCCGGTGAACCGCCTAGCCTGGCAGCACTGGTCTACCTCGATCACGATTCCGCAACCGGGCTACCACGAGATCTGGGTACGCGCACTCGACCAACACGGCCGGTCGCAGCCCGTCGTATTGCCAGGCTGGAATCCGCGCGGCTACTTGAACAACGCCTGCCACCGAGTCGCGTTGGCGGTGACATGAACGACCCCACGTCAGGTTCCCGCCTCGTCAAACCACCCGCGCCGCGTCCACGGCCCAGCCACGTCATCCTGATCGCGGTTCTGCCCTTGGTCGTCTTCGCCGCCGAGCTGGATCCCGACACGGGCCTCGTCAAGCAGCCCGGGTGGGAGGACGTCCGGGCACACTGCGGCGCCTGTCACTCCTACAGCCTCGTCACGAACCAACGCGGCAGCCGGGGAACCTGGCGCGACATGATCCGCTGGATGCAGCGCACGCAGAACCTGTGGGATCTACCGGTCGAGAGCGAGACCAGGATTCTCGACTACCTGGCCGAGAACTACGGTCCCGAGACGACGCGGCAGCGACGGGCGCCGATTCCCCCGGACCTCATGCCGACAACGGGCGCAACGGAACACGCTGCCCCACTGGGCGGCTGACCGCCACTGTACGAGGGCAAGCCGTTCATCGCCGCTGCCGCAGGCGGTCGGCGGGGATGGCCAGTCGATCGCCTTCGCGTTGCCGTGCGGGGAAACTCGTCGGGACCGGCGAAGGCCGTGGACCCGAAAACGGCAATCAACTCGCCTAGTGCTGCGTCCACCCATGATCTTCGGGTCAGCGCGTCCGCAAGCGTCCAGTCCGCTAGGCGGCACCTTGAAGGCATATCGGGCATACGTCGAGAGCTGCCAACAACGCGGATGGCCGCGCTTCAGCGCGCCTTGCGGGCGCGCCCTTACGGGTGGCAGCCGGAGCACCCCGTGCGGCGTTGCGTCTGCTTGGGTATGCCCGATAGGCCTGCGCAGCCGCGCCTGTCCGTCGCAAGCGACGTGTCCGTCGCAAGCGACGTGTCCGTCGCAAGCGACGTGTCCGTCGCAAGCGACGTGTCCGTCGCAAGCGACGGTGCCCGGAACACTCCGGCTGCCACTGACGCGAAGATTTAGGGTGGACGGAGCACTCGCAGCGTTTTCGTCGTCATCCCCCGTCGTCTACGCGCCTACGCGGCAGTCCACACCGTTGCGCCCGAAGCACCGCCGCCCGTCAATACCCTCGGAAATCCGTCTCGCGCCGATCCGCGAAGGCGCGCATGCCCTCGATGGAATCCTTGGACAGCCCAACCACCGGAATGGCCGACTCCGACCACTGCATGGCGGTATCGAAGTCCATGTGCGCGGTGCGCACCGCCAGCATCTTGCCGAGCTTCTGTGCGATCGGGGGACCGGCTTCCACCGCAAGGGCGAGTTCCATGGTCTTCGCCTCCAATTCGTCCGGCGCCACCAAGTAGTTGGTGAGGCCCGACTCGTGGGCTTCCTCGGCGCTCATGAAGCGACCCGTCATCATCAACTCCATCGCCTTGCGCCAGCCGAGTATCTTCGGCAGCGACCAGAAGCCGCCCAAGTCGGCGTAGACGCCCCGCTTCACGTAGGCCACCTGGTATCGGGCGGCCGTTGAACCCACCGCTAGGTCGCAGTGGCTCGCGAGGTCGAAACCCGCTCCCACGCAGGGGCCGTTGATCATGGCGATCACCGGTACTTCGAGACGCCGAAAGGCGATATAGGTCTCGGTCTCATTGCGGAAGTTCAACCGGTAGCCTTCCGGGTCCGCCCCCGCATCGGCGGGCGGCGGCTTGCGATCGGGGTTGGCCCCACCCCCCATGTCCATGCCCGCGCAGAAACCGCGCCCCGCGCCCGTAATGACGACGCAGCGAATCGAGCGATCGAAACGCGCATCGACGAAGATCTCCCACAGTTGCCGAAGCAGCGGAAACGTCAAGGCGTTGAGCTTGTTAGGCCGATTGAGCGTCACCCACAGGATGCCGTCCTTCTCGCCACGGCGCTCGGTCAACACAACACTGTCGTCGGACATGGTTTCCCCCGGCTATCGTCCGACCAGAGTAGAACCACAGCCGACGGCGGGACTTCAGGATCTCGAGGTCTCGGAGGAAAAGACGGGCATCACGGTGGGCCGCGGCGACGTACTGCTCGTCCGCACCGGCCGCTGGGAACGGGTGCGGCAGAAGGGACACTGGAACTTGGCCATGGCCGCCGCCGGCATGCACGCCTCCGTTGCGAAATGGCTGAAGGCGCGCGACGTGGCTTTGATCGGTTGCGACGGCGTCAGCGACGTGATGCCGTCCGGCGTCGAAGGGCTTGCCAATCCGCTGCACGAACTGGTGCTGGTGGGGCTCGGCACGACCTTGGGGATCAGTCGTCCTCCGGGTCACCCGTTCGTTCGGCGGCTGCGACCTCCGCCAGCGTCGCGCCGAGGTGGGCCGCTCCCTCGCCAAGGAACGAGCGAAAACGCGCCTCGACGATGCCGTCCCCGGTCAGGCCCTCGCTGGAAATCCCGTCGGGAAGCCACACGAACAGATCCCACAGCGTCACGCTCCCGAGACTGCGGCCAAGGGCCCAGGCCCTGTTTGGCGTCGGCCGCAACCACCCGCCCTCGCGCAGCACGTCGAAGATGCGCCCGCGCTCGGTCCGCGTCATGGGTACGGCGCGAAGGATATCGGCGTCCGTCACGTCTGCGCCGTCGACGTGCGCCCGGTGGAGCAACCCGAGCACCTTCGCGCACTTGACGGCTGGCGGCACGCCGTCGGGTTCGTCCTCCCACGGGATGAGGGACAGGGTCCGCACGCAGATCGCGCCGATCAGGATCAGCACCCAAACCAGGTAGAGGCCCATCACGAACAAGGGCAACGCCGCCAACGCACCGTAGACCGGTTCGTTCCGCAACAGCGGCACCAGCCAGACAAAGACCTCCTTGGCAATCGTGAAGAGAATCGTGGCCACGATGCCGCCGATGAGCGCATGAACGAACCGGACGCGGCAACTGGGGACCACCAGATAGAGCATGGCGAAGGTGAGCGCCGTGGCCAACGGGGTGACGGCCTCCCGCACCCCTTCCATGACGGGCGATGAACGCAGTTGAGCGACATAGGCCAAGCCGAAGTCGTAGCTCGCCGCCGAAACCGCAACCCCGATCATCGGCACACCGAACGAGATGACCCCCCAGTAGGACAGGAAACGCACCATGCCCGTTCGGCTGTTCGCGACATGCCAGATGCGGTTGAAGGACTCTTCCATGCGCATCAACATGAGCATGGAGGTGAGGAAGACCGCGCCGATTCCCACCAGCGTCAACTCGTTGGCCCTGGCGGAGAACTCGCGCACCTTGTCGAGCACGACCTCGCTCGAACCCGGCACGAAGGTCTCGAAGACGAAGCCGGTGATCGTATCGCCAACCCCGGCGAATTCCGGCATCAGGGACAAGACCCTGTACACCACCGCGACAAAGGGCACGACGGCGATCATGGTGGTGAAGGTCAACGCCGCCGCCGCCATTGGACAGCCGTCGTCGCGGAACTGGCTCAACAGTTGGCGTGCGAACCAACGCCCGTAGCGCCAAGCCTTCGACCCGGGAGAGACCACCATTCGGCCACGTCGACCCACAGGCCAGCGACCGTAGCACCGTCCGCGGCGGGATGCCACGCGACGGCGCCCCGCCTGCCCACGCTGCTACAATCCTTGCGCTCGATATGTTGCGGCAAACCCATGGGCGACGAACGCGTCTACTGCTCCGACCTGTGCCTCAAGTCAGGCGAACCGATGCTCGGTACCGCCACCGAAGTCGATGTGTGGCTGCTCCTGGAGTACAAGCCGACTTGGAAGCCCAAGGCCATCGAGGACAACGACCTCGAACCCGAGACGCGGGCCTGGATCGACCGTACCGTCGCTACTGCGGCCGCGGGCGGGCGCAAGGTACGGCCGCAGTTCATCCGCCGACCCGAACTCGACGCCCCGGAGGCAACCCTGTTCGTTGCCAAGGACGGCCGCCTGTTTCGCTTCCGGGCCGAAACCTACGCCGAGATCAGGCAACTCGACATCGACACGGCCCGCTTCGAGGAGATCCACGACCCGCACTACTTCGTGTGCACCAATGGCCAGCGCGACCTGTGCTGCGCACGCTACGGGTTGCCGGTCTACGCCGAGTTGCGTGGACTGGTGGGCGAGCGGGCTTGGCAAACCACCCACTTGGGCGGCCACCGCTTCGCGCCGAACGTGCTGACCCTTCCCCAAGGGACGATCTACGGCCGGGTGTTTCCGGACGAGATTGCGGATTTCGCGGCGGTTGTCGAGGCTGGCGACCTGTCGATCAAGCACTTGCGGGGCCGTTCCGCCTATCCCCCCGAAGCCCAAGTCGCCGAGGCGCTTGTGGATGGCGTGCGCGATCTCAGGGCCATCGATGGCGGAGCGGTCACCTTCGATACGGAGCATGGCACGACAACGATCGCCATCGAACGCCACGAAACGCCGTTCGAGGTCATCGCGAGCTGCGGGGAGACGGAGACGGAAGCGGTATTTCCGTTGCGGTTCCCGCGTCCACCCCCGGGAAGCGTCTGAGCCCGCGCCGCATGCCGCGCACGACGAACCGGCGCAGCGATCTAGCCAGTTCGGCCGGGTCGCCGCTCGCTTCGAACCCCTCCCCGATGTCGATCTGGTAGCTGCCGCCGCGCTTTTTCACCACCTCGCGAAACAGCGTCATGTCCTTGAGCTCGCGGTTCACGAACCATGACAGGTAGTAGAGGAGCGAATTGCGGCCCGCGATGCGCATCGGCACCACGCGGGCGCCGTGCTTGCGCGCCAGGGCGAATGCCGTTGTCTGCCACGGTCGTTCCCATAGCCCGATGGGTGTCGGTCGCGCCAAGCGTCCCGAAGGAAAGATCACGATCACCCGCTCGCATTCGAAGGCTTGCCGGGTCCGCTTCAACGTCTCCCGGGTCTTGGCGCGCGTACGCGCCTCGTCGCGCCACTCCACGGGCACGATGATCTGGGCCAAACCCGGACAGATTCTGATCGCGTCGCGATTGGCTAGGAACGTGATGTCCTCGCGTACACGCTTCAACGCTTGGTAGACGGCGATGCCGTCGGCAATCCCCGCAGGATGGTTGGGTGTGACCACGGCCAAGCCCTTGGCGGGAATGTGGTCGAGCCCGGTGACCTTGACGTCCATGGCAAGGGTCGTGCGCAGGTAGTCCATTGCGCCGTCGCCGGTCAGTGGCGCGATGGTGTCCGCCATCGCCCGCGCCGTGTCGTAGAGGAGCAGCGGATGGATGCCGCGCCTGAGGAGCGCCCACAACGTTCGGTGACGCATCAGCCGGGTGGCGCGTTCCTCGATCAGGGTGTCGATGATGTGCGTCATCGAATCCCGTCAAAGAGCCCGGGCCAAGGCGGTGCAGAACGCGCTGGTGGATGCACGACCACCCTGGTCCGGCGTCAGTACGGCACCGTCGGCGTAGACCCGGACCAGCGCGGCCTCGATCCGCCGCGCCGCCGGATCGAGGCCGAGATAGTCGAGCATCATGATCGCAGAGAGGAACGTCGCCGTCGGATTGATGATGTTCCCGCCCGCGATATCCGGCGCCGTGCCGTGGGCGGGCTCGAAATAGGCATAGTCGTCGCCGAAACAGCCGCTCCCGGCCAGGCCCAGGCTGCCGAGCAACCCAGCCGCGGCGTCGGACAGAATGTCACCGTACTGGTTCGGCATGACCACCACGTCGAATCGCTGCGGCTCGCGGATCATCCGGCAGGCGAAGTCGTCGACGATGAACGACTCGAAAGCCATGTCGGGATAGTCGGCAGCGACTTCCCGGGCCACGTCCAGGAACAGACCGTCGGTGTCGCGCAGCATGTTGTGCTTGGTGGCGCAGGTGACCTTCCCCTGTCGATCACGCTTCCGGGCGAGTTCGAACGCGAAGCGCACCACCCGGTCCGTGCCTTCGCGGGTGATGACCTTGATGGCATAGCGGCCACTGCCCAATTCATGGACCGGCTTGCGGATCGTCCGGCCGACAAGGCCGAGCGGCGCTAAGTCTTCGAGCGCGCCTT
This sequence comes from Pseudomonadales bacterium, assembly GCA_047518105.1. Classification (GTDB taxonomy): domain Bacteria; phylum Pseudomonadota; class Gammaproteobacteria; order Pseudomonadales; family Azotimanducaceae; genus VXYL01. The sequence continues at coordinate 432 of JAKZRQ010000339.1, read as the reverse complement.
CAGCCCCGACGTAGAGGTCTTCGAGGTTCTCGCGGACGATGACGAAATCGATCCCGGCCGGCCGGCTCAACGGACTGGCACAACCAGGCAGGTAGCGGCACGGGCGGACATTGGCATAGGTCTCCTTGCCCCAGCGCAGGTAGCCGAGGGCAGCGCCGGACTTCCCGCTGGTGGACCCGAACAGAGTGGTGTCGGCACCGTCGATCATCGCCTTCGCCCGGTCGGGAAACATCGACCCGGTCTTCGCTTGTGCAGCCTCTCCGACCTCCGGGTAGACCCAGGTCAATCCGAGCTGCAGGGAGTCGAGCAGTTCCACCACGGGTCGCACCGCCTCGGGCGCGGCGTCGTCGCCTTCGATGACCGCAATCGTGCTGCCCATTCGCTGTTCCATGGTGGCGAGTTTCGCACGAAGTTTGTCGGATTTTCCGCGAG
>JAKZRQ010000338.1:0-18637 GCA_047518105.1 Pseudomonadales bacterium | reverse complement strand
AGCCACTGCATGTTCGGAGTGTCGACGAAGTCGTGGCCGTAGGGCGACGAGTACCGCGGATTGTGCTCGTCGGACATGAAGACGATGACGTTGGACATGATTTGCTTCCGGTCTTGCCGGGGTTGGCCGCGACCGAGATTTGACTACGGTCGACTGCGACGCCCCGTACCCCACCCCGGTCGGGCATTTCAGCAGCCAACTCTAGCACGCATCCCGTGCACCACCGCCCAACGGGCCAGCCGGCGGGAGTTGGCGACGGGCCTCTTCTGCAAGGTCGGTCGCGATTGACGCCCTCCGTGGCGGAGCCGATGATGGCCGTTGGCCGAGGAGGGAGGGCGCGATGGTCGTCCCGCGGACAGTTCTGGTCCTTGCGCTCGTCATGGCGGGCGAGGCGTTGTGCGCGGATGCGTCGCTGACCAACGAGGACGTTGTCAGGCTGGCCAATGCCGGGGTCGGCGTCAAGAAAAACTCTTGGGTTTCAATAGTTTGACCGCGATGTCGATGATCGTGCCGATGGCGGACTGCGCTGGCCGCGCCCTCGCGGGTCTTTTGGCCCCGTGTGTACACGGGGCCAAAATCCTCCGCGATCATCACGGCCCCTGGTGAGAAATGCGGGTTAGGCCCGTTGTCAGTTCTTGCCCCGACGCGAACGACTGCTCGAGTTGCCATCCGTCGTCTCCGGTCAGAACCACCGTGGCCTGGTCACCGACGTACCGAATACGCGCGTTGCGGTAGGTCGCAAGTTGGATTGCCGCAATCGTCTGCTCGGGCCCCTCCCGAATCAGGTGCTCCCATTGTAGTCCAGGCTCGATGATCGCTTCAGGTGCAACGTCGGCATAGAGTGCTGCGCCGGTGCGAATGCCGTGGATGATCTCTGTCCGGAGATTGGGGTCAAGGAAGTTCACCGCAGCGCGCAGTGCGTCGGGATCCTGCTGCATTGCTACGGCAACATCGAAAATATTTCGCGCGGGCAATCGCCGACCACGGCCATAGAGCTTGCCGGTGAGTATCTGCCTGTTGTGGTAGACGGCCACGTGGCGACCCTCGATGAAGGCAGAAGTGGGCGCCTCGGTGGGTTTTGGATCCAGTTGCGTGATCTCGACTCTGCCTGCCGGGAATGCAAACTTGAGCGATCCGTCTTGGACTTCGACTTTCGTTGCGCCGAGCGCGCTCATCGCTTCGGCGAACTTGGGGTTCCAACGCGGATCCAGCGCCGCGATTCCGCGGCTTTCGGGAAGGAAGATGTCGATGTCGGTGCTCCGCCGGTGTCGCCACCGGGCCGCCAATAGTGTTCCACCGCCAAGGTGCCATTCCTGGCCGTCAGGCAAAATCCCCGTCAGCGCGTCATCGATCGTCTCAAACGCAGTACTGAGAAGCGTCCTGGCTGGTTCCGGCAGGTCAAGAACTTCGCGCATCACGAACTGCGGCTCTTGGTTGGTCTAGCGAAACCGTTCAAGTAGCGGTTCAACGCGTTTCGGTGATACGCAACCCGGTGGACTGCGGCAACGATTAGCGGCCAAGTGTATGCCTCCTCGATCCAGCCCCAGAGAATCTCGCTGTTGGTCGCTTCCTGAAACCACGTTGCCAAGACCGCTCGTTGCCGCCGGTCCGGGGTCCGTTCCCGGATTGCCAGGTAGAATTCCTGTGGCGTCGGCGGCAGCGGCCAGCCGGCGCAGCTCGAAAAAAACCGCCAGTAGACGGCGTGGCTGTTTGGCCCCGTTTCTTCGTCAGGCACGCCCCCCAGGCGGCGCAGGTCGGCGTCGGGTGTGAGTTCGTCCGGCCCAGGGAATGCCTCCGGCGGCAGCAGTTCGCAAGGCCCGTCTTCGGGGTCGCCGAAGACGACCTCCAAGCCCGTGCGCCGCAAAGCAGCGATGTTCGCATCGGCTTCGCCAGAGATGTAGCGTTCAGTGTGTTGGTGGGCCACGCGCGGTTGGTGCTTCGATCATCGGGCTTGACTCGATAGTGGTGCCGACGGTGGACGAAAGCAAGATTGGCGCGCGACCAGCGCCGCCCCCCGTCGACGAACCACAATCCTGGCAGATTGGAATTCGTTCGACCTGGATTTCCTGAGCATGCCGACCGCCGCCACATGCGGCGCGCACCAGGCGACTTCAATGCGACCGAAGGGCGCGCGCTATAGCGGCTTGCCGCCCTCGACGACGATTCGATGCATGATCCGAAGCTCGTCGTAGTCGCCGATGGCGTAGTGCATCACGGAGCGGTTGTCCCAAAGCACGAGATCGTTCAACTCCCAGTGGTGGCGGTAGACGAACTCGGGGCGACTGGCGTGGGCGAACAGGCGGTAGAGCAGAAGCTCGCTTTCGTCCTTCGGCATGTCCACGATGTACTTGGTGAAGTTGCCGTTCACGTACAGCGCCTTGCGACCGGTCTCGTCGTGGGTGCGCACCACCGGATGCACGGAGTCCTCCACGTCGGGACCGAATACCTTGCCGGTGTGGAATGCCTTGAGATCCGCAATGCGCTCCCGGGTTTCCTGGTCCAAGGTGTCGTAGGCAAGATGCTGGTTGGCGAACGCCGTATCGCCTCCAGACGAAGGTAGACGTTGGGCATGAAGGCCGGTGATGATCGGTGGCGTCGAATGCCAGGTCATATCCGAGTGCCAGCCGCCGCCGAAGGGGTGGACGCCGCGGTAGAAGTAGCGGAACTTGCGGTCCTTGCCGCCGACCCACTGGACGTAGTCGGTGTCCCGGTGTTTGGTCGCGGGATGGGTGAGGAGATTGCCCCAATGGCGCCCGAAGGTCTCCAGTTCCAAGGCAGTTAGTTCCTGACCGGGCAGCACCAGCAGGTGATGTTCGAGCAGTAACTCGCGGAGGTCCTTGACGACGTCGGCACCGCCGTCCCGCGCGAGGTCGATGCCCTCGACCCGTGCGCCCAACGCAACGCTTGCCGGGCCGGCAACGACGCCCAGTTCTTCTGCCGCTTCCGCCATTGGTCCTCTCCCCCACGATCAAGACGAGTGATCGTCGTGCATCACGGGATCGGCGTCAAGGCTGCGGATTTTTGCGCCCCGGGGCGCGCACTGGAAGACGACGCTACCGGGTCGCCCTCCAAGGGTTGATGGTTGCCACGGCCATGGCGCCGAAGTCTCGGATGTTTCGAGTCACGACGGTCATGCAATGGACCAGGCGCGCCGCATATGCGGCGCGATCGAGAATGCTTACGCATTCTCCCGGCCTCGTTCGAAATGCAACCCAAGTGTCAACATTCGGAGCGCTCAAGGAATCCGGCGCGCCGCATATGCGGCGCGATCGAGAATGCTTGCGCATTCTCCCGGCCTCGTTCGAAATGCAACCCAAGTGTCAACATTCGGAGCGCTCAAGGAATCCAGAGCCGTTGCCGCGATCAACGCGTCGCGGTCGGGACGACGGTCGGGTACGTGGAGCTTGGCGCAACGAAGCGCTGTGGCGTCGTCGACCGGCAGAACGCGCTCCGAGAACGATGGCAGCACTTGTCTGTCGAGCCAGGATCGGAGGACTTCACCTTGCCGGGGATCTCGACGCTCGACCCACAGCACGCCGATCTCCAATTCGAGCACCGTGATCGCGGCACGGGTAGAGCGACTTCGTGGGCACGCTTGCAGCCCACGCGAGGACGTTGCGGTTTGCGCCAGCTTCGGCCTTCCGCAACTCCGATACGACGTCGGTGTCGAGCAGGTACATCAGGTCAGATCAGGTCAGGGGTCTTGAACAACTCATCTGAAAGTCGCGGCGGTTCGAACTCGATATCAAGTGCGTCTGGCAGGGCAAGCCGATCCACGATGGTCACGTCCTCGCCGACCATCTTGTGGTAGTTCTCAACCGTCATAAGCACATGCGCGGGTCTCCCACGATCCGTGATGAACACGGGTCCTTCCGATGATCGCCGCTTGGCTTTGCTCACATCTCGGTTGAACTCTCGACTGGTCATCGTCGTGATCCCCATCGGCACGCTCTTGGGCAACGCAGACATGTAGGTACGATACTGCATGTCGTGGCGACGCAGGTTTTGCGGGAGTCCCCGATCGATTCTCGCATCACGGCATGTACGGCGTCGGGCTCGGCCCCAACTGCGTTTGCAGCATCGGCTGCGCCATCTGCACGAATTCGCACACCATCGGCCGGGTTTCCCGGGGGTCGATGATGTCCTCGATGTTGAACGCCTCGGCGGTGCGGAACGGCGACGACAACGCTTCCAGCTTCGCTTCGATCTCCGCTTGCTTGGCCTCCGGGTCGTCGGACTCGGCGATGACGCGGCGGTAGGCCGCCGAGACGCCGCCCGAGATGTGCATCGAGCCCCAGTGGCCGGAAGGCCAGGCGACCCGCTTGAACATGCCGCTCGGCCGGTCGTGGCACTGTCCCGCGACGCCGTAGAGCTGGCGAATGATGATGGAGATCCAAGGCATGCGCGTACGCAGGGTCGCACACAGCATCTTGGCTCCGGCGCGGACGATGCCCTGGCGCTGCTGTTCCGGGCCGACCATGAAGCCGGGTTCGTCCGCGAGGTAGATCATCGGCAGGTGGAAGGTGTCGCAGAGTTGCAGGAAGCGGATCACCTTGACGCCGGCGGACACGTCCATGGAGCCGCCGAGGCGCTTCGGGTTGTTGATCATCACGCCCACCGGGTAGCCGTCGACCCGTGCTAGGCCGACGATGCGCGAACGCCCGTAGAACGGCGTGATCTCGAACAACGAATCCTTGTCGACCACGGCATCGACGATCTTGTAGGCGTCGTACACGCGACGCTTTTCCCGGGGAATGGCCGACAGAAGGTACTCGTCCCGGCGGTTCGGGTCGTCGCCGGTATCCCCCCTCGGCGGCATCTGCCAAACGTTGTCCGGCAGGTAGCCGAGGAACCGCTTGACCATGTCGAACGCGTCGGGCTCGCTGTCGGCGAGGTTGTCGATGACACCGCTGCCGTAGACCTGGGTTCGCTCGTCGCCGAGATCCTCCTTGGTGATGTCGATGCCCAACGCGGCCTTGACCACCGGCGGACCACCCGGAAAGACCTGGCTCGTGCCCTTGACCATGACGTTGAAGTGGGCGAGGCAGGAATCCACGGCGGGCAGCCCCGCCACGGAACCAAGCACCGCTGCGACGACCGGCACCTGGCAAAGCAGTTTTTCGACCCCGGGCGTTACCGGATTGGTGGGAATGTAGGTGCGCCCGATCTGTTCGAAGGTCTTGACGCTGCCGCCGGTGGCGTCCAGCAGGCGGACGAAAGGCAGACGCCAATCGAGGGCCATCTTCTGGGCGTGGCCGCCCTTGTTGCCGATGGCGGCATCCGACGCACCGCCGCGCACGGTGAAATCCCCTGCCGTCAGCACCGCCTTGCGACCGTTCAGGTTGCCGAGGCCGATGATCATGTTGGACGGGCGCACATTGACGAGCTCGTCGCCTTCGTAGGAGGCGGCGCCCGCCAATTGGCCGATCTCCTGGAACGAGTCGGCGTCGGTCAAGAGGTCTATTCGTTCCCGGACGGTGAGCTTGCCGCGCCGCCGCTGCTCGGCGATGCCCGTGGCGCCGCCCAGCTGCTCCGCGAACGCCCGCCGTTGCTTCAGCTCATCGATTTCCGGTTGCCACACCATCGTTTGCCCCCCAAGCCAGGACCGCAGACTCTATCAGCCCGCGCCGCCTGCATGCAGTCATCGGCGATTTGCCCAGCCACAACATTGTCTAATGTTTCCTGAAAATGCCACGGATTGGTGTGTTTGTTGATAAAGATTTGATAATCATGTCCCATGAAATCCATCCCTCAGCTCGGTGCCATTCCTGAGCGGCTTGTAGCAGTCGAATTCTGGGACCTGTTTGGCCGTATTGAACACGCACGGCTCGACTTCAAGCGCGGCGTTCCCACCGATGTTCGAGATACGATCGCCGCGATGGCAATGACACACGGGGGATTGATCGTCCACGGCGTCGATGATGAGCGGCGGATAATTGGCTGCCCACTGTCCCAGAACACGCAGGATCGCCTCATACGCATCGCCAGGGAGTGTGGCGTCGATGTACAGCTTCGCCAAGTGACCGTCGACGACACCGAAGTGACGATCACCGCAGTCCCCGAGGTCCGTGGCCGGATTGTCACGACGCCCGACGGGCGGTTGTTGCGACGGGTGGGCGGCGATTCCCAACCCTTGCGCGGCGATGCGATGGCCAGATTCGTCCGCGAACGCGAGCAGCGTACAGCCGAAGACGACCCCATCACTGCAATCGAGATCTCCGCGTTCGCACTCGAGGCGGTCAATGAAGCGTTGGCCGCCGATGCGCGTCCGGCAATCGCCGCCAGCGGTATGGGCCGAGCACTTGCCGATCTCGGTGTCGCCGTGGCCGCGCCTCCTCCTCTGGAACAAAGCGTATTGCGCGCTGCGGTCGTACTGTTCGCCAAAGAGCCACGCCATTTCCTACGCGGTGCCGCAGTTCAGCTCGTTCGCCGTGCCGGCATCGGCCCGGTGCCGGGGCCATCGATCGAACGCACGGAATGCGCCGGGCCGCTCGCGGAGGTCGTCGCGTGCTGCCTGGACTTCATCGCCCGCCACACGCGCCAATTGGAGGTCGTTGCGGGGCTGCGGCGCGAGGTATTGTCGGAGTACCCGGAAGTTGTCGTCCGGGAAGCCGTCGTCAACGCTCTCGCGCATCGAGACTACGGGCTGACTGGGGCGACCGTGGATGTCACGGTTTGGGACGACCGCGTCGAGGTCAGGAGTCCGGGGGGTCTTCCGGGTCACATCACTGTCGACAACATGCGCCAGGAACGCTACAGCCGGAACCCTCGCATCATGAGGGTGCTGAAGACGATGGGGTACGTCGAAGAGTATGGCGAAGGCGTCGACCGGATGTTCCATGAGATGGAGTCGCGACTGATGGAACCGCCGGTCTTCGACGCGACATCCGGCTCCGTGACGGTGTCGCTTCGCAACCGCGTGCTGATCGACGTCGAAGACCAGGTGTGGCTAAGGCAGCTTGAACGCGACGAACTGACTGCACACGAACGACGAGCCTTGGTCGCAACGCGCCGAAACGGCGTAGTCACGCCCCGCTCGTTGCGCGCCGTGATTCCGGAGGCCGACGTCGGCGCGGTGCTGTCAGGCGCCGTAGCGAAAGGACTTCTCCGTCGCGTCGGCGTACGCGGCGGCAGTCGGTACGTGCTATCCGACGCGGCTGTACTCCGCGCCGGAAGCTCCCCGCTTGCGTCTCCGCTGGGTCAGCGCCAGGTGTTGCTCGATGAAATCCGTCGAAATGGCAGCCTGTCGTCTAGCGAAGGTGCCGTACTCCTTGGCCGGGACATTTCCCAAGTTCGGAACCTGCTCAACGAACTGGTCGAGTTGGGACTTGCCCGAACACAGGGTCGGACGCGCGCCCGGAGGTACTATCCGCATTGAGCACCAACGCCACCGCGATAGCGGCCAAGCTTGCCACCGACCGCTCGCGCGGCGGTGGGCAGCTCTTGGTCGCGCCGTCAGGCGCGCCCTCGCGCAGCGAGGCGCACTCTCGCGCCGCGAGGCGGCTAGCCCGTCTTTCCGGTTTCGGATGTTCCCCGAACTACGCCATCGGCGACCAGCGCGTCGATGTCTCCTTCGGACAACCCGGCTTCGGCGAGGATCTCGCGCGAGTGTTTGCCAAGAGTAGGCGATGCCGTCGAGGTCGATAGCGGCGTCGCGCTGAACTTGACCGGCGGCGCGACCACGGTCATGCCGCCGACTTCCTCGTGCTCGAGGCGTGCGAGGAAGCCGTTCTCCCAAGTGTGGGCATCCTCGAAGATCTGATCCTTGATCCGATACTCGCCGGCCGGCAGACCCGCCGCGTCGAACTTCGCCAGCCAATTGGCCGTCGTATCCTCGGCCAGACGGGCCGAGGAACGGCGTCGCATGCGGTGGGTGTACGCGGCGATGTCGTCGATCTTGAAGTTGCGGTCGGTGAGCGCGGGGTCGTCGATGCCAAGCAACTTCGCAACCCTCACCTGCAAGCCTCGACCGCCAGCCGCGATCACGATGTAGCCGTCTTTGGTTTCGAAGAACCCGTAGTAGGGCGGATTGACCGTCGGCTTCAGCGTCTCCCGGTAACGCAGAATGTCGGCCAGTGTTCGGCCCTCGGCGAAGGCTTTCTTGAGGTGCTCGACGAATCCCTCTCGCCAACCATCCACCGCGTCCACGTGGTGAACCGAGTTGTTCTGGATGACGAGCGCCGCCTGCAGCAACGACACGTCCAACTTCTGGCCCATGCCGGTGCGCTCGCGGTTGTAGAGCGCCGTCGCGATGCCCCAGGCCATCAACAGCGCCGCGGTGTAGTCGACAATCGGTTCCGCCAACGGACTCGGTCCGTCCTCGGTCATCGGCGCCATGCCCGTGTACGCCTGCAGGAGAATATCCATGCCGGCCTTGCCGGCCAGCGGGCCGCGTGTTCCAAAGGCCGTGTTCTGGGCGTAGACGATGCGGGGATTGGTACGCGACACCGTTGCGTAGTCGAGGCCGAGCTTCTCGCCCTGCCCTGGCCGGAAATTCACGATGGTCACGTCTGCTTCGTCTAGTAGACGCTGTACCACGGCAACGACGCGCGGGTCGGAAAGCTGCACGGCCAGGCTCCGCTTGCCGCGGTTCTTGTTGAGGAACTGGCGCGCCTCCGTGGGCGAAAACCGGGTGCCGTTGCGGCGCGCGTCGTCGCCAAGGAGCGGTTCGATCTTGACGACGTCCGCCCCGCCGTCGGCGAGCAGTTGGCCGCAGTACGGTGCCGCGATGAAGCGCCCGAGTTCGACGACCCTCAGGCCGTTGTAAGGTCCTGCCACCTTGCCTCCCCCTGGCTAGCCGATGTGCTTCGCGTGGCTGTCCAGCAGCGGCAGCACCACGCTGGCGTCTTCGGACGGCAACGCCAACAGCGCACGGTCGATGCCGGCTTCCCGGTAGAGGTCGAGCAACGCAGCGTCCGCAGGTGTGCCGAAGACACTGATCGACAATGTCGCCATGTCGCGCTCTGCTTCGTCCGCCACCGCCCTCAATCGGTCGACCGCTTCGTGTGGGTCGAATCCGCCCCGGGCGCGGGGGAACCAGCCGTCGCCGTAGTCCACCACGCGGCGCAGGGTGTGGATCGATTCGCCACCGATCAGAATCGGCGGATTCGGGCGCTGAACGGGTTTCGGGTAGGACCAGACCGGGTCGAAGTCCACGAACTCGCCGTGGAACTCGGGATCTTCCTCGCGCCAAAGCGTCTTGATCGCCTTCGCCCGCTCGCTCATCACCCGAAACCGTGTTCCGAATTCGGTGCCGTGGTTCTCCATCTCCTCCGCGTTCCAACCGGCGCCGATGGCGAACTCCACGCGCCCGTTCGAGAGCAGATCGAGGCTGGCCACCGCCTTCGCGGTGATGATCGGATCGCGTTCGGTGAGCAGGCAGATTCCCGTGCCAATGCGCAACGTCTCCGTGGCCGCGGCCGCCGCCATCAGCGAAACGAAGGGATCGAGCGTATGCCAGTACTCTCGCGGGAGATCCGGTCCTCCCGGCCAAGGACTGCGTCGGCTGATCGGAATATGCGTGTGTTCCGGGACGAACAACGACTCGAAGCCCCTTGCCTCGACTTCCCGGGCGAGGTCGTCGATTCGCATGGCGTAGTCCGTCGCGAACATGAAGACGCCGAGTTTCACGGTTGCCGATGCTCCTCTTGTTGTTGGCCGGGTTGCTGCAATCGGGTGACGACGTTCAGTGCTCCATCACCGCGCCGCCGTCCTGGTTGATGGACTGGCCGTGGATCCACGAAGCGGCCTCGGTGCACAGGTAGGCCACGAACTCCCCGACTTCGTTGGCGCTGCCCCAGCGATTGACGGGGTCCCCCGGACGCTCGCGCTCGGGGCGGTCGTCGGGACGCACGTCGTCCATACGCGAAGTGGCCACCGCGCCGGGACATACGCAGTTCACGTTGACGCCGCGCGGCCCGAACTCCCGGGCCATGGACTGGGTCATGCCGATCATCGCGAAGTTGGCGGCATTGTAGGCGAGGGTCTTCGCGCTGCCCCGCTTGCCGGCGATGGAAGCGATGTTGACGATCTTGCCGCCTTCGTCCTGGCGGTAGATGTGGCGGATGGCCGCCTGGGTGCACAGAAACGTGCCGCGAACCTTGACGTCGACCACGCGCTGGAAGAGATCCGGATCGAGGTTCTCCACTGCCGTGCGATCTTCGCCCCGGGCAATGGCCGCGTTGTTGACGAGAATGTCGATTCGGCCGAGCTCGCGAACGATGCGATCCACCGCGTCGTTGACCTGGCCGAGGTGGGTGACGTCGAACACCAACGGCAACGACCGACGTCCGCAGGCGCGAATCTCCTCCGCCACGCTCTCCACATCCCGCCACCCGACGGCCTTCTCGTCCTCCGGGAACGTCGCCGGGTTGCGGCCCGTCCCGCTGATCGCGACATCCGCGCCGAGACGCGCCAACGCCACGGCCGCCGCTCGCCCGATGCCGCGCAACCTGCCCGCGCCGGTTACCAAGGCCACTCTTCCTTCGAGGCCTTCGAGTTCCGCCACGATCAGCCTCCCGCATCGACCACGCCGGCTTCCACCAATTCATCCACCTCGGCGTCGGCAAGGCCGAGATCGGAGGCGATGACCTCGCGCGAATGCTGCCCGAGGAGCGGCGCGGCCTTGATCGGCACCTTGCTCTCGGACATCCGCGCCGGCCAGCCGAGCAGTTTGATTGGGCCGACCACGGGGTGTTCGAGTTCGTGTACGAAGCCGCGTTCGACCAAGTGCGGATTGCGGTAGAGGTCGCTGGTATCGAGCACGGCGCTGGCCGGTACGCCGACTTCCGCGAGTTCGCGCATCGCATCGTACTTGTCCCGCTCGCGCGTCCACTGCTCGATCTCGGCCTTGATTTCGGCACGGTTGCGGTTCCGGTCCCGCAGGTCCACATGGCGCGGATCGGTGAGCAGGTCTTCGCGGTCGATGGCGCGGCACAGCGCCTCCCACATTCGTCCCGTCACCGCCATGATGTAGATGTAGTCGTTGGCGCCATCGCCCTTGCACCGGTACAGCGACATGTTCGGCGTAGCCCCGTTGCCGAAACGCCTGGCGGCACGCTCTCCGTAGTTGCCCCGCGAGGTGGCGGTGCGCAGGTAGTAGGTCATGGCCTCCTGCATCGACAGTTCGATGAGCTGGCCCTTGCCGGTGTTGAGCTTCTGCACGTAGGCGGCCGCGATGGCCAACGCCATTTGCACGCCGGTTCCGGCATCGCCGGTCGTCGGCCCCGGACGCATGGGCGGCCCGTCGGCCTCGCCGGTTATCGAGAATGCGCCTGCGGCCGATTGCGCCACCATGTCGTAGCACTTGTAGTCGGACCATGGACCCGAGGTGCCGAATCCCTTGATGCGGCCGTAGATGATGTCCGGCTTGACCCGGCGCATGACGTCGTAGTCGATGCCAAGTCTCTCGACGACGCCCGGGGCGTAGTTCTCCACGAAGACGTCGTAGTTCGGCAGCATGTCGAGCAGCAGTTTCTTTCCCCGCGGCTGCGCCAAGTCGATGGCGACGCTGCGCTTGTTGGAGTTCCAGACGACGAAGTACTCGGCACTGCCGCCGGGACCGCGTCCGGGGTCGCCGCGGTCGGGACGCTCGACTTTCACCACGTCGGCACCGAGCCAGGCGAGCGCCTGGGTGCAGGACGTCCCGGCTTCGTACTGGGTCATGTCGAGAATGCGCAATCCGTCGAGGGCTGCCATCGTCGGGGCTCCTTGGGCTTGTCGTCTATAGTTGGCGCGGCAGGTCTTCGGCGATTTCGGCCGGTGTGACCTTGGGCTCGTAGCGCGCAAGTACGCGACCGTCGCCGTCGATCAGGAACTTGGTGAAGTTCCAGGCAATGTTGGTCTTGCCGTCCGGTCGAGGCTGCTCCGCCTTCAGGTACTCGTAGAGGTCGCAGGCGCCATCACCGTTGACCTCGATCTTGGCGAATAGCTGGAAGTTGGCATCGTACCTGGAACGCGCGAACTCGAGGATATCCTCGTTGCTGCCCGGTTCCTGGGCGCCGAATTGATTGCATGGGAAACCGAGCACCTTCACGGCGCCGTCTTCTTCAAGGGTACGCAGACCTGCGTACTGACGCGTCATGCCTCACTGGCTCGCCAAGTTGACGACGAGGCACGCCTGGTCTTTGTACTTCTCGAAACCGAGCAGTTCGCCGGTGATGGTGTTCATGGTGAACTCGTGGAATCGCGCCATCTCGTCTCCCCTCACATTGATTGCATCTTGACGTCGGTCGATTATTGCGAAGTGGAGTAGGTTGGCAAGTCATGAGTGCCCTCTCGATCTCGACGTCCGGGATCCCGCCCCCCTCGCCAACGGCAACGGCTCCACGCGTTGCCTTGCATCCGGCGAACCGAGCCCAAGCCTCTGCCCCTGCATCGGGCCGATGCGGCGGAACGGGAAGCCTGCGTCGTCAGAACGCGGTCAACAGACCCCTGTCGGCACGCTCTTCGATCCGCTTGCGGATGTCCACGGCCACCGCGAGCACCTCGGCCGGCACACGGACGGGCTCGCCGCAGCGTTCACGCAGTGCCGCGATCAGCGGGGCGATCTTCGCGGACTTTCCGCCGTCGTTTGCGAGGACCTCGACAAGATCGCCCTCTGCGGCGCCCGCCGCGATCAGGTTCAGCGCAAGCCTCGTCACGGCACCCAGCCAGAACTCGTTGCTGGTCGGAAGCTCCCCATAGGCCGCACGGAAGGCTCCCATGGCGTCCACCGTGTCTCGGCGGACCATGTGCATGATCGCACGCGCCCCGAGCGCAAGCCCCCGGATCCCTGAGGCCCAGGCCCCGGTGGCGTCGCCGAGGCGCTGTTCGACCTCCGCGCATCGCCGCATCGCCTCCTCCGCACGCCCGGTCTCCGCCTGCCGCAGGGCCATGAAGCTCAACGCGAAAGTGACTTCCTCCTCGGCCGCATCACCATCGCCAAACAGGTCGACAAACTCCTCGTACGAGGCGATCTCCCCTTCGAAATCGCCGAGTTGCCCCCGCACGAACGCGCGGTTCAGCAATGCGCTCCCCAACGAGCGCCCCACCTGCTCGACACCCAACGTGCGGCCGCGTTCGATGGCCACGTCGTAGAGCGCTGCCACCGCCTCGGCGTTGTCGCTGCGCGACCGCGCCACGTCGGCTCTTCGCACCAGCGCCGCGACAACCGGCCGCCCGAACGCCGGCGCGTCGCTGTCCCCGAAACGCGCTACGACTTCGTCGAGCCGCAACATCGCTGCGTCCAGACGGCCCAGATCCCGCTCCGCTTCCGCCTGCCGCACCAGTGCATCGGCGACGAGCGGACCGAACTGCGGATCGTCGCGTTCACCGAACCAGTCCAACATGGCCCGGGCGCTCGCGATCGCTCCCACGGAGTCGCCCCGCCTCGCGTGTGCCTCCACCGTGCGCAGCAGCACGATGGCGGACCGATACTGGATGAACACATCGCGGCTCTCGCGGAACCGGCTCACGATTTCCGACCCGATGGCCACCACCTTCCCGTACTCTCCCATTCTGAGATAGGCTTCGGCCTTCAGGTGCGCTAGGTACACCTCTTCGTGGTCCGGCATAGCCGCCGGCGCCCGGTCCCACCCCTCGGCGACATACCGGTCGACAAGCTCGATCACGCGCCCCCAGTTCCCGGCCTGGGATGCTACGATCGACTCTTTCTGGAGGGCCATCTGGGCCTCCCCGTAGCGGTCGCTCGCGACCCTTTTTGAAACGCCCTCGAGGTGGTTCCAAGTCATGCGGGCGCCCGGATCCGCATCCGACGGCCTCCTCGCGAGCGCGCGCTCGATTCCGATGTGCAGCGCCGGCGACGCCTTCGCCTCCGCCCAGAGCCCGTCGAGCACGCCATACAGGAGGAACGGGTCGTAGAAGGCCATCATGAAGTGGACGAGGCTCTCGACCACGACCGCTTCGTCCCGCTCGCGCCGCAGCTTGTAGTAGATGCTGTAGAGAGGCTCGGCGGTGGCGTAGAGCTTCTTTCGGCCATCGTCTCCCGCGCCTCGCGTCACGGCGCCCCGGTCCGCCAGCCGACCGAGCATCGTCGACACCGCCCGCACGTCCATGCGCGCCCGGGCGGCGATCTCCCCCGCGGTGGACGGTCGCCACAGGTCGATCACGGCGACGTAGACTCGCCGCTCGCCCTTCGGCAGGACCTCGAGGTGGCCGCGAAAATACTCCGTGTGCTCGTCGACCAGCATCACCAGTTCCTCCATCAGCTGGCGCAACGAGCAGTGCCGCGAGAATCCGGCGACTATCACGAGCAGCCGCGGACTGCCGCCGGTCAGGATCTCGAGCGGCCTGATCTGGCGTCCCGTGAGGCGATCCCCACCGACCGTCTCCCACAGCCGGCCGCACTGGTCGGTCGTCAACGGCTTCAAGTCGATGATCCGGAACAGCTCGAAGAACGGCTGCTCGGCATCGTCGAGCCGTTCGAACCGGCTCGTCGCGGAAGCTAGCAGCATGACCTTAGGTTCCGACTGCAACACGGCACGAAGCTGCCACCCGAAGTCCGCGCCCGCATTGGCGCTGAGCGCCTGCAGGTTTTCCACCATGAGCACGAGCCGCCGGTCGAGCCGGTCCGCCGCATCCAGCACGGCGGCGCGGGCGAGGTCCCCGAGCGCCCGCTCGCGCCAGCGTTCGCAAAGCGATGCGTGCGTCGCTCGTAGTTCTGCGGCCAGTTCGGGACGCACCGGCGAAATCTCCCTCGCCAGGTGGAACAGCGCCTCCAGCCAGAAGTCGGCCAGGTCCGCGATCTCGTGGCTTTCCTCCATGAACCGCACCGGCAGCAGCGACCCTGAAAACGCCTCGTTGGTGCGCAGCTCCGCCGACGCTCGCGCGAGCAACATCGTCTTGCCGCGCCCGCGCGGCGCCACGATCAGCGCGTGCTGGCACGATGCGCGACCTAGGTTTCCGCGCAGGACGTCGAGCACGATATCGAGCTCGCCATGGCGAACCGCGAACTGATCGATGATCTCCCGGTCGGACTGCAGCGTCCCCGGGTTGAACTTTCGGACGCTCGGACCGACCGACCCCGCCAGACCACCGGTATCCGTCATTGCGCAGCGCCCCCGGGGTCCACGCCCCCCACCCGCGTTGCCAACGGCACGTGATGGTCCCGAAACCGCGCCCGCCACCAATCTTTAAGCAGCCGGGACGTAAAGCGGTGCCCGTCGTCGGATGCGTCGAGATAGCCGTCGTGAACCAGCACGTCCAACGTATCCGCGATGCGCTTCGATGCGTCCGCGACGACCGCCGAGTACAGCGTATCGAGGCAGCGGCGCGCTCTCGGCGCAAAGACGCCGGTGGTCGCCGCTTCGGCCAGTATCTCCATGGCAAACCGGTGCTCTTCGTCGCCCAGGGCTTCCTTCGGGCGCGTCTCGTAGTGGACCAGGTCGTTCTGACCCGACGGGCCGAGCAGTTCCCCTTGGTAGACCGCGCGGACGTCCTCGACGCGCAGCCGGTCCCGTCCGCGCATCACGGCGAAGTCCCGCAGCCGCGCGAAGAACGACTGAACATGGTGCGGAATGCCGACGCCAAGCGCCGCATACACGGCGTCGGCCACCCCGTCGTCAACCACAAGACCGTAGCTCGCCGCCAGGCGCTCGAAACACGCGACGCTCGCGTCGCAGCTCCAGGGGCCTAGACGCACCGGATACAGATGATTGATGCGGTCGGACAGGCCCAGTCGGCGCACAAAGCGGCTCAAGCCCGATGCTGCCCGAGACGATCAGGACCGGACTGGCGTCCCCGAGCCCCTGGAGCGCGCCGCGCAGCCAACTGAGGAACTCGCCGACCCGATCCGCATGGCCGTCGCGCTGTAGCAGGCGCTTCAGAAAAATGGGCAGTTCGTCGACGACCAGCAGCACCGGCTTGTCCCCCGCCGCGCAAGCCCGCAGCAGATCCTCGCCGTGGCGGCGCCAACTTCCGGCGTCGAGACCCGCGCGGAACTTCACGCCGAATTCGAGCGCGCTGATCTCGTCGACGTTCTCCGTTAACCAACGCTTCATGCCCGACGCCAGACGCGCTGCCACGGCGCGGACGGGATGCACTACCCGCGCCATGTCCGCGATCACGTCCTCCGGGGATGTCGCTCCCTCGACATCGACGAACAGATACACCCAGCCGTCCGACTCCAAACGACGTCCGAGCTCCTGGAGGATGCTGGTCTTGCCCATGCGCCGCTGCCCGGCCACCAACAGGTGGTTGCGGTCGCGCACGCGCGCTTCGAGCAAAGGTCAGTTCGCTGTCACGGTCGAAGAAGTCGTCGCCGCTCACCCAGCGACCCGTGGAGGATCTCATGGCGTTCCCGTTCAACAGAATCCGCAAGCAGACTATTGTTCAACGAAATTGTTGTCAACGATTATGTTGCAGCATCAGCAACGGTGCCGACACGTTGCGGTGGGTGCAGTTCGCTACGCACTAGCGGTGCCAACGAACCCACTCGCACCGGAGTAGGAGCCCAGTCAATGATGCTCGGTTGAGTCGCCGATCAGGGCGTCCGCGGCATCGTCGCGCGCAGTTCGGATCTGGTGGTCGACGGCTGTTGGTCGCTGACGACTGGCGTCTGGCTCTTCGACCAGCTTGGGAGCGGCGGGTTGCCAGTTCTTGAGCCGTTGGCCGACTTCGCCGTAGAAGTGCACCACCGTCGTTTCAAGGTCGTCGATGAACGTCTTGGCTCCAGAGAATCTGGCTCCGATATCGCGAACCAAGCGTACTTCAAACGCCGAAGGTGCGAGACGGGGATTCGACGGGCGCAATGCGTCCGGGTTCGAACGCACCTCATCCAAGGTCTCCTGGGTCTTGGCGGCTCGCCCCGGCCATACCGCGACGAGGTGCAGATGCGATGCATCGCTTCCGGAGAGCTGTCGTAAAAGCCAGTTCGTGCGGGCTCTCGCGGACTTCCGGTCTACGGGTGCACGCAACGTCATGGACGCGTGAATGGACCGTGTCCGAATGTCCGCCTCCACCTTTATGGGGGAGACGGCGTCCGGCACGCTAAACTCGACCGAGAGCTTCGAGGTCTTGCAGAGACTCTCGGCGTCGTCTGCAATTCGGCGCTGAGGATCGAGCTGGTGTGCTCGCGGCAAGCGAGTCACGACATTCGAACTCACGCGTTCCATGAGTTTGAGCGCCAGGTCGCGGCACTCCTGATGCCAGTTCGCGACGGTGTCGGTAACAGTCTCCGACGCCTTCGAAAGTGGCGCCCCTGCCACCACCGACATCACAAGATCCTTCCAGTTGTTGTCCATTCGGTCGAAATGCATGACGCCGGTGCTGGGGTGGTCGAGAAATCTGACGAGTTCGGCGAGAAGAAAGCGCTGTTCGGGATCGTCGACGCTTTTGGCGGCGAGAAGCACCTTCGCGTGCGTGTGGATGCTAGTCCAGGACCAATGGAACAGACCGACGCCCTTGGGTAGTCGCGAGACCCGTAGGGGATGGTGGTGAGGCACTGCCGCGAACTCGTTGGAGATGGTGATTACCGCGTCGACGCCATTCGCCTTGGCCAGCTTCAGGTACGTCTCGATCTGCTCGATCTCAAGCCTGGATCGGCGCACCTTCGCCTCTACGAAGGCACTCCAGGATCTGCGACCCGCCTGAACGGCAATGAGCCCATCGGGGCGGCCGTTGAGGCCCGCTGGGATGTTGGCGGGCACAACTTCCGTGAACGTTCGGACGCGCGCGCGAACGCCTGTGCGCTGCCCCAGAGTCGACAGTAGGGTTCGAGAGAGGTCGTCAACACTGGCTACGCATGCCAGCAACACCGAAAGAGCCCGACCCTCCTTTGATGTTTCGGCCAGGACCGGAAAGAGCCTAGCGGGCTCGCCGCCGGTCAAGGTGTGCGGAAGATCGTCGGTCATGGAAGATTCCACCAGAGTGGCTTGACCTGGGCAGCCGAGCGTCGGTTGTTGACAGCGGATAGTCGATGCGCCGCGCCTCTATTGACAACTCATGCTCGCAAAAGGCGCGGGGGATGGCAAGCGCGGGTGTCAGTAGTGTCAGTAGCAAATGGAACTGTCCGCTTTTTCTAGCACATGATCTGTCCGGTTTCGCGACCTCCCGTTTGCGGGCTTGAACCCGGCCTGCGGTTTGCCGTCATCCACGGCGAAGCCCGCAGCGTTCCCGGCGAACACCCGCTAGCCCGCATTTCTCACCAGGCCGCTTCTCGGCGTCAAAAGAGCTCATGGTTTCAAGAAGTTGACCGCGATGCCAACGATCGTGCCGGTTGCAGACTGCGCTGGCCGTGCCCTCGCGGGTCTTTTGGCCCCGTGCGCGCACATGCTCCCTCAACCGTAGGCCCCGCTATGCTCTCGGTCGCGAGCACGCGCACGTGCCCGTGTGTACACGGGGCCAAAATCCTCCGCGATCATCACGGCCCCTGGTGAGAAATGCGGGCTAGTGGTTCGGCAATGCCTGTGGGCGCGCAGCTCAGTAGACGGATCGCTTCGAGAAGGTTCGACTTCCCGGAACCGTTGGGACCGATCAAGACGTTCAGCGGTCTGAGATCTAGTGCAGGCGAATCCGGTCCGAACGAAAGCAGATTGGTCAACTCCAGCCGATCGATCAGCATCTTTCTTTTCGCTCGCCTCTCGCCTCTCGCCTTTCGCCTTCCGCCCGATTCATCCCCCGATCGCAGGGTGACCTAGTG
>JAKZRQ010000337.1:0-4345 GCA_047518105.1 Pseudomonadales bacterium | reverse complement strand
AGCCGCTCCACTCTCCCCCAGTCCGCCGGTGTCATCCGAGACGACTGTTGCGGACACGTAGAAAACGCCCGAGGCGCCCGATTCATGCGACCGTTCTTCGGCATGGCCGATGCCTGCCAGCAGCGCCAAGACCCACGCGGTCCCCTTGCCGAGGCGCCAAGCGTGTCCCGACGCGCGCGACGCAATCCGGACCCCAGGCCAAGCGACACGCCCCCGGAAAACCTTTAGCCAACGCGTTGGCGAGCGGCCATGCTTCATCTCGTTAGCTGGACGGCTGTCGCTCCCGTACTTCGAAGCCTCGCGCCGGCTCCCCGCACGCCGACGTTGGTCACCGCGCGCCATCGCGTTCCATTGCCTCGTCTTTCGGCTGGCCGACCTGCGCTGACCGGTACAACCCGCTGCTACGCGCGTCCTGTCGCAATTGGTGCTAATACCTTCGGGAAACCCGCTCTGCCGGGTTGCCCGTCTATTCTCATAAGCGGCCTTGTCGTCGGGCATAAGCAGCACCTCCAGCTCGGAGAGCGCCGCCGCCATGCGAACTTCGATCGAGGCCAAGCGGTGTTCCGTCGTGCTTGTCGCGTTCCGCAACGTATCCGGCGAGCAATCGACGAACCGCAAGGTGCGCCGGATGGGGATGATGTCTTCGACAGCATCCTTCAACTTTCGCGCAGAGCGCATCGCATGTACTTCGTCGACTGCCGGGTTGCCGCCGTAGCCGCGGTCCGCGCATTTTTCGAGGAGCGCGATGGCTGCTCTTCCGTGCGGTTGTGTGTCGCGTCCGATGTCAACGGCGTGGATACGTGCGCTGCGTTGTCCGGCGATGTCGCAGGCCTCCGCCGTCGGGGAGGACCGTAGCCAGGCGTAGACCGAGAAAGGCGCCACATTGGATACCGGCGGGCCGTCTCCGATACGGTCCGCCTCATCCCCGCTGCCATATCCGCTGAAAGGCGTCGCCTGCCCGCAGTAGTGTCCGTTCCGCATAGGGCCGCCCTGGAAGCCGAAAGGAGTTTGCCGGGTCCACTAGGACATCCGTCGCATCCGAGTGTATCATCCGAAGGTGATTTACATGTGATCTTTCCGAAAAACATAGTGTCGTTAACGTGATCTTTCGGAGATAATCTGACCACACGGTCCGACGCCAGACGACCTTAGGCCCGCCAGGGAGGAACGGACTATGTATACCGACGAAGAGCAGCTCGAAATCACCGCGCTGCGCGAACGCGTCACTCGCCTGTGCGCGGCGATGCAGCACATTAATGCGAGCCTCGACCCCGACACCGTGCTGCGAGAGATACCCAGGAGCGCGAGGGCGCTGACCGGCGCCGCGCACGGAGTCATCGTCACCGTCGACGACGCGGGCGAGGCCGGCGACTTCACCAGTTCCGGCATCACCGAGGAGGAGCGCCGGCGGCTTTCGGAGTGGCCCGGCGGACCGAAACTGTTCGCGCACTTCCGCGACCTGCCCGGGCCGCTGCGGCTCCCGGACGTGCCCGCCTCCGCGCGCGCGCTCGGGTTCACTCCCTGAATTCCGGCCAAGACCTTCCTCGGCGCCCCGATGCCCACCGCGGCGCGCGACGGTGGCCGGCCGCGACGCAGGTTCGACCTCCTGGCGCCACAAAAACCGTCGCCCTGGCGGGCGCCGTGTTTTGCCCCCGCCCAAGCCCGACTGTTTCGTCCCACCCGCGTGCCCGTCACCCTGTCGGTCTTGCCGCTAGCGCGTCACGTCCGACAGGCTGCTGGGAGCCTTCAGCCCGCTGGATTACAGTTTGCCCGTGACGCCCAGGGAACTCCGACGTTACAAGTCCTCCAGCGGTGGTGGCAGTGTTGTTCCATGCAAGGCTGCGCCGTAGAAAAATCTCGGGGGAAGAACACTCAATAAATGGACGAAAAACGGGTTCTTGTGGGTGATAATCCCCGAAACGAGAGGATATTTTCGACACCTTTGGATTATTTTCCCCGTATTTTCTCCCAAAAACGTTCTAGAGCGCAGACTCCTAGCCCCGATATTTCATCAGGGGCCGCGATGATCGCGCAGGGTTTTGCCCGCGTGCGGGTGCTTGTCTGTTGTAATTCCCGGATTTTTGGCCTTCGGGAGGGTCCACCCGGGATGCCTCACTCGAGGCGCCCCGCGTGCGGAGGAGTTGACTGTGGACAGATCGCCTGGTGTGGGTATTCCGGAGCGACGAACTCCAAGCCCTGCCTTCAGAATCCGGCGTCTATGCGCAACAGAACATCGCCGGCGACGACGCCGGAAAAACGGCGCTGGCCAACCGACAACTCCATAGCAATTCTACCGTTGCCTTTGACGAACTCGTACCGCAGGCCGGATCGGTAGTCGATCGAATCCCGCCCGGAAGTCTGCAGGCGCGCGAATGGCATCGCCACACGACGCGGTGAACCAAAGCCGTAGCCCAGATCCAACGACGTTTGCCAGCGGGATTGCGCCGTTCGCTCCGTCTGGCGCCAGACGTCCCACCGGTCCATCGCACGGATGCCTTGGCCCTGCCGAGTCGCCAGAGTCAGACTCAATCCGGTCCCATCAGCCTTCGGCAGAAGCGATGCCGACAGGTCGACCCCCATTTCCGAAACATCGCCAGCAGAGTGAGTCGCCAGCACGTGGATACCCGCATCCAACGCTATCCGGCGCCCCCGGTCCAGATACCGGGATCCGGCCGCGAACTCCACACCCACACCGGTGCTGCCGTCGCCCCAGTCACGCCGCGCCGACGCCCGAACCCACGTCGTCAGCGGACAAGAGCGTCTCGCTGGCGCGACCCCGAGTTGCACGCCGATTCGCGCCTGGCCCACCGTCACCTCCCGGTCGCCGACTGGTCCCCGCGCCGCGTCAGTCGCCAAGCGCAACACGCCCATGTCTTCCACCAGCGACCACTCGAACCGGACTCCCGCGGCGACGGGATGGCGACCGCCCATCGCGACCGTATGCATCGCGAGGTCGGCCGCTCCGCGCATGCCCGACCCACATCTCTCGACCACCGCCTCGCCCCGGCCAGCGCCTACCGTTGCCCATAGCCAGCCGGAACCCATTGATCGGCCCGCGTAGGGCTGTACGCTCATCAACTCCGTCTCGAATATTCCCGTGCCCGCGTCGGACGTGCCGCAGCCGGCCAAAGAGCGCACGAAGTTGTAGTCCGCGACCGCCCGGTTTCCCGACATGGAGACTCCGGCGAGCCAGTTTCCGAACCGGGCATCGATGCCGGCTCGCACCTCCTCGCGAGTACCCTTGTGACCCATCTCGTCGCCAGGGCTTTCAAAGCGATGCGTTCCGCCACGCCCCCAGACTGACCACGACGTCGCTGGCGACGAGCCTGCGGCCGAGAATGAGAATGGCGCCATTGAACGCCGTCCGACGGTACCGGCTCGCAGTCCATCGGATCGCACCGGACCCGAGCCCCCACTGGTTCCAGGGAAATTGTGGGGGACGAACCCGAAGTCTTCCGACCGCGGTCGTCCTGCTCCTGAAGCCGAATCCAGCGGAACTCGCTGCGGCTGCGGTTCCGACCCCCTATTCAGTTCGAATCGCGCATCAATGGACGCCGCGATGGTGTTCAGCAGGCTGCGGCCGACGCCGGCGAGGACGCCGTCGACGGCGACCAGTTCGGCCGGGTCCGAAACGACGTGCACGATAAACATGCTGCTCACCTCACCGGCCTCGTTGACCGCGGTCAAGGTGACCGACGCCTCGCCCTCGGAGACCGGCCTCACGGCAAGGAGGCCGTCGGCCAGGGTGACAGCCGCAATGTCGGGCGCCGACGACAGCGCCGCGAAGCGAAGCATCTCACCGGAGAAATGATGGGCTAGATCGATCCGGTGGTCGGCGCCGCCGACGCACAGCCTGACGTCCGGCATCGTCGCGTTCGCGGTCGGTGGTGCGATATCGTTGTCGCGGATCGTACCCGTCGCGGATCCCGTGGCAAGACTCGCGCCTAGCGGATCGGCCAGCCCCACAACGAAAGTCTCGTCCGGCTCGTCGAATATGTCGTCGACTATTGCGACCCGTATCGCGGCGGAGGCCACGCCGGGTTCAAGGGTCAGCGTCGCCTTCGCGGGAACGAAGTCGTCGCCCGACATCGCCGTACCGTCGAACGTCGCGTAGCGCACCGTAACGACACGCCCGCTTGGCGCGGACAGGGTGACGTCGAATGCGAGTTCCCCCACATCCTCGTCGCCCGCCGCGCCTTCGATCGACAACGCCGGCGTCTCGTCGTCGTCCCTGATCGTGCCGGTCGCCGAACCAGCCGCCAGCGTTGCACCGGAAGGATCGACGAGGGTGAGCACGAGCGTCTCCTCCGGCGGCTCATCCAACGCATCATCCACCAACGGCACC
>JAKZRQ010000336.1:0-34839 GCA_047518105.1 Pseudomonadales bacterium | reverse complement strand
GGATACATCGTCGAAGACGAAAAGGTACTCGATACGGTTGCAAATACGAGGAACGGAGGAAACTGAAATGGGTCTCGACATGCATGTCTACAAAACGCAGGACGAATTGCCAGCGCAAACGGATTTCCAATGCACGAGCAGGGAGTGGTTCGACGAGTACACGAAAGAATTTCTCGATGAATTCGGGGAACAGCCCTACGCCATCGGCGACGAGTTGTTCTACTGGAGCAAGCATCCCGATCTGCACGGATGGATGGGGAGACTCTACAAGGAAAAAGGCGGAATCATTTCCGACCTTCCGAGCAACGATGTAGACGATTCCGGCAACTTCGTCGGACCGGTCGAATTGACTGCGGATGACGTGGAACGTCTGAGCGATGCCGTGGAAAACAACGAGCTTCCCCGCACGACTGGGTTTTTCTTCGGAGAATCCACGAAAGATTGCATCAAGTCCGACAGAGTTTTCATCAGGAAAGCGAAACAGGCTTTCGAGGACGGCCATCGTCTGTTCTACAAAGCATCCTGGTGATTTGGCGATGGAAGTCGTAAAGCTCGTTCCGGACGATATGGAAAAAGCGGTCAAAGGAACGGAGTTCGGATACGGAAGGGTTTATTTCGATGATGGTTCGTCGTATAGATATCTGGGCGCTTCGACGTATTCCTTGATGAATTCCTTTCGCTTGTCCATGTTTGAGCCTCCTCGGTTCGGAGGTATTTAGCCGGAGGAGAATTTCCGACGAATGTTTTTGTCGGAAATGAGTGATAGCGGCTAAATATACTGCACTATGGAAGACGCTAGAATCTACCCCACGCTGTACTATGTCGATTGTCCACCGGGACGGTCGGGTCGGACTCGCACGTCTCTACCATCCTGCGCGCTGGTCAAACCCGGAGAAGACCTCGATACGATACTGCGGAGTCGGGGACTATCCGAAAAGAAGGATGGCCGGGCTCTGAAACCGGGGGAAAGTGGCATGCCCGCCGAAGGCGTGCATTGGTTCTCGGACAAGCTGAGTCGCCAGAAAGGCCCGGAGCTAAAGGATATTCACACAGCCTGCTTCCTTTCCTTTCTGGCGTTGAGCGCGGACGTCGCAACCCCCGCACAGACGGTGGGCGATTCCGGGATCGTCCATGATTTGATTCACGAGTTCGGATGTCGGCCATCAATTCGCGGATACAGAGGCATCATCGATTTGGTGCGCCAGATCGAGTCCGTCATTCCCGGATATTGGGCCTAGTCGTCCTTGTGAAGCCGCTTGGGTAGTCAAGTATATAATTCCCAGAAAAAGCCCTGCACTTCGACTGGCCGAAGTACGAACGGGTCACGGAGGATCCCGACGCCGTCGAGTACCTGCGTTATCAGTACGCCGCGCTCCTCACCCAATGCGACCACTACCTCGGCCGCGTGATCGACTTCATGGACGAGCACGACATGTGGTGCGACACCATGCTGTTCGTCGTCACCGACCACGGCTTCCTGCTCGGCGAGCACGACTGGTGGGGCAAGGTGCGCATGCCCTGGTACAACGAAACGGCCACATCCCGTTCTTCGCTTGGGATCCGCGCAGCGGCAAGAAGGGCGTTCGTCGGCGCAGCCTCACCACCACCATCGACGTCGGCCCGACCATCCTCGACTACTTCGGCATGACGCCGCCGCCGGACATGGACGGCTTGCCCCTGCGCGCCACCATCGAGGACGATGCCAGGATTCGCGACGTCGCGATCTACGGCATGTTCGGTGCGCACGTGAACATCACCGACGGTCGCCACGTCTACATGCGCGGCCCGGCCGGGGACAACCAGCCCCTCAACCAATACACCTTGATGCCCACCCACATGAGAAGCCCGTTCTCGCCCAGGGAGCTGGCGAACATGCAGTGGAACGAACCCCTCGGCTTCACCAAGGGCTGCCCGGTGATGCGTATTCCGTCGGTGGGTCCGGGCCGCTCCGCCAAGAGCGCGATTGCAGAGGTTTTCAAGACGCAACTCTTCGATCTCGCCACGGATCCCGGCCAGACCAACCCCATCGCGGACGATGCCGTCGAGGCGCGAATGACCCCGGCGCTCGAGCACGCGCTTGCGGCGCATCAGGCGCCGCCCGAGCAGTACGAGCGACTCGGGCTGTCTCCACCGTAGAGTCCTGTACCGGCCGGTTGGCCGCGCCTATCGTCGGTCCAATGTCCAAATGAACGCCTGAACCGGCTTCTTCAGCCACAGCCCGCCGCCTACCGGTTCGAAGTGGCGGTCGAGACGGCGGCGGTACCACCGGTTCGACCGCAGATAGACGTCCGTGTCCGTGCGTACCGGGTCGCACAGGTCGCGATCTTCCTCGGTCAACGCGCCGAAGAAGAGCGCTCTGCGGGTCAGGAGATTCAAGGTCTTGATCGCGTACGCCGCCTCGTGATCTTCCAGATACGAGAGCACGTCGTAGCAGACGACAAGGTCGTATTGCCGTACCACGGGGTAGTCCGGCAGCGAACCGGCCTCCCAGCCGAGTTCGGCGCACAGATACCGGCTCGACTCCACGCCGAGGGTGCGGGCCTTGGGGAACGCCTGCCCTAGCGCCGTCAGCAGGCGCCCCAAACCGCAGCCGATGTCGGCGACTCCATTGATGGGAACTTCGAGGTAGCGCAGGTAGGCCGCGATGAAGTCGGCCTGGCGCTGGACCTCCCGGGGTTTGACCACGCGCGTTCCGGGGTTGCGGTAGTAGCGGTCGTAGTACGCCTTGTCGAAGCGATCGGGGTTCATGCAGGTCGTGCCGGGAACTCGACGTTCAGTTGGCGTCTTTCCCTTCCGTCGTATCCGCGGTTCTCGGCCACGGGATGAACTCTCTCACGAAATTGGCGCGCGCCGCGAGAGCGACCGCTTCGATCCTTCTGCGCCGACGGTGTAATCTAATCGGTTCGATAACCGAAGCGAAGCGAACCATGGACGATCTCCTGGCTACACTGGGCGCGGTGGTGGGTGACGGCGGCCTCCTCACCGGCGCGGACGTCTCCTCCCGGGCCAGCGGCGTCTGGCGCAGCGAAGGCATCGAGGCGCGGGCGATCCTGCGCCCGCGCACCACCGAAGAGGTGAGTCGGATTCTTGCGATCTGCAATGCGGCCGGCCAGCCGGTGGTTGCCCACGGCGGCCTCACCGGCTTGGTGGAGGGTGCCGTCACCCGATCCGACGAGATCGTGCTGTCGCTGGAGCGCATGAACACCATCGAGGAGGTCAACTCCGTGGAGCGCACCATGTGCGTGCAGTCCGGCGTCGTTCTGGAGGCTGTCCAGAACGCCGCCGACGAGCACGGCCTCATGTATCCGCTGGACATCGGCGGCCGCGGCAGTTGCACCTTGGGCGGCAATATCGCCACCAACGCCGGCGGCAACCGGGTGATCCGCTACGGCATGACCCGGGACATGGTGCTCGGCGTCGAGGCGGTGCTCGCCGACGGCACCGTGGTGTCGTCCATGAACCACATGATCAAGAACAATGCCGGCTACGACTTGAAGCAACTGTTCATCGGCACCGAGGGCAGTCTCGGCATCGTGACACGCGCCGTGCTGCGGTTGCGTGAGAAGCCACGCAGCCAGGAGACCATGCTCGTCGCCGTGCCCGACTTCGACCGGGTGATCGACTTGCTCAAGGCCGTGGACGCCGGGTTGGGCGGCACGCTGTCGGCGTTCGAGGTGCTCTGGAACAACTTCTACCGGCTGGTCACCACGACGCCTGCGGCCCAGAAACCGCCGCTGTCCCAAGACTACCCCTTCTACGTGCTCGTCGAGGCGATGGGCGGAAATCCCGAAGCCGAC
The DNA here is from genome assembly GCA_047518105.1 of Pseudomonadales bacterium. GTDB lineage: Bacteria > Pseudomonadota > Gammaproteobacteria > Pseudomonadales > Azotimanducaceae > VXYL01. The sequence goes on along the minus strand of JAKZRQ010000336.1, from coordinate 31,042 downwards.
CACGACCGCATCGAGGAGGTTTTCGCCGAAGCCCACGAATCCGGCTTGATCGCCGATGCCGTGATTGCCACCAGCGAAGCCCAGCGCCGCGAACTCTGGGCGATCCGGGACGACGTCGAGCAGGTGCACCAGTACAAGCCGATGTTCATCTTCGACGTGAGTCTCAGGATCTCGAACATGGAATCCTACGTGGAGGAGGTGAACCGGGGACTCGATGCCACCTTCGGCGACTACACCAACTTCGTGTTCGGCCATATCGGCGACGGCAATATCCACTTCGGCATCTCGGCGGGCGACGGTGAAGATGCCCACGACGGCGTCAAGCGGGCGGTCTATCAACCGTTGGCCTCCATCGGCGGCTCGGTCTCGGCGGAGCACGGAGTCGGGCTCGACAAGAAGGCCTACTTGCGGCTATCGCGCAACGACGAGGAGATCGCGCTGATGCGCACCCTCAAGCGGGCCATGGACCCGAAGGGCATCCTGAATCCGGGCAAGATATTCGACGCGGCGGCGTAGCAACGCCCGGGGCGTGCGGATCGCCACCATGACGCTCTTGCGAGCAGGATGGAAACTTTGGCGAACCCGAGGCTCATGTCTGGCCCCCCTGCGACTTTCTCGGCATGATCGCCTCCGCTTGCGACAAGGTTTGCTCCAACGTGCGCCCTGCGGTGTCGATGACATGGGCGGTCTTCCACGTCTCGTAGTGTCGATCCAGGACCTGTTGCCAGTTCGGGAGCACAAGACCGGGGATATCGGTGATGCGCGACTCGACGCGCCGGCGATGCTCGCGTTCGTCGCTGCAGACCACCTCGACTTCCACGAGTTCCACCTCCATGCTCGCCGCAGTCTCGTGCCAGTAGCCGCGTTTGTCGCCACCGGATTGACCGAGTCGACGATGACGGTGCGTCCGATGCGCAGATTGTCCGCGGCAAGATCGCGGGCTACCAGGTATCCCTCTGGTCCCGACACGGTGTGGCCGGCGTTCCGCATCGCCTGCTCGATCGTGTCGATGCGCAGATGAACCGCCCCGATCCGCCGGGCAAGCGCCCTGGCGAGGGCCGACTTTCCCACAGCGGAGAGGCCGCCAAATGCAATCAGCATCGCCGACTCCGGCGGGTGATCGCATAGATACGGGCGGCGAGGCGCACTAGATACCTTGAGCAAGCCGAATGTCGACACTTGAGTCGCATTTCGAACGAAGCCGGGAGAATGCGCAAGCATTCTCAAACGCGCCCTCAGGGCGCGCCGCTGCCACATGCGGCGCGCCTAGATTCCGTGAGCGCGCCGAATGTTGACACTTGAGTCGCATTTCGAACGAGGTCGGGAGAATGCGCAAGCATTCTCAAACGCGCCCTCAGGGCGCGCGCTAGGCCATGTTGCGCAACACCCGTCCGGAACGTTCCCCGGTGTGCTCGTCGTCGCGCAGCATCACACGACCGTTCACTAGGGTGGCCTTGTAGCCGGTTGCCCGCTGGATGAGGCGGCTCTTGCCGTGGGGGAAGTCGCGCACGACTCTGGGCTGGCGTTCTTCCACCCGCTCGGGATCGAGCACGTTGATGTCGGCTTTCATGCCCGGCGCCAGTGTTCCACGGTCCTTGAGGTCGAGCACCCGCGCGGCTGCGCTGGTCATGCGCCGGATGGCTTCGTGGAGCGGCACCTTGGCTTCGTCGCGCACCCAGTGGCTGAGCAGGAACGACGGCCAGCCGGAGTCCATGATCTGGGAGACGTGGGCACCGGCATCGCCGAGGCCGGGCACGACCCAGTCGCGCTGCATGAGCGACTCCACGGCATCGAACTTCATGTTGAAGAACGGGCGATGGAATACCGCCGCGCCGTCGCTGTCCAGCATCAGCCGCAGCCAGGTCTCCGCAGGGTGTTCGCCCGCGGCATCGGCCAAGGCCGCCAGGTTGTCTTCCGGCGGCTTGGTGTAGATCGGCCGGTCCTGGTTGCCCATCCAACGCAAGCCCCGTGCGAAGGGCGCGCTTGCCGCGTCGGCCTTGGCGGCCTCTACCAGGCTCGCGCGGAACGTGTCGTCGCGAATCGCCTCGAGTCGCTTGTCGATGTCCATCTCGCGTAGCTTGGCCCAGGCCGGGAAGAAGATGTTGGTCTTCAAGGCCGAGACGAAGCCACCGGGACGGGGCACGGTGACGCCATAGATCTGGAGCCCCTCGGCCCGCAGGTCCTCGATGATCTGGTGGGGATCGTCGAAGTTGAAGCTCTCGGTCTCGACGGCGCTGAACAGAACGCGACCACCGCCTGCCCGGGCTTGCCGGCCAAGCAGGTCGAGATCGCCCGCGATGGCGTTCTTGGCGTACCAGGGCACGTTCTGCATCAGGCCGTTGCGGGCGCCAACGGCACGGGCGATGGCTTCGAGTTCTTCGGCCTTCGCGAAGGTACCGGGAATCGATCGCCCGTCCGGCAACCGGTGTCCCGGCAGGCGGTTGGTGGAGAAGCCGATGGCGCCGTCCTTCACCGACTGGCCGGCGACCTCCGCGATCTGGGCGATCTCCTCCGGCGTCGGGTTCTCGTCGATCCCCCGCTGGCCCATGACGTAGAAACGTACGGCGCCGTGACCGACCATGCCGGTTACGTTGATGGCGGGGTCCATGGTCTCCAAGGCATCGAGATACTCGCCGTAGCTCTGCCAATTCCAGGGCAGACCGGAGAGGATCGCTTCGCGGGGGATGTCCTCGACGGTTTCCATCATTTCGGCCAGGAACTGCCGGTCGGCGGGTTTGCAGGGCGCGAAGGTGACCCCGCAGTTGCCGAGCAGGGCCGTGGTGACGCCGTGCCAGGAAATCGGCGTCAGCATCGGATCCCAGCCGATCTGCGCATCGAGGTGGGTGTGCAGGTCGATGAAACCGGGCGTCACCGCCAGGCCGTCGGCATGGATCTCCTCCTTGCCGCGTTCCTTCACCTTGCCGATGGCGGCAATGGTGTCGCCGTCGATGGCGATGTCGCCGGCGAACGGCTCGCTCCCGGTGCCGTCGACGATCCGACCGTCGCGGATGACTAGATCGTGGCTCATTGTTGCTTCTTGGCGACCAGGTCCCAGCGGATGTGGACCGGTTCTTCGATAGTGAGATCGCTAATGCCGATCCCGGCGCGCACGCTGTTGACGGTGAGCGCCCAGAAGGCCCCGTCCGGCGCGGCCACGCCGCAGAGACTGGTGACGAACACGCCGACGCCCGGATAGCGGCGGTACTCCATCGCCACAACATCCTCCATGAACGCGAGAGCGCTCGTTCCTGCCGGGGCGTTCCGCCGAATCGAAACGGCGAGGCCGCTGTCGGTCAGCTCGTCGCGGATATCGAGATGGACCGCGAGCTGCGCCGTCGCCTCGGCGGCGAGAACAGAAAGTGCACAGGCAAGCCAAAGAGCGTGAACGAGAGTCCAGGCCCGTCCGCGCATGGCGACGTCAGGCGTGCGCCGTGTTTTGGGTACGCTTGCCGGCGCCTCTTCGCAGGACTTCGTACAGCCCGAACAGTGCCGCCGACCAGAACAGGTTGCCTGCGAGGGTCCACTTCAGGAACGGCAGACCGGCTAGATAGCTGGCTGCAAGACCTTCGGCCGTCGCCGGGTACGCGTCCGTGAAGAACCACACTGCGGCGTTCGTCGTGAGGTAGAAACCGATCCCGGAGAGTACTGCCACGCCGCCGAGGCGGAGGGCACCGGCAAGGCGGAGGGCACTCGTCGAGTGGGCGAGGAATCGACGCGCCGCGAGCGGCATGAGCAGGGAGAGATAGACCGTCAGCATGACGCCGACATCGTAGAAGCCGAGAAACCAGTCGCCGACGGCCATGCCGATGGCAACGACGGCAGCCGCCTGCCATCGGCGGGCGAAGAACAGGCACCCGAACAGGGCGATGGCAGTCGCGGGTGCGAAATTCGGTGGATGAGGCAGCAGCCGCGCGACCACGCAAAGGGCGACAAGCGCGGCAGCCAGACCGACGACGGCATGCACGCGGGCGAGTGCGAACCGGTTCGGCTCTGGGGCGCTTGGGATCGGCTTCACGGTCACATTCGGTTCCGGGGACGATAATTCAGCCCGATATCATAGCCCACTGGCCCTCGATCATCGCAGCGGTTTCGCTTCGCCGAGCGCGAAGGGTCGCGGTCGGTCTGCGGTCACCGGCTGGTGCGACTGTTTGGAGGGGGTCTCGCTCGCGTCCCGCTGAATCTCCGGCGGGTTGGCGAGGGGGTGGGCGAAGCGCGGGGAAAACGCGTTGTAGCCGCCAAGCCCAACGAGGAGCGTGAAGCCCAGGGCCATCATCCCGACGAGGAGGTTGAACTTGCCCGAGAGTTCCCGATGCACCGATTCGATCTTCGCGTCGGTCGAGTCGAACTTGGCCTCGAACTTGGCGTCCATGGCCTCGAACTTGACGCCCATGGCCTCGAACTTGACGTCGATGGCGTCGAACCTGGCGTCGATGGCGTCGAACCTGGCGTCGATGGCGTCGAACCGGGGTTCTAGTCCGTCGAACTTGGCCTCGAATTTGGCGTTCATGGTCTCGATACCCGCCTGGATCGGCCGAAGGGCCGCATCGAGATCGCTCTTGGTGAGCATGCGTTCCGCCAGTTCGTCGCCTAGAGCACGCGCCATCCCTTCGGCCCTGGGGGCTTCAAATCCCGCTTCTCTCAGGCGGACCGCGAGTCTAAGCGTGTCGATCACGGTTGCGTTCATCGTTGTATTTGCCTCGGATGAGTGTAGCAGTCCGAGAATGCGCTTTCCCTTCGCCGGAAGCTGTGCGACATCGACCTGTGCCGTTGTGGGAATCCGCTGAAAACCGTGTGCGTCGGTGGAGCGAACGCGCGCGCAGCGTCCGGTGCGCGCGTCAGTACGAACAGTGCCCCGTGCGTATGTGCTCCTCGAAATCCTCCCGGAAGTACTTGAGCGCGCTCGCCAACGGTTCAATGGCCCCGGGCGCGTGGAGACAGAACGTGTTCGTGACGCCGCCGATGAACATGGCGTTGCGCTCGAGCATTTCCAGATCGCCTTCCTTGGCGCGCCCCTCCTCGATATCGGTGAGGAGTTCCTCCACCCAGGGCAACCCTTCCCGACAGGGCGTGCAGAATCCGCACGACTCCTGCGCGAAGAAGTGCTCCAGATTGCGGCACATGTCCACCGGGCAGATGGAGTCGTCCATGAGGATCATGGTGCCGGTTCCCATGCGGCTGCCGGCGGCTTGGATAGTGCCGTAGTCCATGGCGAGATCGAAGTGCTCCTCCACCAGGAAATCGGTGGAAGCGCCGCCGGGCAGCAGCCCACGCAGCGTGTAGCCGTCCCGCATGCCGCCGGCATGCTCCTCGATGATCTCGCGGATGGTGGTGCCGATGGGAAGTTCCCACAGTCCCGGATGATTCACCCGTCCGGAAACGCCGTAGATCTTGGTGCCGGCATCGTCCCCGAGACCCAGGTCCTGGTACCACTCGGCGCCGTTGCGGACGATGGCCGGCACGTTGCAAAGGGTTTCCACGTTGTTGACGATGGTTGGTCGGCCCCAAGCGCCGCTGGCGGGCGGGAACGGCGGTTTCAGCCGGGGCTGGGCGCGTTTGCCCTCCAAGGCGTTCAGGAGCGCGGTTTCCTCACCGCAGATGTAGCGCCCGGCGGAGCGGTGGATGCGGAGTTCCAGATTGACTTCCGAGCCGAACACCCGCTTGCCGAGGTAGCCCTTGGCGTAGGCGTCGTCGATGGCCTGCTGGAGGGCTCGGTACGGCTCGTGGTACTCGCCGCGCAGGAACACATAGCCTGTTTCGGCATGGATCGCGTGGGCCGCGATGATCATGGCCTCGACGAGAAGATGCGGGTTCCGCTCCAACAGGAACCGGTCCTTGAACGTGCCGGGTTCCATCTCGTCCGCATTGCATACGAGGTACTTGCCGCCAGGCGTCGTTGCCGGGCCGCGGGTGAATCCCCACTTCATGCCGGTGCCGAAACCGGCACCGCCCCGCCCGCGCAGGTTGGCTTCGGTTACGAGGTCGATGATGTCGTTGGGGGCGGTCTGGAGCGCCGTCCGGGCCGCCGCGTAGCCGCCGTGCGACTCGTAGGCGACGAGATCGACGGGACCGCCGACGGCATCGACGATGCCGATCAGGGGTCTTGCATCATCCATTTGTCGTCGTTGTGCGCTCAATCGAACCGTCCAAAGATATTCTCGAGGTCCGGCGTGCGGACATCGCCGATCAATTCCTCGTCCACCATCATCGTAGGCGCACGGTCACATGCCCCGAGGCAAACAATCGGCAACAGCGTAAACCGGCCGTCTTCCGTCGTCTCGCCCAAGCGGATGCCCAAGTGCTCTTCCACGTCCTTCCTCAACCCGTCGGCACCCATCACGTAGCAGGAGACGCTGTCGCAGACCATGACCACGTGCCGTCCTACCGGTTTGCGGTAGATCAGGTTGTAGAACGTTGCGATGCTGTCCAGGTTCTCGGCGGACATCCCGAGTAGCCGGGCGACGGCGTGGAGGCTGTCGTCGGACACCCAGCCGCGATGGCGTTGGACGATCATCATGGCGTCGATGGCCGCCGACTGGCGGTCGGGCAGGTGCGCGCACTCCTCCTCGATCTCGCGCACCTCCGCGTCGGAAAGCACCTGGATCAGGGCCGGTTCGCTCATCGGTCCACGTCCGCCATCACGAAGTCGATGCTGGCGATGATGGCGATCAGATCCGCCACCATGAAGCCCCGGCTGATCAGCGGAATCTGCTGCAGGGCGGGAAACGAAGGTGTGCGAACCCGGGTCCGGTAGGCCATGGTGCCGCCGTCGGAGATGGAGTAGTACGAGTTCCAGCCCTTGGTCGCTTCGATGGTGGTCGCGGACTCCGACGGGGGAATCACCGGTCCCCAACTGACGTTCAGGAAGTGGTGGATGAGCGTCTCGATGTCCTGCATCGTGCGCTCCTTGCGCGGCGGCGTGGTCAGCCGATGGTCGGACTTGACCGGACCCGACGGCATGTTCTCCGCGCACTGGCGGATGATGCGCAGGCTTTGGCGGATTTCCTCCACCCGCACTTCGCAGCGGGCGTAGCAGTCGCCGGCCTCGGCGGTGGGGATGTCGAACTCGAACTGGTCGTACATGCTGTACGGACGCTTCTTGCGCAGGTCCCAGTCGTGGCCGGTAGCGCGCAGCGACGGGCCGGTGATGCCCCACTCGATGCCCTCCTCGGTGGTGTAGGCGCCGATGCCTTGGGTGCGACGCTTCAGGATCGAGTTCCGCATCGTCATCTTGTGGTAGTGGTCGAGCCGCGCCGGCATGTAGTCGCAGAAGTCGAGCACCATTGTGTCCCAGCCGTCCGGCAGATCCTGGGTGACGCCGCCGATGCGGAACCAGCTCGGGTGCATGCGGCCACCGGTAATCGCCTCGACGATGGAGAATAGCCGCTCGCGATCGGCGAACATGTAGAGCACCGGCGACATCTGGCCCAGGTCCTGGGCGAAAGTGCCGTAGAAGAGCAGGTGGCTGGCGATGCGGAAGCACTCGCAGAGCATCACGCGGATCACCTGGGCGCGGGGGGGCACTTCGATGCCCGCCATCTTCTCCACGTTCATCACGTAGGGCAGGTTGTTCATGACGCCGCCGAGATAGTCGACCCGGTCGGTGTAGGGGATGTAGGTGTGCCAGGACTGGCGTTCGGCCATCTTTTCCTGGGCGCGGTGGTGGTAGCCGATGTCGGGCACCGCCTCGACGATCACTTCGCCGTCGAGCTGCAGCGCGATGCGGAACACGCCGTGCACGCTAGGGTGGTTCGGCCCCAAGTTCAGGAACATGAAGTCCGTGTACTTGGACGAAAGGCTCATGCCCCATTCTTCCGGGACGAAGCGCAAGGCATCCTGCTGCGCCTTCTGGAACTCCGGGGTCATCTTGAAGGGATCCATCTCCGTGGCGCGCGCCGGATGTTCCTTGCGCAACGGATGGCCTTCCCACAACGCCGGGGTCAGGATGCGGCGGAGATTCGAGTGGCCGTCGAAGCCGATGCCGAACATGTCGAAGGCTTCGCGCTCGTACCAGTTCGCGACCGGGTAGACGGATTCGATGGAGTCGACGCTCTCGCCGTCGCCAAGCGCCACCTTGATGCGCAGGTCGTCGTCCGACGAGAGCGACATCAGGTGGTAGAAGACGGTGAAATCCGAGGCCGGCTGATCTTCGCGGCGCGTCCGCGCTCGCTCGTCGATGGCGGACAGGTCGAACATCAGTTCGTAGCGGGCAGGCGCGTCGTTCTTCAAGTAGCGCATGACGGCCTTGACCTGATCCTTGGGCACCCAGACGGTGGTCATGCCGTCGACGCACGCCTGGGTGACGCACCCCGGCCCGAAATGAGTCGCCAAATCTTCGGCGATATGGGTGTCGGGGCGGGAAGTCAACACGTTCCGGCCGGCATACGCGCAGTCACTGGCGCTTCTTGCCCAGCAACGCGTCGGAAAGCGGGGCGTCGCCCACGGTTGTCGGTTCGGCGAGGTCGGTGGCGCGCATCCGCTCCGGGGTTCGCAAGTCCCGCTGGCTGACGCTGTACTTGGACACGGCGCCGTCGTTGCCGATCGCCCACGACAAGGGCCGCCGGGTGTTCTTCACCGCCTCCTGAAGCAGGGTCAGGCCCTGCATGAACGCCTCCGGCCTAGGCGGACAACCGGGCACGTAGACATCCACGGGCAGGAACTTGTCGACGCCTTGAACGACGCTGTAGACATCGAACATGCCGCCGGAGTTGGCGCAGGAGCCCATGGAGATCACCCAGCGGGGTTCCAGGAGTTGCTCGTAGAGGTGCTGCACCACGGGCGCCATCTTGCGGAACACCGTGCCGGAGATCACGATCAAGTCGGCTTGCCGTGGGGTCGCGCGGATGACTTCGGCGCCGAACCGCGCGATGTCGTGGCGCGAAGTGAGCGACGTCGCCATCTCCACGTAGCAACAGGACAGGCCGAAGTTGAACGGCCAGATGGAGTTCGCGCGGCCCCAGGCCACCAGGTCTTCGAGCTTGGCGGTCAGAAAGCTCTTGCCCGCCTCCTCGTTGTAGGCGTCGTCCACGGGCTGCATGGACGCGCCGGGTTCGGTCTTGATGAGTCGCCACTGCACGCTCAGCTTCCTTGCGCCGGTTCCGCCGCCGCTTCGGCGCGGGCGTAGCGCCCGGGTCCGCTCGCGCGCCGCTTCAAGCCCCAGTCCAGCGCGCCGGTGCGCCACTCGTAGAGAAGCGCCGCCAATAGCAGCGCGATGAAGATGCCTGCGCCCGTGTAGCCGCGCCAGCCGACATCGTGGAAGGCGACCGCCCAGGCGATGACGAAGATGGTCTCCAAGTCGAAGATCACGAAGAACACGGCGATCAGGTAGAACTCGACGGACAGCCGCATGTCCCCGGCTTCGCCCACCGGCACGATGCCGGACTCGAACGGCAGGGTGCGGGCGCCACCGTGGCGCGCTTTGGCGCCGATGAACCAAGCCGCCACCAGAACCAGGCCGATGACGCCGACGACGGCCAGGACGAACAAAAACAGCGGTAGGATGTCAGCCCCTCCTCGAATCCCCAACAAGGCGACTCGTTGCGTGGAAGCGGTCCTGCCGACGTGCATTGCGGACCGATCCGCAAGTCGTACCACCGACGGCGAGAAGACGCGAAAAGACCGGCGACACAATACAGATCGCAGGGGCAACGGGCAAGAACGAGCCTAGGCAGGCGTTGCGGGCCGAAACGTGCTCTGGGGTGGTGGGGTCGCCGGCGAAGCCGCTCGGGACGGGGACGCCCGCGCGATCCAGGCGCTGAACACCAAGCTCGATGCGGATGATCGCGTCGAGGCCACACGCGTCCATCGGCGATGGCCCGACGTGGACGGTCGCGAGACATTCGCGGCGCCACCGGTCTTCGGCGCAAGTCGGCATCAGCGCCTTGCCGCTGGTCGACCGGTTGCCGCAAACTGCGGCCATGGCGCTCGACAAGATCGAACTCGACCCCGGCGGCGACGCCGCGGGCACGGTCATCTGGCTGCACGGTCTAGGCGCCGACGGCAGCGACTTCGAGCCGATCGTGCCCATGCTCCGCCTCTCGGTACCGTTGCGGTTCGTCTTCCCCCACGCCCCGGTTCGACCGGTGACGATCAACGGCGGCATGGAGATGCGCGCGTGGTACGACATCGATCCGCGCAGTCCGCTCGCCGGCAGCGACGACATCCGGGTCTCCGGCGACCAGGTCGAAGAACTTGTCCATGGCGAGGAGGCGCAGGGGGTGCCCAGGTCGCGGATCGTCCTCGCCGGTTTCTCCCAGGGCGGCGTCGTCGCGCTCCATCTCGGGCTACGGTCGGCGGCACGCTTCGCGGGCGTCATCGCGCTTTCCACCTATGTTCACAACCACGAACGCCTGGCCGAAGAGATCAGCTTTGCGAGCGTCGACGTGCCCGTGTTCATGGCGCATGGGCAGATGGACCCGATGATCCCCATTACGCGTGCGATAACCTCCCGGGAGGCGCTCGCCGGCCTGGGCTATTCGGTGGAGTGGCGTGAATACGGCATGGGGCACGAGGTCTGTCCGCAGGAGATCGCCGATATCGGACGTTGGTTGAACGATCTTCTCGGATAGCCGATCGCACGGATCGGGTGGCGGAACGGCTATAATCCGATGGTTGTTCTGGACAAGCTTCCAATGCCCCACCGCGTTTTCATCGACGGCCAAGCCGGCACCACGGGACTCGAACTCGCGTCCCGTCTGCGAAGCCATGCCCAGATCGAGCTGTTGGAGATCGAGGAGTCCCGGCGCAAGGACGCCGAGGAACGCGGCGAGTTGTTCGCGCAAGCCGACGTTGTCGTGCTGTGCCTTCCGGACGACTCCGCGCGGGCTGGCGTCGGGCTGGTTCCCGAAGCGCGCTACCTGGACGCGAGCACCGCGCATCGGGTCAGCGATGGCTGGGTCTATGGTTTGCCGGAACTTGCGCCTGGCCAGCGGCGCTTGATCCAAAACGCCCACCGGGTCGCCAACCCCGGCTGCTATCCCACCGGATTCGTCTTGAGCGTACGGCCGTTGATCGACGCCGGCCTGCTCGATCCCGCGGTTCCGCTGCATGTCCACGCCGTGTCCGGCTATTCCGGCGGCGGCAAGTCGCTGATCGCCAAGTACTGCGCCCACGACCCCGCCGCCTGGCGCCATCGTGCCTACGGCCTGGATTTGAATCACAAGCACCTGCCGGAAATGCGTACCTACGCGAAGACGGCGACGGCACCGTTGTTTTCGCCGTCGGTTGGCCACTACAGGAGCGGCATGCTGGTTCATATCGGCCTGTTCCTTCGCGAACTGAACGGCGCCACGGCCATGGACGTCCATCGCACACTGGTCGACCGGTACGTGGGCGAACCGTTCGTCCACATCCATGACTACCGTTCCGATGCGGCCCTGGAAGACGGCTTCCTGTCGCCGGCGGCTCGCAACGGCACCAACCACCTCGATCTCCTGGTGTTTGGCAACGACGAGCAAGTGCTCATCACCAGCCGCTACGACAACCTCGGCAAGGGCGCGGCCGGCGCAGCGGTGCAGAACCTCAACCTCATGCTCGGCCTACCGGAGACCGCCGGCATTTGTACGCATCTCGAAGACGGATGAACGAACGCCGGGACTTGGAGGTTCGTTTCGAGAGGCTCAAGGGGGCAAACCTCCGCCTTGATCTCACCCGCGGCAAGCCGGGTGCGGAACAACTCGGGCTCGCCAACGACCTCGATGGCTTCCTGGGGGGCGACTTCGCTGCCCAGGACGGTACCGATGTCCGCAACTACGGCATGCTGCGCGGCCTACCCGAAGCGCGCGCCCTCGGTGCGAGGCTCCTCGACGTTGCGCCGACCGAGGTGATGGCGGGCGGCAACGCCAGCTTGACGCTGATGTTCTTCGTGCTTGACGCGGCCATGAACACGGGCTTGACCGGTGGACGATGGCGGGACGCGGGACCCGTCAAGGCGCTCTGTCCAGTCCCGGGCTACGACCGGCACTTCGTCCTCGCCGCGGCGCTCGGAATGGAATTGGTCGCGGTGCCGATGACCGACGAAGGCCCCGACATGGACGTGGTCGAGGATCTCGTCGCCAACGACCCGCAGATACGCTGCATCTGGTGCGTGCCCAAATACGCGAACCCCACGGGATGCATCTATTCACAGGCCACCGTGGGCCGCCTTGCCGAGCTTGCGCGCAAGCACGACCCGCGACAACGAGGGGAGCAGCCGTTTCTGGTCCTATGGGACAACGCCTACGCGGTCCACGACTTCGAGTTTCCCCCGGCACGCTTGACCCCGATCATGCCCTTGGCGAAAGCGGCGGGGACCGAAGACTCCATCGCCATGTTCGCGTCCACCTCGAAGATCACTTTCGCCGGCAGCGGCGTCGGTTTCGTGGGCGGCTCGGCCAGATTCCTCGACGCCGTGGAGAAGCGGCTGTCCATCCTCATGGTGGGCCCGGACAAGGTCAACCAGCTCCGCCATGCCCGGTTCCTGGCCGGCGATCGGTTGGAGGCGCACATGCGTGCCCACGCCGACATCGTACGGCCCAAGTTCGTGGCGGTGCAGCGGGGCCTCGAACGCGGTCTCGGCGGCACCGGGCTCGCAACCTGGACGCGGCCGGCCGGCGGCTACTTCGTCTCTCTGGACACGCTGCCGGGCCTCGCAACCGAGGTCGTCGCCTCGGCGGGAGAGCTTGGCGTGGCGCTGACGCCCGCAGGCTCGACCTTTCCCCACGGCCACGATCCGATGGACCGAAATATCCGCATCGCACCGACGCTCGCGACGTTGGACGAAGTGGAGTCGGGGATCGACGTCCTGACCTTCTGCGTCAAGCTACGAGCCGCCAGGAAGGCGGATCGCGGGTGAGCCAGGAACCCGAAAACGAAGCGGGGGACCTGCCCGCGCCGGACGTCGTGGTCGAGTTCTCCGAACTCGCGCTGCCGAAGCCGATCATCGACGCAATAGCCGACCTCGGCTTCGAGCAATGCACGCCGATCCAGGGCGAGGTGCTGCCCTACAGCCTGTCCGACTACGACGTTACCGGCCAGGCCCAGACCGGCACCGGCAAGACCGCTGCGTTCCTCATCACGATCCTCGCCCACCAGATCGAGTTTCCGCTGGCGCGTCCGTTGCCGCCGGGGACCGCCCGGTCACTGGTGTTGGCGCCCACCCGGGAACTCGCCTTGCAGATCGAGGCGGATGCCCGCGATCTCGCGAAACACATCGATACGCGGATCGTCTGCCTCGTCGGCGGCATCGACTACCAGAAGCAGCGCAACCTGATGCGCGATGGCCCCGTCGACATCCTGGTCGCCACTCCGGGCCGGCTCCTCGACTTCTGCGGGCAGCGCGTCGCCAACTTGAGCAGGGTGGAGGTGCTGATCATCGACGAAGCGGACCGCATGCTGGACATGGGGTTCATTCCGGACGTGCGTCGGATCGTCTACCAGACGCCAAGGAAACGCAGTCGCCAAACGCTGTTCTTCAGCGCCACCTTCAACGACGACGTGATGAACCTGGCGGCGCAGTGGACCCTGGACCCGGTGCACGTGGCGATCCGCCCGGAGTCGTTGGCCGTGGACACCGTCGACCAGCGTTTCTGGACGGTAGCGCGCGATGCCAAACCCAAGACGCTGCTCGACTTCGTGCAAAAGCACCAGCCGGACCACACCCTGGTTTTCGTCAACCGTCGCGACAGCGCGCGCCGACTGCTCGGCTATCTGCAGAACTGCGGCGTCAAGTGCGAAAGCCTCACCGGGGAGATCCCCCAGGGCAAGCGGCTTGCCACGATGCGACGCTTCAAGGCCGGCGAAACCAACCTGGTGGTGGCGACCGATGTCGCTGGCCGAGGGATCCACGTCGAGGGCATCAGCCACGTCGTCAACTACGACTTGCCCGAGGACCCGGAGGACTACGTGCATCGGATCGGCCGCACCGGCCGCGCCGGGGCAAGCGGCATCTCCATCAGCTTCGTCTCCGAGGACGACGCCTTCGACGTGCCGCCCATCGAGAAGCTGCTCCGCCATCCGATCAAGTGCACGCTGCCCGAGATCTGAGCCATGGGCCGAAGGACAACCGTGGCTATCGTTCAGATGTGTGCAACGGCCGATGTCGGCAAGAACCTCGATACAACCCTTGCCCTGGTGCAGGAGGCGGCCGCCGCGGGTGCGACGATGGTGTTCGTTCCCGAGGCGTTTGCGTTTATCGGCCGGGAACGGGATCGGGCCGCGTGGCTTGAGCCGCTGCCCGATCCGGCTGCCGGACAGGGCGGCGGCCTGCGGGGACCCATCTTGAGCCGCTGTGGCGAAACCGCCGGAGCCTGCGGCATACACCTGATACTCGGCGGGTTTCCGGAACGGGCGCCGGATGGACGTGCCTACAACACGTGTGTCCACCTGACGCCGGAGGGTGTCCTCGGCGCTGCGTACCGCAAGATCCACCTGTTCGACGTCGACCTCGCCGACGGCACCCGGCTGCTCGAGTCCCGGGGCACCGCTCCCGGCGACCGGGCGGTGGTCACCGACACGCCCTTCGGACCCTTGGGACTGACCGTCTGCTACGACGTTCGGTTTCCGCTGCTCTACCAGGCGCTCGCCGATCAGGGCGCGATCGCCATCGCGGTGCCGAGCGCGTTCACCAAGACCACCGGGCGCGATCATTGGCACGTGCTGCTGCGAGCCCGGGCCATCGAATGCCAGTGCTACATCATCGCCCCGGCGCAGCATGGCGACCACGGCCACCGGGGGCGGCAGTCCTACGGGCACGGTCTGATCGTCGATCCCTGGGGCGATATCGTGGCGGCGTGCGACGGCGGCGACGGCTTTGCCTTGGGCGCCATCGACCCCGCACGGGTGGCGGAGGTCCGCGCCCAGTTGCCGAGTCTCGCCAATCGCGGCAGGTTCCAATGAGCGAGAGCGATCCGCGCCTGTCCAACCCGCTGCTCGTGGTGGCTGCATTGGTGGTGATCGCTGCCGGCATCAAGGCGGCGGAGCAGGTCATGGTGCCGTTCCTGCTGGCCGCGTTCATCGCCACCATAGCGGCGACGCCGGTGTTCTGGCTGCACAAGCACCGGTTGCCGGTGGGACTGGCCATCGCTCTGGTGGTCGCGGGGTTGATCGCCGTGCTGGTCGGCTTCGGCGCGGTCGTTGCGGAATCGGCGGACGCGTTCGGCCAGCGGCTGCCCTTCTACCAGGAACGCGCGAGTGCGGTGCTCGACCCGGTTCTCGAACAGTTGGCGCGGCTCGGCATCGAACTCTCGGCGGACGTGCTCGACCCCGGTCGTGCGCTTGGCTTCGCGGGCGATGCTCTGGGCAGCCTCGGCAGCGTGCTGACCAACAGCTTCTTCATTCTGCTGGCGGTGATCTTCATTCTGACGGAAGCTTGGAGCTTTCCGCGCAAGCTGGGGGCCGTGCTGACGCATCCGGAGCGCGACCTGCCGCACTTCAAGCGTTTCGCCGAGAAGCTCAACCGCTACTTCGCCATCAAGACCACGGTAAGCGTCGCGACCGGCGTCTTCGTCGGGTTGGCGCTGTGGCTGCTCGGCGTCGACTTTCCCGTGCTCTGGGGGTTGCTCGCGTTCCTGTTGAACTACGTGCCCAACATCGGCAGCGTGATCTCGGCCGTGCCGCCGGTGCTGCTCGCGCTGATCCAGCTCGGGTCGCTGGGGGCCATCGCCACGACCGGCGTGTTCCTGGTCGTGAACGTGGTCATGGGCAGCGTCGTCGAACCGAAGTTCATGGGGCGGGAACTCGGCCTGTCGACCTTGGTCGTGTTCCTGTCCCTGGTGTTCTGGGGCTGGATGCTCGGCCCCGTGGGCATGCTGTTGTCCGTGCCGCTCACCATGACCGTGAAGATCGCCCTGGAAGCCAATCCGTCCACCAATTGGATCGCCCACCTGCTCGACCCTGCGGAATACCGCGTCGCGACGCGAGACCACGAAGACGCGCAGGAAGACCCGCAGTAGGTCGCGATGAACTACGAGCGCGAGAACGTGCGCCGAATGGTCGGTTACGTCTACGGCGAACAGCCCGCCGACCCGAGCGTCGTCAAACTCAACACCAACGAGAATCCCTATCCGCCATCGCCGGCGGTGCGCGAAGCGATGAACGCTTTCGACGCCGACTCCCTGCGCCGCTATCCGCCGGCGACGGCGTCGCCGTTGCGTCGGCTGGTGGCGGAACGGCTCGATCTGTCGGTCGAGCAGGTGGTCGCCACCAACGGCGGGGACGAGGCGCTTCGCCTCGCCATCACCACCTTCGTCGACCCGGGCGCGACCCTTGGCGTCGCGGTACCCGGCTACTCGCTATCCCCGGTGCTCGCCAAGGTGCAGGATTGCGCGATGGTGGCGGTCCCCTTGGCACCTGATTGGTCATTGCCGGCCGATTTCGCCAAGCGGCTGAACGCGGCTGGGGCGAAGCTGGCCTGCGTGGTCAATCCCCATGCCCCGTCGGGCACCCTGGTCGCCTTGGAGACCGTCTCGGCGCTGGCCGCCGAACTCGACGGCGTCCTGTTGGTGGACGAGGCCTACGTGGACTTCGTCGATCCGGAACTCGGCCACGACCTGACGCCGCTGTTGTCGGATCACGACAACGTGCTCCTGTTGCGTACGCTTTCCAAGAGCTATTCCCTGGCCGGACTGCGCGTCGCCTTCCTGGTGGGAGACGCTGGCCTGGTGGCGCCGATCCTCACCAAGACCCGCGACAGCTTCAACCTGGACGCCATCGCCCAAGTCCTGGGCGCTGCGGCGTTTGCGGACTTGGCCTACGCGCAGCGAACCTGGAGCGCCATCCGAGCGGAGCGCCGCCGCTTGTCCAAGGCGCTTCGCGAGTTGGGATTCCGGGTGCCGGATTCCGAGACCAACTTCGTTCTTGCCCAGGCGATTGGCTGTTCTTCGGCCCGGGCGATGCTGGCTCGACTGCGTGAACGCGGCATCGTTGTCCGCCACTTCGACACGCCGCGCTTGGCGAACAGCTTGCGTATCACCGTCGGCACGGCGGAAGAAAACAATGCCCTGTTGGCGGCATTGAAGGAGGTCGCTTGCAAGTGAGGATGGCGGGTGGGCGCCGCGCCTGGGGTGCGGCAGGACTGTTACTATTCGTCGCCTTCCCAACGAGCCCGAACGAGTCGATATGACCGGACAACCGCCCGCCTCGAGTCTCGCGGCTGTTCCCGGTCGTCGCCGGGCCACCTTGGAACTCGCCCGGGAAATCGAAACCTGGTTCGACGCGGGCATCAAGACGCCCATCATCGCCCCTCGTCCGTGAACGGCGGACAGCTCCAGGCATTCGAGGAGTTCTTCGCCTCCTGGCGTTAGCCTCCTGGAGAGCGGGTAGTAGCCGATGACAAGACGCATCTGGGTGATTCGCCACGGCAAGTCGGCTCGCCCGTTCGGCGTCCTGGACCACCTGCGGCCGCTGGTGCGACGGGCGAACGAGGACGCGGCGCTGATTCGGGATTGGCTGAAGGACGGCCCCGCGCTGTTCGTGCCGAGCAGCGCCCGGCGGGCGGTCGAGACGGCGGAGTTGCTCGCTGGCGACCGGCCAATGCGGCCGCGCGACGACCTCTACGTGGCATCGCCGCGTGAAATGCTCGACGTCGTCGAAGATACGCTCCGAGGCGCCGATCGGGCTGCGTTCATTGGACACAACCCCGCCGTCACGGCGCTGGTGAACCATCTCGCGGGGCATACCGTTGCCGACAGCGTACCGACCCTGGGTGTGGCCGCGTTCCTGTACGATCGCGAGCGCTGGACGCTCCTCGACTATGCGACTCCCAAGATGTTGCGGTAACAGGGCCGTTGTGAGTCGTGGCGATTCGCGGTTAACTAGGACACGCGTACTGGTCCGGGAGACCCCAAGATGTCTTTTCTGATTTTTCTGGCTGCGGCCGCCACGGCCTATTTCGCTTGGCGCATCGTCGACCAACTCCCCGACATCGTTTATCGACTGAGCGAAATTCAGCGCGATCTCGCCGAACTGCGCAGGCAAGGCGGCGAGCCTGCCGTATCGGAAGCACCGGAAGCACCGGAACCGGAACCGGAAGCACCGGAACCGGAACCGAAAGCACCGGAACCGAAAGCACCGAGAGCACCGAGAGCACCGAGAGCACCGAGAGCACCGAAAGCACCGAGAGCACCGAGAGCACCGAGAGCACCGGAAGTACAGAAACCGGAAGCACCGAAAAGCAAGGGATCGGAATGAAACCACACCGATCGGCGCGTACCTGGACTTCGGTCGCGCTCGCCACGCTTGCCTGCATTCTCTGGGGCGGGCCCTCCCTCTGGGGCGGCCCCGCCGACCGTTTCGCCAACGTCGAGATCAAGACCACCCACGTTGCCGGCGCCGTGCACATGTTGGAAGGCGTCGGCGGCAACATCGGCGTGAGCGTCGGCGACGACGGCGTGCTGATCGTCGACGACCAGTTCGCGCCGCTGGCCGAGCGTATCGGGGCCGCAGTGGACGCACTCGGCGGCGGCGCGCCGCGCTTGGTGCTGAACACCCATTTCCACGGCGACCACACCGGCGGAAACGCCCACTTTGGCCGCGCCGGCGTCATCGTCGCCCACGACAACGTGCGCGTCCGGCTGGCGGCGGGGAACGCCCCTTCGGCCGCCTTGCCCGTGGTCACCTACCAAGACCGCGTTCGACTCCACCTCAACGGGGACGAGATCGACGTCATCCACCTGCCCCGGGGCCACACCGACGGCGACTCGGTGGTTTGGTTCAAGAACGCCGGCGTCATCCACATGGGCGATCACCTCTTCAATGGCCGTTTCCCGTTCGTCGATGTGGCGGGCGGCGGTTCCGTGGACGGTCTGATCGCCAATATCGAAACGGTGCTCGGCATGATTCCGGCCGATACCCGGGTGATCCCCGGACACGGCCCCCTCGGCGGCGTGCCAGAGCTTGTGCAGGCGTTGGACGTCATCCGGGACAGTGCCGCCGTGGTGCGCGAAGCCATCGCCGACGGGACCTTGGGCGACCTGAAGCGAAATGGATTCGGACGCTGGCCGGAATGGGGTTCGGGGTTCATCAGCGAGGCACGCTGGATCGGCATCGTCGAGCAGAGCGAACGCGCTGCCGGCCGGACGGATTGAAGCAGGCGCGCGTCGACCCCGTCGCGCGGCTGCGGTCGGACCGTGTCCGAGCGCGGGCGCGCAAGGATCCCATGGCCAACCTCTGCGTGCTGGCCACCCTGGGCGATGGCGAACCCGAGGCGCGCACCCTGGTCCTGCGCGACATCGCGCCGACTTCGCCGGCGGACTCCGCGCTCGGCGTCTTCGTAAACGGGACGAGCCCGAAGCTGCGCGAACTCCGCCAATCCGATACCGCCGCCGTTGTCGTCTACCTGCCGAGCCTGTCGGTGCAGTACCGGCTGCGCTGCCGGCTCGAACCGATGCCCGCCGATGCCGTGCGCGAGAGCTGGCAGTTGCGGCCGTCCATCCCCAAGCGCATGGACTGGCTCTACGAGCACTATCCGCAGAGTTCCGCCATCGACAGCCGACAACGGTTGACCGAACTGCTTGCCGGCCCGGACCCGGACGCGGCGCCGGCAACCGCCATCGGCTTCAGACTGGCCGTGGGTTCTCTTGAACGATTGGATCTCGACCAGAGCGACGGCATTCACGACCGGCGCCGCTACACGCGCGACGGTGGGGGTTGGACCGAGGAAACGCTCGTCCCCTAACAGCGCCCCCGGGGCGGCCCCGAAGGGCGCCCTCAGCCATCGCCGTCGTTTCGTTCCTCCATTTCCTCGTCCGCTGGCACGATGCCGATCAGATTCTCGAAGCAGGTCTCCTTGGCCAGAGCGACGAAGGCGGCGATGTAGGGCGCGTCGGCCTGCTCGGTTCGCACCGCGGTATACAGGTTCGGCCAGATGCCTTCTTCGCCGAGCGAGCGGGCGACCACGTATTCGCGCTGGATGTACTCGTGTAGCGCCCAGTTCGGGAGGCAGCAGACGCCACGGCCGCTGGCAACCAATTGGACCATCATGGTCGTGAGCTCGGCGGTTCGTACGCGACTGGGGATGACGCCGTTCGGTTCCAGGAACAGGGTGAAGACATCGAGGCGGGATCGGTCGATGGGGTAGACGATCAATGTCTCGTCCGCCAAGTCGGCGGGCTTCAGCCATTGCTTTTGCGCGAGCGGATGGTCCACGGACAGCGCCATCTGCGCCTCGTAGCTGAACAAGGGCAGATAGGTCAGCCCGCTCTGGTCGATGGGATCGGAAGTGACCACCAAATCGAGGTCGCCGCGAGCAAGGGCCGGGAGGGGCTCGAAGTGGTACCCGCTGGAGATGTCGAGTTCGACCTCCGGCCAGTCCTCGCGATAGGCGTTGATCGCCGGCAACAGCCACTCGAAGCAACTGTGGCATTCGATCGCCATGAACAGGCGACCGGATTGGCCGCCGGCCAGCCGCGCCAAGTCGAGGGAGGCGGCTTGGACCAGCGGCAATACCTGGTCGGCGAGCTGCAACAGGCGCTTGCCTGCGGACGTGAAACGCATGGGACGCGTCTTGCGGATGAACAGCGTGCAGCCGAGCCGCTCCTCCAAGTCCTTGAGTTGGTGGGAAAGCGCCGATTGGGTCAGATAGACGCGCTCCGCAGCCTCAACCAAGGTGCCCGCGCCGCGTAGCGCGGCCACGGTTCGCAGGTGCCGTAGTTCGATGTGGTGCATGTCTTTCCTCGCGTGGGCCAAAAGATACCGACACTGGCGCATGAAGTTCAAGGGCTGCCGCACGCGGCCGGTTCGGCGCGCACACCGCGGGCGTGCGCGCCGAAGGCTTCGAGACCTCGCGAACTGCACACGTCTGTACGAAGGTGCTATGGTCGGGCCGTTGATGACCGACACCCTCACACCGGCCGAACGCAGTGCGCTGATGGCCCGTATCCGCGGCGTGGACACGAAGCCGGAACTGGCCGTTCGGCGTGCATTGCACGCCGAGGGCTACCGCTACCGCACCCATGTGCGAGGGTTGCCGGGGCGACCCGATGTGGTGTTCGGCAAGCGCCGCACCGCGGTCTTCGTCCACGGCTGTTTCTGGCACCGGCACGGCTGCCGCAAGACCAGCGAACCGAAGACGCATCGGGAGTATTGGCAGAGCAAGTTCGTCGCCAACGTCGAGCGCGACGAACGCAACCAGCGACAGTTGATCACGGACGGCTGGCGCATCTTCGTCGCCTGGGAGTGCGAAATCGAGCAGGACGACGCGCTGATCGCGCGCTTGGTGGCATTCCTCGGTCCGCCGCGTTTCGACGCGCCTGCCCTAGTGGGTTCCTGAGCGTGGCGACCAGGAGCACACCCGGCTGAACCAGTGGTTCCGGAAGGCCACCCTGGCGCCGCTGCCGAATGCCGAGCTGGTTGTCCTGGAACGTGCCGGCGCCGCCCGGATCGATCAGCCCGTCGACTTCGACCGGGAACTCCGGCGCGCCTTGGCCAAGTGCTGAACGCCGTCTCCGGCGTGGCGGCAAAGGGTATCTCCACGGTTTGCCGGTATAATGCCGCGCTTCCCGGACGGTCCGATCCATGTTCGTCAATCCCGAGATACCGCCCGACGCACTGCCCCGTGCGGAAAGCGTCGATTGGCATCCGCTGCATCCGGACTTCGTCCGATGCCTGCAAGCCAAAGCGCTGGTCCGAATGCCGGTCTTCATCGCAATCGCCGGCGTCGGGCACGCCTTGGTCGTCAACGTGCCCGCGTTCTCCCGGGGCGGTTGGATCTTCCCCTGGGCATGGCTCCTGTTGTTGGTTCCGGCCCTTTGGTCGCTGGCGTGGCCGGTTGTCGCCGTGCCGAGGCGCGGCTACGCGGTACGGGACCGGGACATCCTCTACAAGACGGGGATCCTTTGGCGCACACAGACGGCGGTGCCCTACAACCGGGTACAACACGCGGAAACCGCCAGCGGGCCGATGGATCGGCGCTTCGGACTCGGGCGGTTGACCGTGTTCACTGCCGGCACGACCGGTGGCGACCTGCGCATCGAGGGTCTTGGCGAGGACGTGGCGGAACGGCTGCGGGTCTACATCGTAGGCAAGTTGCGTGGCCAGGGAGAGCGCATGGACTCGGCGGTCGAGGAAGGTGCTGCAGACGTTGAACACGCCTGACGAGCCCGCGCGCCCCGGCGACGTCCCGGTCCTTTCGGCGACGACCTCGGCGACTGCGGTTTGGCCGACCGATTGCTCCTGCGTGAACTCAGCTTGGCTCGGCGATGAATACGGGGATGGTACGCGAGGTCTTGTTCTTGTAGTCCTCGTAGGGCGGAAACGCCTCGACGGCAAGCGTCCAAACCCGCGCCCTCTCCTGGGCATCCTCCACTTCGCGCACACGCATGCGGTGGACTTCGGTCCTATCGCGGATCTCGACGTTGGCGCCAGCGCGCAGGTTGTACACCCAGACCGGGTTCTTGGGCGCACCTCCCCGGGAACCCACGAGTACGTAGCGGTCGCCGTCGGCGACGCGCATCAGTGCGGTTTTGCGAATGGCACCGGTCTTGTTGCCCTGGTGGGTCACGATGATGACGGGACGACCGCCGAGTTCGGTGCCCTCGGTGCCGCCGCTCCTCTCGTAGAGGTCGATTTGGTCGCGGACCCACTTGATCGGCGTTGGGACGTATTGGGACATTTGCTTGTGCTCTCCTGGTGGTACGGGGTGGCGAAAGCCGGGCAGTCTACATTGCTTGAGCGCGCCGAATGTTGCCACTTGGGTTTCACTCCCGAACAGCGGTGGCGTTACTCTTGGACGGCTCGTTACGCGAGACGCGCTCGTTACGCGAGACGCGCTCGCATAGCGAGACGCGCTAGCGCGGCTTGGGCCGAGGGAACAACGCAATGCCCGCCTGTCGGCGGGTCCCGCCCTGCCTGCACACCCGACGCGAACGGCGCGACGGTCGTTCCCGGGGGCGGGAGATGAGTGAAGCCGCAACGGCCTCGGCTTCCTGGCGAGACTACCTGGAACTGACCAAGCCGCGCGTCGTGCTGCTGATGCTGCTTTGCGCGCTGGCTGGCATGCTGCTCGCGACGCCGGGTGTGCCCCCGATATCCGTTGTCCTGCTCGGTCTCGTGGGCATCGCCCTGGTCGCGGGTTCCGCGGCGGTGGTCAATCACATCGCGGATGCGCGGATCGACGCCCGCATGGCGCGTACCAGGAACCGGCCGATACCCAAGGGCCGGGTCAGCCCGATGTCCGGGATCGTCTTCGCGGCGGCACTTGGCATCGTGGGGCTCGTGATCCTGATCCTTTGGGTCAACCCGCTCACGGCGGGCCTGAACTTCGTCTCGTGGGTCGGCTACGGGCTTCTCTACACCCTCTACCTGAAGCGCGCGACGTCGCAGAACATCGTCATCGGCGGCCTGTTCGGCGCGGCACCACCGCTGTTCGGCTGGACCGCCGTGACCAACTCCGTCGAATGGGGCGGCGTCGTCCTGCTGTTGATCATCTTCGTTTGGACACCGCCGCACTTCTGGGCGCTGGCCATCGACCGTCGGCGGGACTACGAGAGAGTCGACGTGCCGATGCTGCCCGTTACGCACGGCGACGCCTATACCCGGCGGCATATCCTCTACTACACCGTCGCCTTGTGCATCGTCAGCCTGCTGCCGGTCGCCATCGGCATGAGCGGGATCGTTTACTTGATCGGCGCGCTGGCTCTCGGCATCGGTTTCCTGGGTTGTGCCGTGGTACTCCTGCGCGGCAGGAGCGCGGGCGCGCCGCTGGCGACCTTCCGGTACTCGATCGTCTACTTGACGGTGCTGTTCATCGCGCTGCTCGTTGACCATTTTCTACCGGTCGGCAGTGTAGGATTCGTGGGCGCGGGCGCGGGCGTGGGCGTGGGATAGAGGATGAGATACAAGTGCCCCTGCAAGATGGACACTCGGTGGTCTTGGCAGCCATGCCGGAGGGAATCGGAGACCTGACGTTCGCATCCGAAGCGTGGGTCGCGGCGGCGGGCGAAGTGCTTGCCGCGGCGGTTGCCAAGCACGCGGCAGGCCTCGCCGACCTCGGCCGGTTCACGCTTTGCGAAGTGGCTCACAATCCGCCGGCGTACCTGCACGCGGGGCGTCATTGGCGTGGCATGCGCGCTTCGACGGCGCCGCCGTTGCGGTCGCCCCCGGCGAACTGCCGGCGGCCGAGTGCGACTGCAAGGTGCAGGGCGACCATTCGATCATGAGCAACCTGGGCCGGATCCGATCCCACGGCAACGATCCCGAGGTCGTCGCGGCGGCCCAGGCGCGCTTGGGCAAGCTCTCCAGGTGGGAGATGCATGGCACCCTTCCTCAACACCGGGTCCTGGGCGCCGTGCTGCTTTCGCTGCGCGACACCCTTGCGCCTCGCACCATGCCCCGATTCGTTTGGATGACGCCTGAGTGGGTAGGCTGCGCGCGCCAGATCGTTTCGACCCGCGCGGCGTCGGAGAAGTATTCGGAAGGCATCAAGGACGTCGTCTTCACCTTCTCGGAGGAGTTCACCGACACGCCGCGATACGCTTTCCCGGATGGTTCCCACGGCGGTTTCTGGGTGCGTTGCGAGAACGGCCAGGTCACCGTGGGTTCGGGGCCGCTGCCCAAGGAGTTGGAACCCGCCGACGCCTTGACCAAGGGGTTCTATGCGCCGGTGGTGCCGGTCGGGCGAACGGTGAACGTGGCGATGACCGCGGCGGAAAAGGCGGAACAGGCCGCATACAGCAAGGCCGCCTTCCGACGAGACGACGACACGGGCCGTTTGCCGATCGCCCGGACCTCGCCGTCCGGCAGGGGTGCGATGCCTCCCGAACTCGGTCGCGTTCTCGTGCCGCTGCACGACGAATTGTCGAAGCGGAGCTCCGGCGACCTGCCCTCGGACTACGACGAAAACGTCAAGCAGAAGTGGGCCGTGCCCCAGGCCTTCGACCGCGACCCCGGCTACGACAAGTCCTGGGTGCTCTACGATCAGTTCGACATCTACGGCGAACCACGCGGATAGCATCCGCCGGTCGCGCCCGACGAGGCGGTTGCCAACCCGACTCCAAGCCGACCGACCGACTCTGCGACCGACGCGCGCCGCCGACGCGCGTCCATGCGCTGTTCAGATTGAGCGACCTGCCCCGAGTGGCGGTGTTCAGCCGACGTCGAGGGCGGCGATCTCGTTTTTGACCAGCTCGTGAGTGCGTTTGCGCTCGTACTTGCGTGCGGGTGTGTTGACGATGGTCTCGAGTTCGCCGGCCTGCAGTCCGCGCCGCGCGATCGACGGGTCGACATCGCCGTAGTCCGTAGTGCGCTGGCGCGCCCGTCTGCCTGCCGCCTCGATCATCGCGATCATGCGCTCGGGCGATGTTTCCTGGCCGTGGCCGGCGCCGGCGGCGCGGGTGATGCTCTCGTTCATCAACGTACCGCCGAGATCGTTGCAGCCGGCATTCAGCGCGGCGACGACCCCTTCGTGGCCGAGTTTCACCCAGCTTGCCTGGATGTTGGCGATGTGCGGATTGAGGGCGAGCCTGGCGACCGCGTGGACAAGGATCGCCTCCCGGAACGTTGGTCCGCGACGGGCGCGGCCCTTGAGATAGAGCGGTGCCTCCATGTGGACGAACGGCAGCGGCACGAACTCGGTGAAGCCGCCGGTTCGCTTCTGCAGGTCGCGCACCCGGATGAGGTGGCGCGCCCAGTGCTTGGGCTCATCGACGTGGCCGTACATGATGGTCGCGGTGGTGCGGAAGCCGACCCGGTGGGCCGTCTCCATCACTTCGAGCCATTGCGCCGTGTTGATCTTGTCCGGGCAGATCACCGCACGTACTTCGTCGTCCAGAATCTCCGCGGCGGTGCCGGGCAGGGTGCCGAGACCCGCTTCCTTCAGCCTTCCCAGGTAGTCCTCGAGCTTCAGGTTGGCCGTGGCGGCGCCTTGCCAGATCTCCAGCGGCGAGAACGCGTGGATGTGCATTTCCGGCACCGCGTCCTTCACCGCGTGCAGGATGTCGACATAGGTTGCACCCGTGTATTCGGGATGGATGCCCCCCTGCATGCAGACCTCGGTGCCGCCCCGCTCCCAGGCCTCCCGGGTGCGGCGCTGGATTTCGTCGTGGCTCAAGTCGTACGGCCTGCCGCGCAGGTTTTCCGCCAGTTTGCCCTTGGAAAACGCGCAGAACTGGCACTTGAAGTAGCAGATGTTGGTGTAGTTGATGTTGCGGTTGACGACGAAGGAGACGGTATCGCCGTTGCGTTGGCGACGCAGCGCGTCGGCGGCCCCGACGACGGCCTTGAAGTCGTCGCCCCGGGCGCGGATCAGGCGGACGATCTCGTCCTCGGTCAGGTCCTGCTCTGCGGCGGCGCGGTCGAGAACGCCTTGCAGATCCGCAGACACGCGATCCGGCTTGGCGTTGATGCGTGCCAGCACCTCTGCCGGCGGCACCGTCTCGTCGCCGGGACACCAGTCGTCGGTGCGCGGCAGGCCTTCGCCATCGATCCTGTCGAGCACGGCGGTGCGAAGACCGGCGTCTACCCAGGTGTCCACCTCCAACGCGAACGGGGGATAGATGGTCAACCGTTCGTGAAGTTCCTTGCCGGCAATGGCCGTCTCCCGTGCCAATTCGTCGAGATGGGGCCACGGTGCTTCCGGATTGACGAAGTCGGGCGTCAGCGGCGATACCCCGCCCCAGTCGTTGATGCCGGCGGCGACGATCCGGCTCAGCACGCCGGGACTGAGGTTTGGCGGTGCCTGGACGCTCATCTCCGGGCCGAACAGGATGCGGGCGACGGCAATGGTCCAAAGCAGTTCGTCGAGATCGGGCTCCGGCGCGCGCTGCATCTTCGTGCCCGGTTTGGCGCGAAAGTTCTGCACGATGATTTCCTGGATGTGTCCGTAGCGCTCGTGGATCCGGCGAATCGCCAACAGCGACTCGATGCGCTCGCGGCGGGTCTCGCCGATGCCGATCAGAATGCCGGTGGTGAACGGAATCTTCGCTTCGCCGGCGTCGGCGAGCGTCTGCAAGCGAACGGCGGGGATCTTGTCGGGCGACCCGTAGTGCGGCATGCCCTTCTCGGTCAGCCGGTCGGAGGCGGACTCCAGCATGATGCCCATGGAGGGCGAAACCGGGCGCAGCATCGCGATCTCCCGAGGCGTCAAGTTGCCCGGGTTCAAGTGCGGCAGCAGGCCGGTCTGCTCCAACACGGCCTTGGCGGCATCGTGCAGGTACTCCAGCGTGGTTGCATAGCCGTGCTCGGCGAGCCACTCCCGCGCGGCGCGGTAGCGGAGCTCCGGTTTCTCGCCCAGGGTGAACAGGGCTTCCTTGCAGCCCATCTCGGCACCGTGACGGGCGACTTCCACAACCGCGTCGAGATCCATGAACGGGTTGTCGAGCTTGGAAGGAGTCTGTGCGAAGGTGCAGTAGTGGCAGACGTCGCGGCACAGGTGGGTGAGCGGAATGAAGACCTTCCTCGAGTAGGTGACGAGGTTGAGGAAGCCTTGGTCGCGCAAGGATGCGGCGATGCCCGCCAGTGTCCGGGTATCGTCGAAATCGGCGAGCGCAAGAGCGTCCACGTCGGTCGGAAGAGCGCCTTCGCGCGCGCGGCGCAGGATGTCTTGGTGGCTCGCGGGTGTCTTGGCCGCGATCATGCGTTATGCCGGCTGGGAAACAAGAGGAGCATTATGCTTGGTGGCGGGAGGGGATGCTACGGCGGCGGCAGTCGCCAAAGAACCCCCAGGGCCGGGTTCCGCTTCGCATGGCGAAGCGCCTTCGCCTTCGCCGTGCGCCGGGTCGCGCCGCGTGCGGCGCGGTGCCTCCGGCCCAGCCCCGCCGTTCTTTCAACGAAAGAGCGCCGGTAGGCATGCTCCCTCAACGCTTAGTTCATGCAAGTTTCCACCCCCGGGGCCGGGGGCGCGGACGTGCAGCAAGCTGCGGACGTGCAAGGAACAACGCGGATGTACGGTTGGGCGCTGTTCGGGCGGATGTAGGGGACGCCCTGGGGACGCCCTTGTGGTGTCCCGTCTTGATCAACTGGCTGCGGTGCGGGAATCCAACGCGGGCGACCGCGCGCCCTCCGGGCGCGATAGGGCCGCCCCTACACGGCTTCGTCGCCGACACCGTCCAAGAATGAGCCGGTTTGTTCCATAGTTCCATGGTTCCATGGTAAGCGTTCGGTTCTCGCGTGATCTTCTGGTGAGAACGTTGTTGCGGTTCATCTCCGCGGGTCCGATGGCGAAGGGCTGGTAACGGCGTTCGACATGCGTTGTTTTCGTACGCATGTCGGTTCCGGCACAGGACTTGCGGATGATCCCGGCCCCGGTTCGGGAGCTTGGATCCGGTCCGCCCTTCCCGGAGGGAGGCGGGCCGTCCGCGCCGACATCCGGGGAACCGGACTGGCGGTCGCTGTTCGAGCCGGAGAGGCGGCGGGCGGAGGAATGGCGTCGCGGCGAGATCGACTGGCGCCAGTGAACCAGACAACTCCCAATCAACACGAGCCCGCAGCGAAAAATAACGGAAAACGACATTTTGTGTGGGCCATGTGTGCATGTTCGATGCGAGTACGGTGGCGTGTGTCCGCTTCGTCACCCGCGATAAAGACGCCTGATGGGAACGCACGATGTACGTGCATTGGGCGCGCAGGATTTACGTGGACCTGGAACGCATGATTTACGTGTGACGGCGACACCTAGTAGGATTGGTTCCTGGGCAACGCAGGCCAACCTAAGGAGCGATACTGCAATGGTGTCTCCGAATGAAAAGCTGGCGAACGCGTTGACTGTGCTGTCCGATCTTCAAGGCGGGGGACAGCACGTTTTCCGGTCCGGGCAGTTCCCCCGGGGGCATCGCGAACGACTGGTGCGCAACGGCTACCTTCGGCCGGTGATGAAAGGCTGGCTGATGCTATCGCATCCGGACGCGCCGGCGCACGACACGACGGCGTGGTACGCGTCGTTCTGGGAATTCTGCGGACGATACTGCACTCACCGGTTCGGGGACCGGTGGCACCTGTCGCCGGAGCTGTCGCTGAGGCTTCACGCGGAGGACACGAGCGTTCCCAGGCAGGTGGTTGTGCACGCGCAAGGCGGACGCAACAACGCCCTGCGGTTGCCTTTCGAGACGTCCCTGTTCGACCTCAGGGCCGCGGCCGCGCCGGAGCCGGCGGACGTCTGCGGGTGGCAGGGACTGCGCGTATGGACGGTGGACGCCGCGCTGGTGCAGGTTCCGGCGGGGTTCTTCCGGGACTGTCCGGTGGAGGCGCGAACGTCGCTTGCCGGGGTCCGGCAGGTGGGCGGTATCGTGCGCCGCCTGCTGGCGGGAAGCCGCTCGACGGTCGCCGGGCGGCTGGCCGGGGCGTTCCGGCACGTCGGGCGGGCCGCGTTCGCGGACGAGATCAGGCACGCGATGCGGAACACGGAGCACGACAGCTTCCGCGAGTCGAACCCGTTCGCGGCGGGAGCGGAAGGGGACGGCGACGCGGTGGTGGCCGTGCGCGGTTTCGAAGCGCCGATCGCGGGTCGTCTGCGAGCGCTCTGGGCGGGTTTGCGCGGGCCGGTCCTGTCGGTTCTGCCCGGTCCGCCGGGGCTGCCGTCCGGCGACGCCGCCCGGCGCCGGTATCTGGACAGTGTGACGGCGGCGTACCTCGACGACGCCTATCACTCGCTGTCGATCGAGGGCTACCGGGTGACGCCCGAACTGATCGAGCGGGTGCGTTCCGGAACCTGGAATCCGGAGGCGGTCGCCGACGATCACGGGCAGCGGGACGCGCTGGCTGCGCGCGGCTACTGGCAGGCGTTCCAGGCCGTGCGCGCGTCGATCGACGAGGTCCTGGGCGGTGTCGACCCGAGCGCCGCGTTCCGGGCGGCCCACGGCCGGTGGTTTTTCGAGATGTTCCAGCCGTTCGCGGCGGCGGGGCTGTACGAGGAGGCCGACCTCGCCGGGTACCGCAACCGGCCGGTGTTCCTCCGAGGTTCGCGGCATGTGCCGCCGCGCGTGGAAGTCGTCGTGCAGGCCACGGAAACGCTGTTTGACCTGTTGGAGGAGGAGCGCGAGCCGGCCGTGCGAGCGGTGCTAGGGCATTGGCTGTTCGGGTACATCCACCCCTATCCGGACGGCAACGGACGCATGGCCCGGTTCCTGATGAACATGATGCTGGCGTCGGGGGGATACGCCTGGGCCACGATCAGGGTGGAGGACCGGCAGGAGTACATGGCTGCCCTCGAGGCGGCGAGTGTGGGTCGGGACATCGTGCCCTTCGCGGAGTTCGTCGGACGGTACGTGGGGTCCGAGTCAGACGCGCCGCGCGCGCGGCATGCGTCGGAAGACTCCTGAGGGCGAGACGGCATCTGCGAGGCTGAGCGACCAGGGGGCCGAGCGTTTCAGTCGGGGCCGGCGTTCAGGTACGCGCTCCAGGCTTCCATCACCGCGCGGCGGCGGTCGAGGAGGTCGGTTCGGGCGTAGGCGGCTTCGGCCTTGTTGCGGATGGTGTGCGCCAGGGCGGCTTCGGCCAGTTCGCGCGGCTGCCCGGTGTCGCCGCACCAGTCTCGGAAGCTCGAGCGGAAGCCGTGCGGTACGGCGGTGATGCCGAGTTCGCGAATCAGCTTCGACAAGGTGGCGTCGCTCATCGGCCGGCCGGTCACGGACGGAAAGACGAGATCGCCGTCGTGAAGCTCGGCCGCCTCGGCCAGCATGGCGGTAGCCCGGACGCTCAACGGGACGCGGTGCTCCTTCTGCGCTTTCATGCGCTGCGCGGGGACCGTCCACAGTCGGCCGTCGAGGTCGACCTCGTCCCACGTCATCAGCCGGACTTCGCCCGAACGTGCCGCCGTGAGGACGAGGAACTCGAAGGCGAGCTTGGTGGAGAGGTGCGCGTTCGAAGCGCGTACGGTGGCCAGGGCCTGGGCGACCCGGTCGTGGGGGAGGGCGCGCTGGTGCGTTTGCACTTGGCCGCCCTTGGGCAGGGCGGACGTGAGGGCGTCGACCGCGGGATTGTCGGCGCAGTGGCTGGCGGTGATCGCCGTCTTCATGACCGCGGAGATGCGCTGGTGCGTACGCCGGGCGGTTTCCCGCTTGGTGTTCCAGATGGGTTGCAGCGCCCGCAGAACGTCGGCCGTCGTCACCTTGTCGACGGGTTTGTTGCCGAACGCGGGATA
>JAKZRQ010000335.1:0-2664 GCA_047518105.1 Pseudomonadales bacterium | reverse complement strand
CGCGCCCTTCGGGAGTTCGCCCTGCGCGCCACTGCCGCGTTGTGGTCCTTGCCAATATGCCCGATATTCCCTGCGGACCACGCCTTGCATTGACGCGCATGGCGAACTCTGAAACACCAGAAACTTGCGGGACACGGCACTAGGGCGCGCCGCGCGCTTGGACATCAACCGCGCAGAGTGCCAGGAAGGATCTTTTCTGCTCGTCCGTCATTGCCCCGAAATTCGGCACGCCGATTTCCGTGGTCGGCAGGTTCGCAAACTCGGGAGACGGCGACTGGAGCGTTGCGGCGATGTTGTGCAGCCCGCCGCCTTCTTCGGCACCCGCGCCAAGTGCGGCGCCGACTTCGGGCGGCCAGACGGCCTTCGCGCGACCGGCCAGACCGAGCGGATCGGGCCGACCGACATATTCCTCGATTTCCCGGTACATCACTTGTTGGTCTGCCGTCCGCCGGCGCTGCCCCTCGCGGCCGTATAGGGAAGCCGACTGGTTGCAGATCAACGCCCATCGGATGGCGACGTGGAATCCGGGAAGCGCCTTGCATTCCTCGGGTGCGCCGTCACCACCGCTTACCTTCCCGTCCTAGACCATGATGTAGTAAGCCGCTTTCTCACGGTCGCCTTCCAGCAACCGCTCCGGCGGATGGGTATAGTCTTCGGTGAATCCCCATTCGATGTCGGCGGGAAGATTCGCCTCCTCAAGAAGCTGGACCCCGCCGGCTGCGCAGGCTTCGCACCAGGCCTTGGAACCGAATTCGCCAACCGGCTCCAGTTTCGATACGTCAATTGGCATTGCCTCTCCCCATACGTTCATTGCCTCGGCGTTCATTTCGGTGCATGCCATGACGCAAAATCCGCCCCGAACGCCACCGCCGTTCTTGCTGCCGCCGGGGACACACTAGGCGAGCGACGCCTGGGATTCAATCCGATGGCCCGATTCGGCTGCCGACTCGGCACATTTGATTGCCTAGGCCGCGTCCGGACTTGCCCCGCGACATCCGGGCAAACACGTCCGCCTCGAGGTGTCGGTCGAGTGGGTCAACCTCCTTCGTACCCGGCACCGATGAAGGGTTGCCCGGCCGGCCAGGTATCCTGGGGTTCGTACCCGACCACCTCCCGCGTCCGGCTCAAGTCAACGCGTTCCCGGTTTGCGGGTTGGCTGGTCGCGAACAGGATCTCGAAGCTCCCGGCCTGCAACGGGGCTTCGATGCAGGCGGCGAAGAACCGTCCAGCGTCGGGATGGCTGAGGTAGAAATCGGTGCCGCCGGGACTCGCCTGCAGTTCCTCGGCGTGGGGCCGGGAGCGCGGCAGCCAACCCAAGCGTGCGGCGATGACCGAAAGGCCGTAGACCCGAGCGTACATTTCGCCGATGTCCTCGGCCCAGAGCTTGGTCAGCGCATAGTGGTTGACGACCCGAGGACCGTCGTCCAACCGGATCGTCCGGTTCAGGCGCTCGGCAAAGTGGCCCATGACGACCTGAACGGAGCTTGCCAGGACGAGCCTCGAGACGCCGGCCCGGCGGGCGGCATCGCAGACATGGTAGAGGCCCCGTACGTTGGGCTCCATCAACTCGCCGAGGAAGTCCGCTTCATCCGGTGTCGCTGCGAGATGGATGACGGCGTCGTTGCCTTGGACGGCTCGCAGCACCGCTTCGCGGTCGGTGATGTCCCCGACGACGGGATTTTGGACGTCGGGCGTTGGCACGCGGTCGAACCCGGTCACCCTGTGCCCCGATTGCACAAGTTGGGTGCACACGGGCGTGCCGACGCCGCCCGCCGAACCCGTCCCCAACACGGATTTCGATTCCGCCATTCGCCGCAGTCCAATTCACACCGTGGGCAACATAACTACGGCACCGTCGACCGCGGCTGGAATCGGGTCTTGAACTCCCGCCGCTCGGTCGTGGGTGTCCCATTGCGCCGCCCTAGGCGGTGGGTGTCCCCATGGCAGAGGCGCCTGGCGTTCGACGGTGGGTGTCCCCATGGTAGAAGCGCCGGCGTTCGACGGTGGGTGTCCCATGGCAGACCCATGGCAGACCCCGACGGTGGGTGTCCCATGGCAGACCCCCGGGGCCTGCCCCGGCAGATCAACCGCACCGCGCACTACGCACTGTCCGCCGCCGCCCTCGCCAAGGCCGCACCGTCGACGCCGAGCACATGCAGCACGCCCTCGACGAACTGAGACCCTGACCACTCCAAATCCACCGGAACCGGCTCGTGCGCTCCGCCTGGCCACCGCGCATCCCGCCCCCAAGGGGTGGCGCAGCGTGACAAATCCCCCACTGATCCGTCAGGAATAGACCGGGAAACCGATGGTGGGTCTATCCGAGAAACAACACCATCTCAGTGGAGATCATTGCAGGATTGCATTGAGGCGATGCCTGAGTTGCAGGTTCCGTTGCATTCGCGAGTCGTCCCGCTAGACTAGCGTCATCGTCCATCGTCATCATATACCATGCGAACGATCATCGATCTCCCCGAAGACCAAGTGACGCGGCTTGCCGCCGTGTGTCAGCGCGAGGGCTTTTCGCGCGCCGAGGCAGTCCGCCGTGCGGTTGCGGACTACCTCGAGGCAAAGCGGGTGTCCGAGCCCGGCGACGTGTTCGGAATCTGGCGCAGGCGGAAGCCCGACGGCGTCGACTACGAACGAGCGCTACGGCAAGAGTGG
>JAKZRQ010000334.1:0-4699 GCA_047518105.1 Pseudomonadales bacterium | reverse complement strand
GAAAGAGCGTATGTCAAGTCCTGGCGACTGATCAACCTTGAGGTAAAACACTATCCAGATGCCAAACTGAACCAACGCGAGGCCAAGTTCAATATAGCTCTATTACGTTTTCTTATGGTTATTTATTTTTGCGCCGACCCTTAGTGCGCGCGGCGGCACCCGTCCAGGTGGCCGCGGCGTCGTCCGCCTCGTGCCACCGCCCCCCTGGCGCGATCGGCAGGGGAACTTCAGCGCCGGCATGGCGCCGGCGCCGGACACCACTCGTCCCACTTTTTCGTTCCGCGCTTTTGGCCGACATCTGCTCGGACAAGCTGGTCGCGTTTCCGATGTCCGTGGGTAGAACGGCAGATCCCCCGGTACCGCGACGTTTTGGGACGTGCTGTGGGTGGTCCAGCGAACCCGAAACACCGACCCGATCCCGCAGGCTGCGGCGGCCAAGGCCGAGGCATGGGGCATCGACTAGCACTAGCGGCCCCGCCCGCAACAGCCTCCCGCTCGCGCTGGGGCGCTTGGTTTTCGGAGGATGGGGATTAGTCGGGCCTCCCGCTCTTCGGTGGGGCCGGACGCGGGTCTTGTCGCGTGCCGCTGCCTCGCCGGCTGCGTGGGCGCGGAGACCCCCTGATCGCGGGGACGGTCGCCAGTTGGGTTTCGACGGCGGATGTCACGGTGGCGGGGATGGGCAGCGACTTGGACGCCTGCGGCCAGGTGTCCTTGAACCTCTCGGCCGTCTCGACCGCCGTATTCACGAAGATGTCGGGATCGACGTGGGCGGCTTCGGCGACGGCGGCGAAGTCGTCGAGGGTTAGGTCCCTCCACCGTGTGACCGCTCCCAGTCGCAGCGCCATGTCGTCGTTGGGTATATGGACCGTCGTACATAGAAGATCGTAGGCGGGCGATAGTTCCGGGGTTCTGCCATCCGGGTAGATCAGCGACCAATTCTTCATGTGCAAGTCGCCGTTGCCGACCAGTGCGGCGTACATCAGTCGCTTGGAGAACTCGCTGACCGCCCGATCGTTTTGAGAGTGCTGCCAAAAGCAGAGCGATGCTGGCGTAGCTGTGGTGTTCGTATTTGTCGATGGGTCGCAAACCGATCACCTGTGCGAAGTCCTCGGCGTGTATCCGACCGTCTCCCGTCCGGTCGTATCGCCGAACCGCCAGCGCGTTCATGTCAGCGATCCGCCCATCGACCGCTTCGGGAGGCAGACCTTCAACCCGGCCCATGGGCACGAGCCGCGTTTCGGGGACTTCGATGCCGACCTCCCTGGCCAGCG
Organism: Pseudomonadales bacterium; assembly: GCA_047518105.1. GTDB lineage: Bacteria > Pseudomonadota > Gammaproteobacteria > Pseudomonadales > Azotimanducaceae > VXYL01. Next base: position 3,428 of record JAKZRQ010000334.1, on the reverse strand, counting down.
TCATCATCGAATACTCGTTCTCGGGAACGGCATCGTAGTGGACGGATGGCAGCTTGAGGATCCAATCGCCGCCCATACCCCGTGGCGGGATCGTCAGGCCACCCGCCGCAGTCTCGATAGCCGAGAACTTCAGCTGCACGCCGGCCAGCGAGAACCGCAGGACATCGGGTGAGTCGTCCCAGTACTTCGGCGAGGTGGGTGTGTGGCGGGGGTCGTCCACATGGTCTTCCCGGACCACGCCGACGGCTCCGGGCAGGTCGTGGCCTAGCAGTTCGAGCAACTCGAACTCGCGGGTCTCCCGAACACCCGCCTTGGCAGCGAGATACGTTCGGAGTCGTCCTTCCGGCAGCAGGTTCGAGAAGAAGACAGGGGCCTCACCCGAGATGGTGTGTCTTCCCCCGCCTATGACGTTGCCGTGATCGTCCAAGAACGACTGGCTCAAAGTGGGACGGTCCCTCTGGGCCGTGTACTGGGGGTAGAACTCGAACTGGGTCCGGCCGTTGTCGAACCGGACGATTTCACCCACGTCCCGTCCGTGCAGACGTACTACCAGCACGTCGCTCATGCGTCGTCTCCTTGACCAACCAGCAACTCGACCGCCGAGGGTCGCGGGCCGTCCCCCGTGTTCTCTCTCAACAGTCCGTAGAGGATGGGAAGCGCCCGCCGGGGAACGAGCGCGAACTCAAGTCCCACCGCCCTCGCCATCCGGATGGCGTCGGACACCCTCGGGTCGACCAACCCGTTCTCGATCCGGGAAAGCTGGGTCTGGTGGATGCCCGTTCGCCGTTCCATTTCGCGTTGCGACATGCGCTGGGACTCGCGGGTCTTCCGCACCTCGATGTGCCACGATTGGGGTGTGACGCGCTGCGGCGTTGCCATCGGTTCATCTCCCAGTTTTGATGCTAAATGAGCATTATGTTCGCATAATGATGCGATATTAGCATATTTGCTAGGAAACCCAGGCGCGCGGTTGTAAGGCACCATCAAGGCGGCGGGCAGTATTGGGCGCGATGATGCGATCATTCCTCCTGGTCACCAGGCACACTGGCGACCAAGGCGACCGGCGCCGGTATTCGCCGCAGGCGTGATACGAGTGGGAGCGGCTCCACACGGGCGGGGGGCCGAACGCGACGAACTCCGCTGGCCCTTCGTCCAGTTCGTCCTTCAACAGCGGATTCGTGCTGACGTCGTCGTCACAATCCCACGCCGACTGCGCCCCTGCGGGAATCGAATCGTGCTCTCGATAAAGCTCGCCAACCTGCCGTCGGCATGGTCGGGGAGAAAGGCAAGTGCACGGATCGTCCATGATTCCCTATACGGTGTTCGCCGATCAGGAGTGAGTTTGGCCAATGAGGTGAGCTCAACGTTTGCGGATCACGTAAACGATGTTGTCTCCAAGGTCCAACGTGCCCGGCAGCTTCGACCAAGCGAGTTCCCTCTCGACAATGAGCGCCCATAGCTCGTCGTCCTCCCGGACCGCGTTGAGCGCGTCTTCTCCGGCGATTCCCAACACGCCCGCCGCACGCTTCTCTACGACTTCGACTTCCTCCGCAGCCAAGAGGGCGTCTACATCCGCGCTCGTCATCATGTGACAATAGTGCTCGGTCGCAGGGTGATGCTCGCGATCCTGGAACCCGGTCTCGAGCAAACCAACGCATGTTGTCGATACCGATCTCTTCCTTCTCCGCCCGAACGACACCCATGAACAGCACCAGGGTATTGATCAGCGACATCACGCCCAGCACCACGATTCCGCCGGGCCTGACCACGCGGAGAATCTGCTGTAAACCGACGGATTCCTTGTCGAGCAGGTAACTCAACGGCCCGCCCACACAGACCGCGGCGTCGAATGACCCCGCCGCGAGCGCGCTTAAGTCCACCAGGTCCAGGATCTGGTATTCAGCCACGAGGTCCAGAACACCGAGATCGCGCATATGGTCCTGGTTCACAGCGAGTTGCACCTCTGAGAGGTCCGAGACAACGAGCCGTCGCACCATGTGCACCAGTTCCTTGGTGTAGATGCCGGCACCGGCGCCGACCTCAAGCACATCCATGTCGGCCGTGATGTGCCGTTGCAGCACGTCCATATGCACCAGGAAGTTGAGCTCGCCGCGGCGGTTGCGCGTCAAGCGTGTCCACTCGTTGTCCGCCAGGCGGTCGTAGTGGGTCCTTGGGAATGCTGGGTTGTAGCGCAAGGGGCTGCTCCGAGTGAGTGTGGCTGACGTTCGGTCCGGAGGACGAGGCCGCCCGGCAGGCGTCAATCAGAAGGACGAACCTCCTGCCCTGATTGCCGCTGGACGGCGGGCGACGCCTCGGCCCGCAACTTCAGGCCCAGCGCGCCGACCACCCTGAGAACGGTTTCGAAGGTCGGAACGCGCTCTCCCGAGAGCGCCTTGTAGAGGCTTTCGCGGGACAGGCCGCTGTCGCTCGCCACCTGCGCCATGCCCCGCGCGCGGGCGATGTCGCCCAGCGCCTTGGCCACGAACGCGGCGTCGCCGTCCGCCTCCTCGATGGACGCCTCCAGGTACGCCGCCATGTCCTCACGGGTGCGCAGGTGCTCGGCAACGTCGTAGAGCGATGTAACGGTCTTGTTCATGGTGTCCACCTACAGGTTTCGCGCGAGGCGCAGGGCCGTCTCGATGTCGACGCTCTGGGTCCGCTTGTCGCCGCCCGCCAGCAGCACGACGACCGTGCGGCCCTGCCTCTTGAAGTACACCCGGTAGCCCGGTCCGTGGTCGATCCGCAGTTCCCAGACGCCTTCGCCCACCGGCCTGACGTCACCCGGATTGCCGGCCGCCAGTCGCTCGACCCGGACCAGCACGCGGGCGCGGGCGCGGACATCGCGCAAGGCGTCCAACCACCGGGCATAGACCCTTCGTCCTGCGGACTTCGAGCATGCCCAAATGTAGCCACCAGGCTACACGTCTGTCAATCCCGCCACGCCGTCGACTTCTCCATGACCAGACAATTGTCCGAACGGGTCAGCCCTCACCCATCCGGCAGCTCCGACAGCTTGTCCAGCAAGCGCTCCCGGTGGAGCCGGCTCGTACCGTCCGTACCCTCGCTTCAGCCGTTGACGCGGCTCCAGCAAGCAGGTGGGCCGAATGGACGGCTATTCTGTCGGTATCGGCTAAGGGTTGGGCTAGCCCGCATTTCTCACCAGGCCGCTTCTCGGCGTCAAAAGAGCTCATGGTTTCAAGAAGTTGACCGCGATGCCAATGATCGTGCCGGTGTGCCGGTTGCAGACTGCGCTGGCCGTGCCCTCGCGGGTCTTTTGGCCCCGTGTACACACGGGCCGTGCGCGCACATGCTCCCTCAACCGTAGGCCCCGCTATGCTCTCGGTCGCGAGCACGCGAACGTGCCCGTGTGTACACGGGGCCAAAATCCTCCGCGATCATCACGGCCCCTGGTGAGAAATGCGGGCTAG
>JAKZRQ010000333.1:0-4492 GCA_047518105.1 Pseudomonadales bacterium | reverse complement strand
CCCGATCCGGCGCCGGGGCGGCATTCGCCAGCCCCGGCGTCGCTCAAATCGGCAACGCCGATTCCGTGCCAAATGTGTCTGAGCCAGAACATACGCCATCGCAGTCTTGAGCAGCGCCGTGCGGGCCTGCCCGACGAAGTGGTCGACGGGCTCTCGGACCACAGCGCCCGAGTCGGCGCGGCGCAGGACATGATCGCCTCGGGGATCGAGCTGGGGCGATCCTCCAGGCGGGGCGTTGGAAGACCACCGCGATGGTCCACCGCTACCGCGAGCGGCTCCTGGCACGCCGCAGCGGGCGGCGCAACGCGCCAGGCCGCAGCGCCGGGAGTAGCGAAGGACGCCGCCAAGCGCGCCACGCGGGGCGTCCGTTGCGAGCGCCGGGAGCGCGTACGCCAGACGCACGGCTCGGCCCGCCGGCTCGGCCAGTTCCAACAGCGGCGAACGGCCCGCCATCCACGCCCGGTCACCGCCGGCCAGCGGCCATCCGCCAGTACCGCGAAGTCCGACGTCCTGTACCGACGGCTCGGCTGGAGCACGCGCTCGCGTCCGGCGGGGCCACGCGGCAAGCGCCGCCAGCACCATGATCGCGACTTCGGATCGAACGCTGTTCGGAGCGATCACCCGCTGCCGGATTCGGTGGCGCCTTCGGCGAAATCACATCGATGGTCCAGGACGCCGCTCTGCCGCTCGTAATTGCCAATAGTCAATGGATAGGTAATGGATAGGTAATGGAAATCGGCAGTAGCGGACGTTCTCAATCACTACGACCACAACGAACTACCACCAAACGCCCCGGATCGTCGATCCCACGCCGATCCGGGCCCAGGCGAAGCCATGGCGGAGGCCAGTGCATTCACCACGAAATCGCCGCGAGCAGACTGACAGTTCAATGTCCGCGATTGACGAATAGTCTCGCGGTCACGGCCTGGTTGGCGTCCCGGCCGTTCCGAAGACGTCGTGCCGACCAATAGGCGAGCGAGTTGCCTGTTGCTAAGATGCCGAGCGTCGGGCGTGTTCTTCGTCGCCGATGTGGCGGAGCAGGCCTGCGCTGATGCGGCCAATGACGAGCCGGGGAACAGCAAGTCAAGCAAGGGGGTCGTGGCATGGCGAGAGATCGAAGCACGCAACCGAACCGGACGGACCCGTCCGCGCCGGGCGAGGTCCGGCGGAACCTGCCCGACGAGCGTGGCCACGAATCCGCGACCGCGGCGCCGCCCTGGTTGATGCGCGAAAAGGTCGCGGTTCCGCAACGGGTGGCCGGCTACTTCAACCGGTCGGCGCTGATGGAGCGGATCCGCCCCACGGACCGCCGGGGCACCGTCCTGAAGGCCCCGGGAGGATTCGGCAAGACCACGCTGCTCTCGGAATGTTGCCGCAGGGCAAGGGAAACGGGGGCACTGGCCGCGTGGCTGACCCTGGACGTGCAGGACGTGCCGCAGATCCTCGAAGCCTACCTGGTATTGGCCTTTCAGGAGGCGGGCCTGAGCGTGCTTGGCGGCGCCCCGGATTCCGGCGGCGGTCCGATCGGCAACCGGATCGAGAATCTCCTCCGGGCGATCGCCATGCACGGCGGGCCATGCGTTCTGGCGCTCGACGAACTGGAGCGCATCGCCGATCCGGAGTCGCTGGCGCTCGTGAGCACGCTGCTGCAATGGGGTCCACCGAATCTGTGCTTCGCCATCGCCTGCCGGGAACTTCCCGTGGCGCTCGACATCGGCTCGTCGGTGCTGGCGGGCAACACCGCGCTGTTCGACGCGAGCCAGCTTCGGTTTTCCGCCGCCGAGATCGGCGGCTTCCTGGGCGCCCGGCTGTCCAGGCGCGAACTCGACGCACTGGCGCGGGAGTCCGGCGGATGGCCCATTGCGCTTCGTATCGTCCACAACGAACGCTCGTCGGCGACAACCGTCGGACTGGTCAACGACCGCGACGTCGCCGGCAACTGGATCGAATCGCGGCTATGGCGCGGACTGGGCGCCGAAGACCGGCAATTGCTACTGGACGTCGGGCTGTTCGGACGAATCGACGGCGGTCTGCTCGACGAGGTGCTCGAGGGACACGACTTGATCCGGCGCGTTGAAGCCATGCCCGCCCTTGCCGGACTTCTCGAATCGGTTCGCGTGGACGGTGCCGACACTTGGCGGCTGCACCCGCTGATCCGGGAACATTGCGGCAAACGACGTCTGCAGGAGACTCCCGGGCGGTTCCGGTCGCTGCAGCGCAAGATCGCCGAAGCACTCGCCCGGCGCGGGGAGACGGTGACGGCCATGCGCCACGCCGCCAAGGCCGAAGCGACCGAACTGACGGCTGGAATTCTCGAGGATGCTGGCGCAATGCGCCTGTGGCTGACCGAGGGCATCGGACGCCTGCAGTCCGCATACCAGTTGCTGACACCCGACATTACCGCTACGCATCCACGTCTCGCGCTCGCGCGCTGCGTCGTCGAGATGACCACAGGTCGCCTCGCCGAGGCCAGGCGCACATACGGCGCTGCCATCGCAGCCCGACCGAAGGCGGATTCCCGCGACACGCTCGATTTCGACGTCGACGAGTGCCTCGTTCGAGGAATGCTGTGCCTGTACGGGTGCGAGTCGTTCAGTTCCGAACGCATGACGGCGACGCTCGGCGACTACCTGTCCTTCGCCGATGCGCCCGACACCGACACGGCGATGCGCGGGTCCTTCGAACTCGGTCTGTGCATGGCCCACAATCTGAAGGCGGAGTTCGACACCGCCCTGCACTGGTCGAATCGCGCCGAACGCCGATTGAGCGGGAGTCGGTACATTCGAATGCACGTGGACCTGTACCGGGGCCAGGCCGCCATGGCCCGGGGCCGGAGCAAGGATGCCGCCGGCTGCTATGCCAGCGCCTATCGGATTGCGCGGACCCGCTTGCTCCGAGACCCCGGGCAGGTGGTGTTCGTCGAGGTCATGATGCGGGAACTCGACCTGGAAACGCATCAACTGGCGCGTCTGGAACGCGCGCCGCTCGGAATCCCGAAAGCGCTGTTCGCCGGCGGCACCCCGCTGGCGTCGTTCGCCGCCGCCAGCGCAATGTCCGCGGAGTTGAACCTGCTCCGCAACGGCGTGGACGCGGCCATCGAGGCCGTCGACGAGGTTTACGAGTACGCGCGCGAGACGGGGTTGCCCGCGCTGGTCCGGTATCTCGGGGGCTTGCGCGTTCAACTGCTCTCGGCTGCCGGCCGCAGCGGCGCGGCGGAGAGCGCTTGGCGGGCGGCCGGTCTGCCCGACGATGACGCGGGATGCCTCGACCTGGACGGACAAAGCTGGCGCGAGCTGGAATCCATTTCTTGCGCGCGCCTCAAGCTTCTCCTCGCCGCCGGGCGGTTCGATGCGGGACGGCGCTTCGCCGATTCGCTCTTTGCCGTCGTCGGGCAACGCGGCCTGCGCCGGACATGGATGCGCGGCCTCGCGCTTTCGGTCGCCCTCGAACACGCCGCCGGCCAACCCGCGCGGTCGGAGGCCCGGCTGGTTGAGTTTCTGCGCCTCTACGCCGAGACGGACTACGCCGCGGGAGCGGCGCGCGAGCGCGCGGCCTTCGTCCCGCTGCTTGAGGGCCTCCTCGGGAATGGTGCCGACCCGCGGGTCCGGGCGCCCGCCGAGCAGTTGTTCGACGTATTGCGCGGGGTCGGCGGCGCGCCTCCCCAGGCCGTTCGACTCACCCCGCGGGAACTGCAGATCCTCGAGCACCTCGCCACGATGCAGGACAAGGAGATCGCGAGGGTGCTCGGGCTCTCCGTGCCGGGCGTGCGCTATCACGTCGCCAAGATCTTCGCGAAGCTCGGCGTCAAGGACCGCCTCAGTGCGGTCGACTACGTCGGCCGAGCAGGGCTACGGCCGGACTCCTAGCAACGGTCCGACCCGGCCTGCCGGCGGCGTCTGGGCGCCATGCCTCCGATCGGCGGGGCGAGCGACCGACCCGGCCTGCCTTGTCGTGCATGCACGACATCAAGTATCGCTGGACGCCTGGCAGCTAGGTGCCCTAGCCCGCATTTCTCACCAGGCCGCTTGTCGGCGTCAAAAGAGCTCATGGGTTTCACTAGTTTGACCGCGATGTCGATGATCGTGCCGATGGCGAACTGCGCTGGCCGCGCCCTCGCGGGTCTTTTGGCCCCGTGCACACACGGGCCGTGCGCGCACGTGCTCCCTCAACCGTAGGCCCCGTATGCTCTCGGTCGCGAGCACGCGCACGTGCCCGTGTGTACACGGGGCCAAAATCCTCCGCGATCATCACGGCCCCTGGTGAGAAATGCGGGCTAGGGCACCTAGCTGCCAGGCGTCCAGCGATACTTGATGTCGTGCATGCACGACAAGGCAGGCCGAGTCGGTCGCTCGCCCGCATTTCTCACCAGGCCGCTTCTCGGCGTCAAAAGAGCTCATGGTTTCAAGAAGTTGACCGCGATGCCAACGATCATGCCGGTTGCAGACTGCGCTGGCCGTGCCCTCGCGGGTCTTTTGCCCCCGTGCGCGCACAT
>JAKZRQ010000332.1:0-9623 GCA_047518105.1 Pseudomonadales bacterium | reverse complement strand
CGAGCTGTTTCACCGTCGGTTGCTTCTCGCCGCGCTCCCATGCCGGAAACCCGGGCATTCGACCCGCTAGGTCGTCCACGCCGTACCCTGCGCGCTCGCACGCCCAACGCAACAACTCCGGCGAATCGCCATGCGGCTCATGCCGCCATGCGACGATTCCGACAATGAACTATTTAATCAAATAGTTAAGCAAGTATTGTGGCGCGCCCGCGGGGACTCGAACCCCGAACCCCCAGGTTCGAAGCCTGGTACTCTATCCAGTTGAGCTACGGGCGCGTGCAAGGGGATTGTACTCGCGCCCAAAATCCCCGGTCCAGCAGCGGTGATCGTGATGGCGGTCGGCCCGGGAAGCACCGCCTGGACGCGCATCTACCGCCGCGTCCGGGGACGGCCGCAGGCAATTCGGTCCATCGAACGCCCGGGCGGACCAACCGGGTTCGAGGAGTGTCTGGGTTGGCGGCACTTGCATGGCGTTGCAGGTGCACGCGTCGAGAGGTTCGCTGGTGTTCGAGAGCGCCGGCTACTACTTGGCCGCTGGCCGCCAGCGTCTTCGGCTGCTACAGGGCACAAGCGGACTGTTACAATTTCATCCGACGAACAGCAGTAGTACACGCGACGGTGATCGACACGTTGGGATTCGCAGACGCCTCAAGGACGCGGGGTTCGAGGCACCGCACGCCGAGGGCAAGGCCCGCGCCTTGGGGACGAGCTCGCCGAGCGCGTCCTCGCCGAGAACGACCTGGACGCGCAGTTGCCGCCCCATTCACCGGACGCTGCGCGACATCCACGCGAGGTTCAAAGGAAACTGATGCCAGATTCGAAGCTCTCGATGTCAAGATCGAGTCGGTCATGGGGAGATTCAACGTCTTGATGACCATGGCCGGCTTGGGCTTCGCCCTCCTCACCGGACCGGGAGCCTTCAGCGCCATCGCCCCGGGCGTCGCCCACGCGACGCAGCAGCAGACAGCTCCGGTAGGCGCAGAAGAAGGCGCGCAGGCATCGGTCCCCGGGCCGTCCGAGCCGGCTGCGATACGTTGAAACCGGCGCGTCGAGTCCGATCCCCTACCCCAAGGGCCATCGCAAGGTGACTGTGGATTTCGACTCGGTCGCAGACGCCATCGCGGCCATCGCAGCGGGCGAATTGGTCGTGGTGGTGGACGACGACGACCGCGAGAACGAAGGCGACCTCATCATGGCCGCGGCGAAGGCGTCGTCGGACAAGATCGGCTTCATGATCCGCTACACCAGCGGCTTCCTGTGCGCCCCGATCACCGTGGACCATGCCAAACGACTGCACCTGGACCCGATGGTGGCGCGCAACGAGGCGCCGCTGACGACGGCGTATACCGTCACCGTGGACTACAAGGTCGGCTTGACGACCGGCATCTCCGCCGACGAGCGCGCCAACACGGTGCAGGCGCTGGCAAGCAACAACACGGCGGCCGACGACTTCGTGCGCCCCGGACACGTCCTGCCCCTGATCTCGCGGCAGGGCGGCGTGCTGGTCCGTTCCGGCCATACCGAGGCGGCGGTCGACCTGGCCCAAGCCGCAGGCCTACCCCCGGTCGGCGTGCTGGCGGAAATCGTCAACGACGACGGCAATCCCAAACGCCTCTCGGAACTGTGCGAATTCGCCGCCGAGCACGGTCTCAGGATCATCTCCATCGCCGATCTCATCGCCTACCGGCAGCGCCGCGAGCAACTGGTCATCCGCACTCGCGAGTTCGAGGTCGAGACCGCCGTGGGGCGCGCCCGCGGCTATGCCTACCGGACGCGTTTCGAGGACGCGGAACATCTGGCGCTGGTGTTCGGCGATCGGAACAAGGACGACGACGTGATGGTGCGCATACACCGGGAGAAGCTGATCGAAGACCTGTTCGGTTCCCAGAGCCAGCACGAGAAGAGCCTTTTCGAGGCGTCGCTCTACCGTCTCGGCGAGCTTGGCGGCGGCATCTTCATCTATCTGCGCAGCGGATTTGCGGGCGTGCCGCTCGACAGCCTGGACGGCCTCGAAGCGAGCCGCGCCGGAGCACGCAACCTGGAATGGCTCGAGATCGGCATCGGCGCCCAGATCCTGCGCGACCTCGGCGTCTCGAAGCTGCGCATCCTGGCCGGCAGGGAGGTCGACTTCGTTGGATTGGAAGGCTTCGGCCTGACGGTCGTGGCCACGGAACTCCTGTGACGCGCATCGGCGTCACCCTGGGCGACCCGGCCGGCATCGGCCCGGAGGTGGCGGTCAAAGCGCTCAACGCCCGCGATTGCCCGAGCGCCGAATTCGTTCTCTACGGGCCAGCCTGGGCGTTGCAACTGGGCGCGGCGCAAGCCGGCCTGCCCATCCCGACCGATTGCGAACTAGTGGACGTGGACGTGCCCAGGGCGGACGACTTCCGGGTGGGCGTCGTGTCCGCGGCCTGCGGCGAGGCGGGCGTGAGCGCGGTGGAACGCTGCGTCCGGGACGCCCTGGCCGGCGAAATCGCGGCGATGATGACTTGCCCGTTGCACAAGGAAGCCATACACGCGGCAGGCTACGTCGACGACATCGGCCACCAGGAGATCCTCGCCCGGCTCACCGGCGCCAAGACCACGGCGACGATGCTGGTCACGCCGGGTTTGCGCGTCGTGCATCTCTCGACCCACAAGTCGCTCATCGAGGCTGGCCGTTTCGTGACCTGCGCCAACGTGCTCGACAAGCTGCGCCTGTGCCACACGTCGTTAGCCGCGTGGGGCATGGCCGCCCCCCGGATCGCCGTGGCCGCTCTGAATCCCCACGGTGGCGAAGGCGGCATTCTGGGCCGGGAGGAGATCGACGAGATCGCCCCCGCCGTGGCGGCCGCGCGGGAACTCGAGATCGACGCCCGGGGCCCGCTGCCTGCGGACTCCGTCTTCAACCGCACCATCAACGGCGAGTTCGACGTTGTGCTGGCGATGTACCACGACCAGGGCCACATCGCCATCAAGGTGCACAACTTCCACGAGAGCGTCACCGCGACGCTGGGCATCCCGCTGATCCGCACCTCCGTGGACCACGGCACCGCTTTCGACATCGCCGGCCGGGGCAGCGCCGACCCTACCGGCGCGATCGCCGCCCTCGGCGCGGCGGTCGCCCTGGCCGAGGGGACCTTCGGGCGTTAGACACGCGCCAATCGGCGTGTCGTTACCGCTTGAAGGCGTACCCCGCCCCTTGGCACACTGACCGCCGTCAACTCATCCGAGAATCCTCATGAAAGCAGCCGTCTTCCGCGCCGTTAACACCCCCATGGAAGTCGAGGAAGTCCAGATCGACAAGCCGGCATCCCGGGAAGTGCTGATCCGCACCGCGGCGACCGGCGTTTGCCACTCCGACATGCACTTCTTCGACGGCACCTATCCGGGTGCGGTGCCCTGCGTTCTCGGGCACGAGTCCGCCGGCATCGTGGAGGAAGTGGGGGACGCCGTACGCTACGTCAAGCCCGGCGACCACGTGATCACCTGCCTGTCCGTGTTCTGCGGCCACTGCGAATACTGCCTGACCGGGCACATGTCGCTTTGCCAGGAGCCCGAGGTACGCCGCGGCCCGGCGGACGCGCCGCGGCTGTCCAAGGCAGGCGTTTCGCTGACCCAGTTCGCCAACCTCGGTTCCTTCGCCGAGCAGATGCTGGTGCACGAACACGCGGTGGTGAAGATCCGCGACGACATGCCCCTCGACCGCGCCGCCTTGATCGGCTGCGGTGTCACCACCGGCGTCGGTGCCGTGATCCACACCGCCGATGTCGAGCCCGGCGCAACCGTGGCCGTGATCGGTTGCGGCGGCGTCGGCCTGTCCTGCATCAACGGTGCCGCCATCGCCGGCGCTTCCCGCATCATCGCGGTGGACACGGTCCCCTCGAAGCTCGAACTGGCGCGCAAGTTCGGCGCCACCGACACCGTCAACCCGAGCGACGGCGACCCCATCGGCCAAGTACGGACCCTCACCGGCGGCGGGGTCCACTACTCGTTCGAGGCGATCGGGCTCAAAGTCACCGCCGAACAGGCGTTCCAAATGCTCCGCGCCGGCGGCACGGCGACGGTGATCGGCATGATTCCGCCGGGCGAGATGGTGTCCCTGCACGGCCCCGACTTCCTCTTCGAGAAAAAGATCCAAGGCTCGGCGATGGGTTCCAACCGCTTCCGGGTGGACATGCCCCGGTTCGTGGAGTTCTATCTGCAGGACCGGCTGCATCTCGACGACATGATCTCCAACCGCGTCGGCCTCGCCGACGTCACCGACGCCCTGCTGGCGCTCAACAAAGGCGAAGTGGCCCGCAGCGTCATCGTGTTCGACACCTGATTCCCGGACCGCCCCACGCTGCGCGGACGACGGCCATGGACTACTTCCGAATCGAGGGCGGCCATCCGCTTGCCGGCGACATCGTGCCGATGGGCAACAAGAACTCCGCGCTGCCGCTTCTCGCCGCCTCGCTGCTGACCGACGAAACGCTGACGATCGGCAACACGCCGGACATCGGCGACGTGCGTACCAAGCTCGTACTGCTCGAAAGCATCGGCATCGATACGCGGTTCGAACACAACACCTGCCACCTGAACGCCGCCGGCATCCGCGACGAGGAACCGGACGCGGGTTTCAGCAGCCGTATCCGTACCGCCCCCCTGCTCGCCGGCCCGCTGCTGGCGCGCTTCGGCCACGCCAAGGTCTCCCGCCCCGGCGGCGACCGCATCGGCAGGCGCCGGCTGGACACCCACCTGCAGGCGTTGCAGGCGCTCGGGGCCGAGATCACTGTGGCGCCCGACCACTTCGCGTTGCGCGCCCGGCGGCTGACCGGTTGCGACCTGTTCCTCGACGAGATGAGCGTCACCGGCACCGAACAGGCCGTCTTCGGCGCCGTTCTCGCCGACGGCGTCACCCGCATCTCCAATGCCGCCATGGAGCCGCACGTACAGGACGTCTGCCACTGCCTGAACGCGATGGGCGCCAACATCGCCGGCATCGGCACCCACGACCTCACCATCGAAGGCGTCCAAGCGCTGCACGGCACCAGCTTCGACATCGGGCCGGACTACATGGAAGTCGGGTCGCTGATCGGCCTCGCCGCAGCCACCGGGTCCGGCATTCGCCTGATCGGCGCCAATCCCAAGGACCACCGCATGACGCGCATCATGTACGGGCGACTGGGCATCGCCTGGAAGGACGACGGCGACGACATCGTGGTACCGGCAGATCAGGACCTCACCATCATGCCGGACTTCGACGGCGCGGTCCCCAAGATCGACGACATGCCCTGGCCGGGCTTTGCGCCGGACCTCATCAGCATCGCGCTCGTCGTCGCCACCCAAAGCCACGGCACCGTGCTCATCCACCAGAAGATGTTCGACCGCCGCCTGGTCTTCGTCGATCGCCTGATCGACATGGGCGCCGGCATCGTGCTGTGCGATCCCCACCGGGCGCTGGTGATGGGACCGACCCGCCTGCACGGCGAGCGCCTGGTATCGCCGGACATCCGCGCCGGCATGGCGCTGGTCATCGCCGCGCTCTGCGCCGAGGGCACGAGCACCATCCACAACGTCAGCCAGATCGACCGCGGCTACGAACGCCTGGAAATCCGTCTGGGACAGCTCGGTGCGCAGATCGAGCGGCTGAGCGAATAGGCCGCGCGGAAGAGCGACGTGCAGCTTCTATTCGACAACGTCTACCGCATCCTGCCGACCAAGGTGACGCCATCGAAGTACTCGAGCCTCTTCGTCAAGCGCCCGGAGGGCAATCTGCTGTTCTCCTGCCTCGGCGGCCATAGCAGCATCGAAGGGAGCTTCGACGACATCGACGCCCTGGGAGGCATCGCCTTGCACCTGCTCGGCGACATGCACTTCGCCGCCCGCTACAACGACGATGTGGACGAGCGGTTCGGCGTGGCGACGATGTGCAGCGAGGTGGAGGGGACCGACGTGCGGCGCAAGGTCAACAACGTGGTGACCTTTCCCTACGAGAGACAAGAACTCGCTCGCGGAGTCCTGGCGATCCCGATACCGGGCCATCGCCGCGGCGCGGTGTCCTATCTGGTCCGCTTAGGGAAGCGCTCGTGCCTGTTCGCGGGCGACACCATCTACCACGACGGCTCGGACTGGATGTGCCCGGTCAGCAAGAAGAACCGCAAGACCATGCTCCAGACCCTGGACATGTTGGCAGAGATCGACTTCGACGTGCTGCTGTCGAACACGGGCGCAAACAACCCGGTTTGTTTCGTTGAGGTCGATGCGGATGCTCGGGAGAAGTTGATCGAGGGGCTCAAGGGGAGGCTTTAGTCGCGAATTTTGCGCAGGACTCCTAAAGGGCTCTCTACCAGCACTGGGCCACCAGGCGGCTCTCCCTAATGCCCATCGTGTGGCGGCCGCACGAACGTCCGATCCGTCATCAAACAAGATGGTGACGTAACCCGCAGTTGGCCATCAGCGAGCGGCGACCCTTCCAACTCGGATGAAACGGGTCGCGACGTCCCGTCTCGATTCCTGCCCTATCGCGCGTCTCGTGCCAGCGCGCCGCGCGCCAAGACCATTCTCCACACCGCCTTGGGGTGCCTACCCGTCAATCAACCGAAACCGAACGCCGCAGACGCTGACCTCGTCGTCGGAAACATAGGCACCACGCTCCCGGGCTGCGGCAAGGATGCGGCCTCGGTCGGCCACCCTGAGGTCCAGTCCCCCGAGCCCGTAGCCGCGCCCGTCGGTGGCCTCGACAAACCGGATGTCCACGTTGTGGAGCGCCATGTGCAGACTCGCGCCGTCGCGGCTCACGGGAAGACCCGCCACTTTGCCCCAGAGTTCCGCCAAACCGACGGGGTCCGGACCTTGCAGCTCGACCGCGGCGTAGTCGACGGTGACGGACTGGTCCACCTTGTCCTCCCACTGCATCCCCCCGGCGGGTTCCCAGTTGCCGTTGAAATCGTACTCTTTCTTCGAGGGGCTCCCCCTCGTGGCCCCCGGCTGAGGGCTTCCGTCCCAGTCGATTTCAAAGAACGCCGCCTTCATGTCGCCTGGATGGATCTGGCAGATATTCCAGTTCTCCCGGTCCACTTCCCAGGCGATGCGGACGCCGTTGTCAAGCGCTCGCTGGCGGACCGCCTGCTGGTTGTCCTTGGAGTCCGCCTGGCAGATCACCATGTAGCCGCCATCGCCCTGGCGACGGTCGAGGTAGCGCCCTGCGGCGGCGTTCTCCTCGACGGGGACAACCACCTCCAGGAAGTTCCGGCCGATGGGCAGCAGCGTATTCACCAGGCCGAAATGGCCGACGCCCGGGTCGACGTAGCAGCGATGGATGCCGAACACCTGTTCGAGATCGTCGATGGTGGCGTCGAGATCCCGGGCGACGAGGCAGATCTGGCGTAGCTGTATGGACATGATGGCGAATCCTCCCTTGCAGTGGCTATGATCGGCGGAATGAAACGACATTGCCAGATATCGGGGTGGGCCGGGTTGGCCGCGCTGTGGATCGCGTTCCCGGCGGACGGTGCCGGCTACACGCTTGAAGCCGGCACCGGCGTCCTGCGCCACGAGGGATACTTGCAGACTCCCGCCGGCGGCATGCCGGGCAGCGCGAGCCTCGAGCGACCCACTTTTGCCGAGATCGATCTCGGCGACGGGAGCTACCGATGGCTAGCCGGCAGCGTGACCTTTCACGGCAAGGACCAAGCCGAGGGGCCGTCCGTCTTCGGGTATCCGTTCCACGTGCGACTCCGCGTCCGCTACGTCGCCATCGGCGATGCGTCCGCAACCCGGCTCGCCACTGGGCTTACGATCCGCGCAGGAACGTTTCCGGCGGGCGACTCGGTTCGGTCTCGGGCGTCCTTCGATGGGCTGTCCCTTGGGCTTGCCGGGGTCCTCGAACTGGGCGGCGGCGTTTCGGCCGAACTGGGTGCCCGTGTCGGTTGGACCGCGTTCGAGTTCGCGATGGTTGGGGATGACCACCAGGCCCACCGCGCGTATCACGTCAACACCGTCGGGCTTGCGGCCGGCATCGGCAAGGACTTCGGCAACGGTTGGCACATCGGGGCGGTGCTCGGCGCCGCACCCGGGTTCGAGGGTACCGGCAGCCACTACCTTGTCGAGCCCCGCGTCAGCCGACGCCTCGGCAGACACGCCACCATCGCGCTAGGCGCTCGATTCGAAGAGTTCCGCTACGACGACGCGCACAAACAGGCCTTGCCGAACCAACTCCGCGTGAAGCGCCGGGCAGTCCCCACCCTCGCCCTAGGCTTGCGTTTCTGAGCCGCCGCCCGTTCGAGCCAAGCGTATCCCGTAGAGAATGCGCAGCATTCTCAAACGCGCCCCAAGGCCCCCTTGCCATTGGCCCATTGCGAACGATACGGTTCCACGCTTATGAGAGTTCGAAGAAGACCGCCCTGATGACCGACACCAAGTTTCCGGCTACCGCTTGGAACAACGGGCAATGGCATCCCAGCGGCGCTGGGTACGGGCTCAAGGTGTCCGTTGCCGACCGGGACCGGTTCTTCCGGAGGGACTGGCGCACCGTCGCGCTGCGGCTGGTCGCCGAGTCCGGCTTCGTCGACGTCGAGGTCAACTGCGCCAAGGACTCGTTCTGGAACGGGACGTGCCGGGAGTTGGTCGCCCGCGGCATCGGCTGCTGGTTCTTCGACCTCGGGCTGGCGCCCTGGCCCAAGGGGCGACCGCCGCGTTTCGACCTGACACCGATCGGGCCCGGCGTCTTCTGTGTCGAACCACAGGGAAACCCGGTCTAGGGCCTGCTCCTCGACCCGTCCGCCGCTGATCGGCTTTCCGCTTGCGGAGTTCCATATGTCCATTTGGCAAGACCACTCGATCGAATCTCGCATCCGCGAGATTCTGGCTTCCGTTCCCGACAACTCCCGTACGGCATCGGTGAGGCAGTTGGGCTAGGATCCCGTGGGGAGCATTTGGATGAGGCAACGCCGTCCACACTCGGGAGCATTCTTGGATGAGGCAACACGACGTCTCACCCTGATTGACGCGCTACAGGGTCGGCTCGTCGGAACCTCGCCGCAGTCTGGGGATCGCCGGCAAAACGAAACCCAGGGACAGCGGTTCGCTCACGTGTTCTCCCCATTGGCATTCCAGGCAAGATCGATCGCGTCGGCGACATCCCCGCGGCTTAGCCGAAGCCGGCGCGCCGCCTCGACGAGGGCCAGCGCTTGCGGGCGGATGGCCTCGGCCGGCGTGATCGTGGTCGCGACCACGACCATGCCGAGACCGCGTCGGCGGGCGACGATGCCGTCCCGCTCGAGGAGGGAGTACGCCTTGGACACCGTCATCGGGTTGATCCCGAGTTCCGCGGCGACGGCACGGACGGACGGCAGCAGCCCGCCCGGCGGCAGTTGGCCGCTGGCGACGAGCTGGCAGGTCTGATCCACGATCTGGCGGTAGATCGGCGTACCGGACACGGCGTTTAGCGAGTAAATCGACACAGTTGTATATTAGTATACCGATACATGAAGGGTGGCAATATGGTGGCGGGTCGTAACTCACGGCTAATTTGTTCTCCCGCCGGGAGGCGCATGTTTTCGGGGCCTGCAGGTGTTTTCCGACATGCGCAGGTAGTCGAACACGCGGCGGGGATTGCGGTCGAGGCGGCGCATGGCGGCGGCGACGCAGCGGTGGCCGTG
>JAKZRQ010000331.1:0-5812 GCA_047518105.1 Pseudomonadales bacterium | reverse complement strand
CCCATTGCCGAAGCCATGGTGGCGCTCGTGCTCATGGACCACCTGCTCCGGGACCGGGGCCAGAACGCGGACGTGAGACGGGAGTGACGCCGCCGCTTGGGCGGGGCGGTCCGGGCGAGCGACGTTTCCTTCGAAGTCTAGGCGCGCCGAGCACCAGTGTCGTGTCCCGCAAGTTTCTGGTATTTCAGCGCGTCCCGCGGGGTCTGTGGCAAGGCGCGTCCCCGCCGGGAATGGTGGACCCATTGCCAAGGGGCGCAACGCGGCCACAGGCCCCGTGGGGCGCGCCCTTCGGGAGTTCGCCATGCGCGCCACTGGCGCGTTGTGGTCCTTGCCAATATGCCCGATATTCCCTACGGACCACGCCTTGCATTGACGCGCATGGCGAACTCTGAAACACCAGAAACTTGCGGGACACGGCACTAGAATCCTTGAGCATGCCGAATGTTGATACTTGGGTTGCATACGAACACCGGTGGGCAGCGCTCTTGCACGGCTCGTATTCCGAGACGCGCTCGCGCAGCGAGACGCACTAGGTTGTTGTCTTGGGCGTGATGCCCTCCTACCATGCGCCCTTCTGTGCGCAGCATCGAGTCATCCGTGGCTGGCAAGACCGTATACGACAAGATTTGGGATGCGCATGCCGTCGCCGAGCGCGACGACGGCATGACGATCCTCTACGTGGATCGCCACCTGCTGCACGAGGTCACCTCGCCCCAGGCCTTCGAAGGCCTGGGGTTGGCGGGGCGCACGCCCTGGCGGCGGGGTGCCAACCTGGCGACGCCCGACCACAACGTGCCCACGACCGATCGCGCCCGGGGCATCGACGGCATTGGCGATCCGGTGGCCAAGGCCCAAGTGGTTACGCTGGACGAGAACTGCAAGCGATTCGGGATCGAGCAGTTCGAGATGACCGACCGGCGCCAGGGTATCGTCCACGTGATCGGGCCGGAGCAGGGCGCGACGCTGCCGGGCATGACCATCGTCTGCGGCGATTCCCACACCTCCACCCATGGGGCGTTCGCGGCATTGGCCCACGGCATCGGCACCTCGGAGGTGGAGCATGTACTCGCCACCCAGTGCCTGGTGCAACGCAAGAGCCGCAACATGCGCATCGCGGTCGACGGCGAACTGGCGCCGGGCGCCAGCGCCAAGGACCTGATCCTGGCCATCATTCGCGCCATCGGCACGGCCGGCGCCACCGGCCATGCCATCGAATACGCCGGCCCGGCCGTGCGCTCTCTCTCCATGGAAGGCCGGATGACCTTGTGCAACATGTCCATCGAAGCCGGCGCCAAGGCGGGGTTGATTGCGGTGGACGACACCACCATCGACTACGTCCACGGTCGACCGTTCGCTCCCACCGGGGCGATGTGGAATCGGGCGGAGGACTATTGGCGAACGATGGTGTCGGATGCGGATGCTTCGTTCGACAAGACGGTGGAGATCGACGCGGCCAACATCGTGCCCCAGGTTTCCTGGGGCACGTCGCCGGAGCTGGTGGTCGGCATCGACGAGGCCGTTCCCGCGCCAGAGGATTTCACCGATCCGGCCAAGCGCGAACTGTGCGCACGGGCCCTCCAGTACATGGACTTGAGGCCGGGCACGCCAATCGCCTCGGTGGCCGTGGACCGGGTGTTCATCGGGTCCTGCACCAATGGACGCATCGAGGACCTGCGGGCGGCGGCGATGGTGCTCGACGGCCGGCGGGTGGCGGACAGCGTCACCCAGGCCATGGCCGTGCCCGGTTCGGGGCTGGTCAAGGAACAGGCCGAAGCCGAAGGCCTGGACGCGGTGTTCAGGGCTGCGGGCTTCGAGTGGCGGGATCCGGGCTGCTCCATGTGCCTCGCGATGAATGACGACCGTCTCTACCCGGGAGAGCGCTCGGCGGCCACATCGAACCGAAATTTCGAGGGTCGGCAAGGCCACCTGGGGCGCACCCACCTAGTCAGCCCCGCCATGGCCGCTGCAGCCGCCGTGGCCGGCCACTTCACCGATGTGCGGGCGTTGACGTGATGGATGCGTTCACCCGCCATCGCGGCCTGGTGGTGCCCTTGGACCGGGCCAACGTCGACACCGACCAGATCATCCCCAAGCAGTTCCTGAAGTCCATTCGCCGCACCGGCTTCGGCGACAACCTGTTCGATGCCTGGCGCCATCTCGACGAAGGCGAGATCGGAAAGAACCCCAACGAGCGGCGAATCAACCACGACTTCGTGCTGAACGAGCCGCGCTACGCCGACGGCAGCATCCTGCTCGCGCGTGACAACTTCGGCTGCGGGTCCAGTCGCGAACACGCCGTCTGGGCGTTGCAGGAATATGGATTCCGGTGCGTGATCGCGCCGAGTTTTGCGGACATCTTCTTCAACAATTCGTTAAAGAATATGATGTTACTGGTTGTTCTTGAAAGAAAACCGATCGAGGAACTGTTCGTGATGGTCGAGCGGGAGGCGGGGTATGCCCTCAGCGTCGATCTGCCGAAGCAAACCGTTCGCGGACCGGGCTTCGAGGCGCGCTTCGAGATCGATCCGATACCCAAGCGCTTGCTCACCGAAGGGCTCGACGACATCGACGCAACGCTAGCCCACGCCCAAGCGATTCGGACCTTCGAGAAGAGCCATCGGCAGCGGATGCCTTGGGTATTCGCCCGCGGATCGTCCGGCCACGGTTCCGATCACGTATGAGCCACCGGATCCTGGTCCTTCCCGGTGACGGCATCGGGGCGGAGATCATGCCCCATGTTCTTCGGGTGCTTCGGGCGCTCGATCTGCCGCTCGCGTTCGAATGGGCCGATTTGGGCGGGGTCGCGATCGACAGGCACGCTACCCCGCTGCCGCCGCAAACGCTGGCGGCTGCCCGGGAAGCGGACGCCGTTCTGCTCGGCGCGGTGGGTGGGCCGAAGTGGGACCGCCTGCCTATGGACCAGCGTCCCGAGAAGGGCCTCCTGGGGTTGCGCTCGGGCCTGGGCCTGTTCGCGAATCTACGCCCCGCGCTGCTGTTCGAACCGTTGGCGGATGCATCGTCGCTGCGTCCGGAACTCGTTGCGGGGCTCGACATTCTCATTGTTCGCGAACTGACCGGCGGCATCTATTTCGGCGAGCCTCGAGGGGTGACTACGGACAACGGCCGTCGCCGCGGTTTCAATACCTACGTCTACGACGAAACCGAGATCGATAGAATCGCCCGCGTGGCTTTCGATCTGGCGGGCAAACGTCGCGGCCGGCTGACCTCGGTGGACAAGGCCAACGTTCTGGAGGTCACCCAGCTTTGGCGCGACGTGGTCGACGAAGTCCATGCCGACTATCCGGACATCGCCCTTGACCACCTGTACGTGGACAACGCCGCGATGCAGCTCGTGCGCGCGCCCAAACAGTTCGACGTGGTGGTGACCGGGAACATGTTCGGGGACATCCTCTCCGATGTGGCGGCGATGCTGACCGGTTCCCTGGGCATGCTGCCCTCGGCGTCGCTGAACGCGGCCAACCAGGGGTTGTACGAACCGGTGCACGGCAGCGCACCGGATATCGCCGGGCGGAACATCGCGAATCCGCTGGCAACCATCCTGTCCGCCGCCATGATGCTGCGCTACAGCTTGAGTGAACGCGATGCGGCGGAGCGGATCGAGGCGGCGGTAGACGCGGTGCTCGATCAAGGCGTGCGCACCGCCGACATCCTACCCGCCGACCGGACCGGGGTCCGGCAGGTCGGCACCGACGAGATGGCGGACGCGGTAATTGCCGCCTTGGCGCCGCCGGCCCGCGCCAAGGGGCCCCATTGCCCCGGCTGACGGCCGGTTCGACACTCTGCTACGATTCGCGCCGTCCGCCCAGGGGCGATGCCCGAAGCCATGGAAAGACTCAATGTTGCCGTCGTCGGCGCCACCGGTGCCGTGGGCGAAGCCATGCGCGGGATCCTCGACGAACGGAACTTTCCGATGGGCGATATCCGTCTGCTGGCGAGTGAACGTTCCGCCGGCAGGCAGTTCGCCGTGGGCGGCAAAACGCGCACCGTCGAGGTGCTCGACGGCTTCGATTTCCACGACACGCAGATCGCGCTGTTTTCGACCGGCGGCGGGATTTCGCGCGAGCACGCGCCCCGGGCGGCCGCCGCCGGCGCGATCGTCATCGACAACACCTCGGCATTCCGGCAGCAGCCGGGCATCCCGCTGGTGGTGCCCGAAGTGAACCGGCACCGTATTGCCGACGGCATCGGGCCGAACATCATTGCCAATCCCAACTGCGTGGCGATTCCGCTGACGGTGGCGTGCAAGCCGATCTACGACGCGGTGGGCATCGAGAGGATCAACGTCGCGACCTACCAGTCGGTTTCCGGTGCCGGCGCCTCCGGCGTCCGGGAGTTGAAGAGCCAGACGGAACAGGTTCAGCGGGGCGAAGCGATTGAGGAATTCCCCGTGCATCCGGTGCAGATGGCCTTCAACGTGGTACCCCATGCTTGGCAGGTGTTGGACGACGGCTATACCGAGGAGGAGACCAAGGTCGTCCAGGAGACCCGGAAGATCTTCGAGGACGACGACATCCGGGTGAACCCGACCTGCGTCCGCGTTCCGGTCTTCCACGGGCATTCCATGGCGTTGCATATCGAGACCCGCGAGCCGATTTCGCCCGCCCAGGCCCAGGATCTGTTGCGCGGCGCCGAAGGCGTGGTGCTGATCGACGCCCAGGGCGGCGCGCCCACGGCGGTGGATCACGCGGCCGGCCACGATGCCGTCTTCGTCGGTCGCGTGCGCCGGGACACCAGCCACGAACGCGGCCTGAATCTCTGGGTGGTATCCGACAACGTGCGCAAGGGCGCGGCGCTCAACAGCATCCAGATCGCCGAAGAGGTGCGCGAGCTGATCGGCTGAGACCGCCATGCCTGCAACTACGCCGCCCGCTAGCCCGCATTTCTCACCAGGGGCCGCGAGGGCGCGGCCAGCGCAGTCCGCCATCGGCACGATCATCGACATCGCGGTCAAACTAGTGAAACCCAAGAGCTTTTTGACGCCGACAAGCGGCCTGGTGAGAAATGCGGGCTAGGCCGCCTACCGTGGCGCTCGGCGTCGAATACGACGGCGGCGCATTCCACGGTTTCCAAAGCCAGAAGCATGCGTCCAGCGTTCAGCAAGCCCTGGAAGCGGCGATCACCAAGGTCGCCGACGAACCGGTGCGTATCGTTGCCGCGGGACGCACCGACGCCGGGGTGCATGCGACCGGGCAGGTGGTCAGCTTTGCCACGTCCGCAGAGCGTTCGGTCGACGCCTGGCGGCGGGGCGTGTCGAGCCTGACCCCGGAATCCATCGGCATCGTGTGGGCGGAGGTTCTAGACAAGCCGTTCCACGCGCGTTTCGATGCGCTCTGGCGGCGCTACGTCTACGTCTACAGCGATGCCTCGGCGAAGCCGGTCATCCACCGGAACCTGGTGGGATGGTCGCGGGGACCGCTGACCGTCGAGCCGATGCACGCGGCCGCCCAGTGCCTTCTCGGGGAGCAGGACTTCTCGGCGTTTCGCGCGGCCGGGTGCCAATCGGCGTCGCCGCGCCGATGCATCTCGTCGGTCCGCGTGGCGCGGGTCAACGGCTACGTGGCGATCGACGTTACCGCCAACGCGTTCCTGTTGCACATGGTGCGCAACATCGCCGGCGCGCTCCGTGCGGTGGGGACCGGCGAACTCGACCCTCGCGCCATGCGGGCGCTGCTCGACGGTCGCGACCGGAGGCAGGCTCCGCCGACGGCGTCGCCCCAGGGCCTCTACCTGATCGGGGTCGGCTATCCCCGCATGGAGCGAGGGGTCCGGCGCCCGCCGATCCTCACCTGAC
>JAKZRQ010000330.1:0-25548 GCA_047518105.1 Pseudomonadales bacterium | reverse complement strand
ACCAGGGGCCGTGATGATCGCGGGTCTTTTGGCCCCGTGTATACGGGGCCAAAAGACCCGCGAGGGCCTCCGCGCGAAGCGCGGGCGGGCGCGGCCAGCGCAGTCCGCCATCGGCACGATCATCGACATCGCGGTCAAACTAGCGAAACCCAAGAGCTTTTTGACGCCGACAAGCGGCCTGGTGAGAAATGCGGGCTAGGCGCGCCCCGGGTCGATGTGGGACGGATCGACCAGGTAGGCCGTGACGCCGCAGGGGAGTTCTGGGGCCTCGGGCAGCTGGTGGAAGACCTCGGCGGGGGTATGGGGCCGGTGCGCATGGGTGTGTCTCCTGTGGTCGGCGGCGGTGTCGGGATCACGCGGCCTGCGGCACGCGCGTGGAACGCTTGAAGAACGCGAAGGCGGGGTTGTCGGGCGACGGCTCGACCTCGGCGCGGAAGGCGACCTCGTCGCCCTCCTTGGCGTCGTAGAGGAAGCGCGGCTGCGTGCCCCAGAACTTGCGGCCGCAGTCGTCCCGCACCGTCATGACCTCGCGGACGAAGTGGCGGTAGTCCTTCAGGTCGAGCTTGACGATGCGGCCGGCGACAATCCGGTGGCGGTTGCCTATGGGCCGGTCGCCTCACCTAGCAGTCTGACCGCTTCGTCCAACTGCCGGTTGGTGACATAAGGTGCCGGTCCTAACCGGAGGACGCGCCCGCGGTGGTCGGTGAACACCCCGCGCCCCCGCAAGCGGGCGGCGAGTTCGGCGGCGCCCGGCGCATCGAGCGCCAGGAATCCGCCGCGCCGTTCCAGGGGCAGATCCCGGTTCCAGGTCAGCACCGCGGGATCGATGTCTAGCGCCTCGATGCCGTTCGCAAGCCTAGCCAGTTGGGCTTGGCTGACCGCGCGCAGCAGGGGCGCGTCCAACCGCTCGGACCGGAAAAAGCGCAGCACCGCCCGCGCCCGGTAGTGGCCCACGGGATCGTATGTCGACCCGGCGAAGCGGAGCGGACCATCGCCGTACGCAACGCTGCCGGCGCCCGGTCTGTCGGCAAGTTCCCGAAATTCGCTGAACCAGCCCGTCAGGATCGGTCGCAGCGAACAGTCGGCGGGGATGCGCAGGAAGCAGACCCCTTCGCCGAACTGGCAGTACTTGTACCCGCCACCGACGACGAAGGCTTGTTCGAGCCCCATACCCGACACTGAGAACGGAACGACGTTTATGGAGTGGTACGCGTCCAAAAGGAGGCTCGCGCCGACGCGATCGCACGCCGTCGCCACCTCGCGCAGGCCATCCACGATCAGGCCGTTCTGGAAGAGCACCGACGACATCACGACGGCGGCCGTGCGGTCGTCCACGGCATGGACGACGGCGTCGGCGATAGCACCCGGCGCGCTCGCTGACCCCGACCCGCTCGCGTGGACCTGCACGACCTCGAGACCTTCCTCCTGCAACCGCGCCAGTTGTCGTCTCACGGTGTGGAACTCCCCGTCGGTGGTCACCAACCGCGGCCGGTTGCGCAGTGGCAGCGCGGACAGGAACCGCGTGACGAGCTCGTGGGTGTTCTGCCCCAGCGCGATGTGCCCGTCGGGATCGCCGAGGAGGCGGCGGTAGCCCGCGCGAACCTCGTCGGCGACCGCCAACGCCACTTCCCACTTGGTGTCCACCAGTTCCGCAGCGTCGTGCCATGCCTGCATCTGGGCGTCGAAGGCGACATCCGGCCACGCCTGGTGGGAGTGCCCGGTCAACAGTATCCGTTCGCCCACCCTGAAGCGCGAGTAGTGTCGGGCTAGACGGCAGGCGTCGTGCTGTCCGGGGTCGGCGGAGTTGGTCACGGTTTGGTCGCGCACCGGGTGATCAGAAGCGGTCCCTGACTTCCCATAGGTCCGGAAAGAACGGGCCGGCCAACACCGTGGACAACAGATACTCGGCACCCGACGATCCGCCGGTTCCGGTTTTGGTTCCGATGGTGCGCTGCACCATCTTGAGATGCCGGTAGCGCCACTCCTGCATGCCCTCGTCGAGATCCACTAGGCTTTCGCAGAATGCCGTCAACTTGGGGTCGTCGCGATAGATGCGGATCAACGCGGCCTGCACCTCGGCGTCGGTCCCGACGGGGCAGTTCGTCCACTTTCGTAGCGCCTTGGCGGGAATGGAATGACCCGACCGCGCCAGCAGTCCAACGAACTCGTCCCACAAGGTCGGCGACACGATCCGCGCCTCCAACCTCTGACGTTCGGGCGATCTCTCGGGGAATAGTTGCAGTACCGACGGTCGCTTGTACCCGAGTATGAACTCGATCTCGCGGAACTGTACGGACTGGAAACCGCTGGATGCACCGAGCCGTTCGCGGAACGCGCCGAACTCAAGGGGCGTCATCGTTTCGATGATGTCGAGCTGGCTCACGAGCACTTTCACGATCCGCAGGGCGCGCTTCAACGTCGACGCGGCCCGATCAGGCTGATCCTCCGACAGAAGGTCGCCGCTGTGCTCCAACTCGTGCAGCATGCACTTGAACCACAATTCGTAGACTTGGTGAACGATGATGAACAGGGTCTCGTCGTGGGCCCGGGAAAGCGGTTGCTGCAACGACAGAAGTTCGCCGAGCTTCAGATAGGTCTGGTAGTTCTGAAAACTCGGATTCGTGCTCATCGGGGTCCTGACAACGTTTGGGAAGCCGGGCCATGCCCGTTGGTTCGGCGTTTGCCGCGAAGGGCACGCGATTCCGACCATAGCCCTGCGGGTGGAATCCGTCAACGTGGTGCTTGGAGTTGGGCGCACGTCAGATTTGTTGGAGTTGTGGGACCATAAGGGCATCTGGAGAGTGCCGCGACGCGGGACGCCGACGCCGAACTCGCGCCGTTCGCCCGGCGCGTCGAACGCGAGGCGCGTCGCTGCATCGACTACATCCGCCGCAACCGCCGTCGCATGCGCTACCAGGCGTTCCGCGCCATGGGTCTGTGCGTGGCCGCCCGCGCGCCGAGCATAAGAGAGATTGGAGGGACCGAACTATGGGCGACTGTGCCCGCCGAACGCGTCGGCGTCGATAGCGCGCAGGGGGAGGGAATGACTCGAGCCGAGTTGCCGACAGATCCCACCGAGTGGCCGATTCTCAACAACCCGTACGATCCCCCGAGTTTGCACTGGAGCCTCGACCGCGACTTCAGAGCGTGCAGCCCAGCGATCCCGGGTCCGCCGCGTTCGCTGGCTTCTTCTTGTCCAGCGTGTCGAGAACCTGCGCAATGTCCACGTGGCGAAAGTTCGCGTTGCGCCGCGCCTCCAACTGCGCGGTTCGCGCGTGGCGCAGTTGCCGCGCCCATTTGCGGAGCGACTGGACCGCGCCTAAATGTTCAAGAGTCTCAGTCGCCCCCTTGGTGGGTATGCCCCCTAGCCGCTCGATCCACACCCTCACCAGTGACTCGGCCTCGATCCGGGACGTAATCCAATACACGCGTCCCGGCTTCCGATGTCCAGGCCCATAGGACGCACCCACCCACCGTATCAGCAGTTCGAGCGCTTCCACCCCGAGGTTCCCCATCAATCCCGACCACTCGTTTCCCCCGAAGAACGACGCGATGTGTCGCACGCGACGTTCACCTCCTGCCGCGAGCGCGCCCCGCAACCGATCTACGAACTCCGGCTTTCCGGTCAGCAACCCAGCGCACAACCAATGAACCCGCTGAGCGACATCCATGCTCGTCGAGCCGAGCTTTGCGTCAATCAAGAGCGCCAATTCCTCTGGACGACGTGCCAGACCGGTCCGAAGCAGCGTCCTCAACAGCGGCAGCCGCTTTCCCGTGCTGCGCGTCGGAAACGACCGCAGCACGGGCACCACCGCCAAATCCGCGACTTCCACGTGATCGGGCTCGTGCAACCGATACAAGCCCCCTGCCCCTTCGCCGCCCCCCCGAAACCCGCGCCGTGCCGACCTGACCATCACCCGAGCGACCAGTCCCGGCCGCTCAGCCACGACCTCGGCATACCACTTGGGATCCCCATCCGGGACGGGGTCGTTGAACAGAATCGCCATGGCGAGTCGAAGCCTCGCCTCGTCCTCCATCGGCACAACACGTTCCTCGAGTCCCGCCATGAACGGCAAGCTCAAGTAGTGACTCCGTCCGGCCGCCGCCAACCCCAGCACCTCCCTTTCCGTCGGCAAGTCTTCCCGCTCCACCGTCAGGACGAACGCTCGCAACGCCGTGTCCACCAGCCTCTCGTCTCCCAGCAACAGATCCAGCAGCCGTTCCCTCGGACCCGTGCCTTCCACATCGGACACCAGACCGAAGTACACATCCGCAAGCGTGTGCAGCAATTCTGGATTGCCCCGGTTCTCCTCAAGCGCCCGCGCCTGCTCATCCACCCCGTCGTGCCAAGCCTGCCGCCTGCCCCGGCCCCTCTCATCCACTGCGGCACGCGCATGTTCGTTGCGCGACCTCATCCTTCCCTGGTGCTCTTTCCAGAGACCCTTCAGTTTCGATGCGAACTCTGGTCGACGACCAAGGCGTCGCCCGACTTCGTCCCATTCCGGTTTGCCTTCAAGGTGAACCGCGGCGCTCCGGAGGAACCGGTGAGCCACTTCTTCGCCCACCGCCGCGTTCGCCTCATCCAGGCACCAACCGCCGAAACCACTCGGTGGACCGATCCAGTTCATCAGCCGCCACCCCACACTCTGGAGACCATCCGGATCCGCCTCCATTTCCGCGCTCATCTTGAAGACCGCCCTGAACGTCTCGGGGTTGCCTCCGAACCACTCGCGGATGTTGGTCGCTTCCTCCACGTAATCCCACGGGTCGATCAGCGCAAGCCAGTCGAACAACCGCCGTGCGTCCCGACTACCTCTCTTCAGGAGAGCCCAAAGCAGCCGCCCGGGAATGGTCCGCAGCAGGTAGTGCGTGCCACCACCGCGGTCCCCAGCCGACTTGAGCTTTCCCGACTCCACCAAAGCATCCATCAATTCTTCCAACTGATCTCGCGTCGATTCCGTCGGCACCCGCGCCAGCCAAAATTGGGTGAACCATCCAGAGCCTTGGTCCTTCGGCTCTCCGAAGTACCTTGCCAGAGCATCCCCGCGTATCGAACCGGGATAGAGATGCCGCAGCAACGTCCCCAACAAGTGGTCGTGTGGATCGCTGACCGCTCCTTCCACAATCTCGTCCGCAAGCGCGATCGTCGCGTCAACGTCCCCACTCTGGTTCAGATACGCCTCCACCGACATCTCCCTGACCACCACCGCGCGGTTCTCATCCCGCGCTGCGTCCAACAGCAACGGTGCCATGCCAGGAACGGGCGATCCCCTGGCGAGCGACTCGAGCAAGGCGACCGCTAGCGTCTCCCTCGCCGTGCTTGCGTCCGTCCCTGCCAATGCCCCTGCGAATACCGGGGCCATGTCCTCGGTCGCCAGATCCCCCCACCGCACGTCCATCTCGCGGTACAGCATCAAGCTTGTGGGATCTCGGGCGGCGATTCCTTCAAGTCCGCGGATCACAGCCTTCTTGTCCGCCAGCGGGAATCCCTTCACGTCCCCGTACAACACCAAACCCAGCGGATCCCTCTCCACGGTCTCGAGGCGTCCCTCGCGACTGTGCGCCGCAAACCAGGCGACCAACCCGCGCAGTTCCGCGACCACTCCGCCATCGAAGCCCGTGAGCAACGCCAGCACCCGCCCCACACGCAGGCCCTCCTCAACCTCGGCGGCGAGGTATCGCCCGCCGAGAAATTCCGCCACCTGACGATGCGTCGGCGCCACACACCCGTCCCTGACATCGAACAACGACGTTCGACACACCGCCTCGAGCGTCTCTCGCTTCGGCTTTCGCAACGCCGAGAGCGGAGGCAAGCCGGCTGCCTGTCCGTTCTCGTCGTACCCCGCCTCGCCAGTCAGCAGCAGGATCGCACACAGCCGCCCCGCCACGTGGAGCGCCTCCTCTTCGCTCACCTTGACCCGACTCGCGTGCAAATGTTGCGGATTGAATTCCCTCGACAACACCCGGCAACTGCGCTCGAATGTTTCCCTCCGTGTCGATGGCCACTCGTCATCTGCTGCGACCGACCGCACCAGCATTTCAAGTCCGTGCGGATTCCTCATCAGCCCTTCGACGCCGTGCGCTCTCGCATTCGCCACGAATTTCTCCACATCCGCAACACCGAGGTGACGCAAGATCTCCCTCACGTCGCTGTCCGTCAGGGGGTCCAGCCTGAGAACGTCAATCGCTCCTCCCGGCGTGACGCTCGACAAGACCGAGCGGTCATGCGCTCCAAACCAGTCCGCCTCCCGACAGGACAACCGGAACGTCGGGCGCCCGAGGGAGTTGAGCTTGCCTCGTATCTCGTCGAGCGCCGTCCTCCGGTCCGTCGAATCCGCGCGCTTCTCGTCCAGGCCGTCGATGTAGAGCGTCTTCCCGTGCCACTCCGGTCGGTCGTCGTATGTCACGAAGTCCCTGGCGGTCACGTACTGCCCCCCGGCGTCACTAGCTTCGCGTTTGAATGCAACCGTCTTGCCGGCACCGGGCGCCCCCAGCAGGATATAGGCTCCCCTATCCCGAAAAGAGCTCAACGCCGCCCTCTCGCCCCTCTCGCCCCCCTCATTCCCCCCGTCCACCACGGTGCAGGTCCGCGGCATGTATAGTCCGTCCGGCACCCTATTCCTCCTTTTCGAACCAGCGGGCCGCCGGTTTCGACAGGAAATCCGCCAAGGGAATCCCTCGGCCTCCAACGACCACCGACCGTTCTGCCCCGTAGCGCGCTTCGAACTCGCGGCACCCCCGTTCGTTCCCCCCTCGACCGTTGCTCTTGACCTCCACGACCACCAAACGCCGGCCGCGTTCCAGCACGAAGTCCACCTCCGCATCCCCCTTCCGCCAGTAGTAGACCCTTATCCCCGGCGATCCCGTGTTGACGAGGTGCGCTCCCACCGCGGTCTCGACCAATCGACCCCAGTAGGATCGGTCCGCCTGCGCTTCCGCGAAGGTGTATCCCGCGTGAACGGACATCAGCGCCGTGTTCAGGACGATGAGCTTCGGGCTCGACTGACGTCGCCGACCCACGCGACCCTCGTACCGCTGCAGGCCCGCCACCAGACCCGCCTTCTCAAGCAGATCGACATAGCGCGCCAACGTCGTCGCATTGCCAGCGTCGTCCAGTTGGCCCACCATCTTTTTGTACGACAGAATCTGCCCGGAGAACTCGCAGCTCAGCTCGAACAACCGCTTCAGAAGCGCTGGCTTGTCCACCCTTTCCAGTGCCAGGATGTCGCGCTCGATATTCGGTTCCACGAGCGCCGTCACCACATAGTCACTCCACCGATCCTCGGCCCTGACCAGTTCCCCCGACCCCGGATAACCGCCGAAGTACAGATACGTCGGGAGGTCGAATCCGAACGCTTCGGACATCTCCACGTACGACCAGTGCGACAACCTGATCGTCTCGAAACGACCGGCCAAACTCTCCGTCAGCCCCCTTTGCATCAACAACGGTGCAGACCCGAGCAGCACGACATGAAGCCGCCTCCCCTCGCGCCGATCCGCGTCCCAAAGACCCTTTACCGTCTCCTGCCAATTCGGGATTTTCTGAATCTCGTCGAACGCCAGCACAGCACCCCGGTCGGATTGCATCGCGACGATCCTCGCATCCCGCCACACCGCCGCAATCCAACGCCCGTCACGGCTTTCCACGCGAACCGAACGCTCGACCGACGTTTGCCTCGAGCCCACCGGCGGAGGCGACCGCAGGACCTCCTCTAGAGGTTCGTCCACCGCCACGTAACGAATCGGTTTCGCTACCCGCCCCAGCGCGGCCAGCACAAGCGTCGTCTTTCCCGTCTGGCGGGGTCCCGCCACCACGATGAGTCGCCTCGGCGCTTCACCCAACCGTGCCAGCAGCGTTCCAATCTGAGCCCTGTCGAAACTCGTCATGCTATTTTTGACTACTATCCTGAACGATCTTGTTCTGGATCGTAGCCCGAGCTCCTTCCATCGTCAAACTCCGCCCAAAGGCGCTTCGACGTTGGAATCGGCCCTTCGCTTCACCCTCACTTCCCGTTGGACAGAGTATGGAAGCTGGAAAAGCGCTCCCAACCCGGTACTATTCGTCGGTTTGCACAGGGGGCAATATGACCGAGAGAGTCGACCGCCACGGTCTTCAGGTGGCGAAGGAACTGGACGACTTCATCGTCACCGAGGCGCTGCCGGGAACGGGCGTGACGGTCGAGGGGTACTGGTCCGGTTTCAGTGCCATCGTCCGCGATCTAACCCCCAGGAACCGGGCGCTGCTTGCAAAACGCGACCGGTTGCAGGCGCGGATCGATGCTTGGCACCGCGAGCGGCGGGGTCAACGGCACGATCCGGCAGCCTACAGGGCGTTCCTCCAGGACATCGGCTACCTGGTTCCGGAGGGGGGCGAGTTCGAGATTGCGACCGCCAACGTCGACGACGAGATCGCGCACACGGCCGGCCCTCAACTCGTCGTGCCGGTGATGAACGCCCGCTTTGCCTTGAACGCCGCCAATGCGCGCTGGGGCAGCTTGTACGACGCCTTCTACGGCACCGACATCATCCCGGAATCGCCCGGCCGCGAGAAAGGCGCAAGCTACAACCCCGCCCGCGGCGAGTTGGTCATCGCGCGGGCGATGCGGGAGCTCGATGCCATCGTGCCGCTAGAGGGCGCGAGCCACGCCGACGCGACCGGCTACGAGGTCGTTCGCGACGGCGCGGGGTGCAGTTTGCGCGTGACCACGGGCCGCGGCACCGTCGGCTTGAACAAGCCCGACCAGTTCGTCGGCTTCGCCGGCGATGCCCCGGGCGAACCCGCGGCGGTCCTGTTGCGCTACAACGGCCTGCACACCGAAATCCAAATCGACCGCGACCACGATATCGGCACGGCCCACCGGGCGGGCGTCAAGGACGTGCTGCTGGAGTCCGCGGTAACCACCATCCAGGACTGCGAAGACTCCGTGGCGGCGGTGGACGCCGAGGACAAGACCCTGGTCTACCGCAATTGGCTGGGCCTGATGACCGGCGAGCTCAGCGAGACATTCGACAAGGGCGGCGAGCGTGTACGCCGCGTGCTGGTCCCCGACCGCACCTTCACGGCGGCTGCGGGTGGCGAACTGACGTTGCCGGGGCGCAGTCTGCTCCTGGTGCGCAACGTCGGCCATCTGATGACCAACGACGCGATCCTCGATGGCAACGGCGACGAGGTGTTCGAAGGCATCCTCGATGCAGCCGTCACCAGCCTCTGCGCCGTGCACGACCTCAAGGGATTGGGCAAGTACCGCAATAGCCGGACTGGCAGTGTCTACATCGTCAAGCCGAAAATGCACGGCCCCGAGGAAACGGCGTTCACCTGCGAACTCTTCGACCGCGTGGAGGACGTCCTCGGCCTCGAAAGAAACACGCTGAAGGTGGGCGTCATGGACGAGGAGCGCCGGACCAGCCTGAACCTGCGCGAGTGCATCCGGGTCGCGCGTGAGCGCATCGTGTTCATCAACACCGGATTCCTCGACCGCACCGGCGACGAGATCCACACCAGCATGCACGCCGGCGCCATGGTCCGCAAAGCGCCGATGAAGGAGGAGCGGTGGATCCTCGCCTACGAGGACGCCAACGTCGATGCGGGCCTCGCCACCGGTTTCCCGGGCCGAGCCCAGATCGGCAAGGGCATGTGGTCCAAGCCCGACGAGATGCTGGAGATGCTGAACACCAAGGCCAACCACCCGAGGGCGGGCGCCGACTGCGCCTGGGTGCCGTCGCCCACTGCCGCCACCCTGCACGCGCTGCACTACCACCAGGTGGACGTCGCCGCACGGCAGCGGGATCTGCGCACGCGGGCCGCCCCGGCGCGCGACGACATGCTGACCATTCCGCTCCTGGCCGGGGAGAGCCTTTCGCGGGAGGACATCCAGCGGGAACTCGACAACAACGCCCAAGGCATCCTCGGCTACGTCGTGCGCTGGATCGATCAGGGCATCGGTTGTTCGAAAGTGCCCGACATCCAGGACGTGGGCCTCATGGAAGACCGCGCGACGTGCCGGATCTCCAGCCAGCACATCGTCAACTGGCTGCACAACGGCATTGCGAGCGAAACGCAGGTCCGGGAAACGATGGAGCGCATGGCGGTCGTCGTCGACCGCCAGAACGCCGACGACGGGAACTACCGAAACATGGCCCCGGACTTCGATGCCAGCATCGCCTTCCAGGCAGCTTGCGACCTGGTGTTCAAAGGGCTGGAGCAACCAAACGGGTATACGGAGCCGGTGCTGCACGCCCACCGGCGGAAGGCGAAAATCCGCGATGCAGGTTCAGCCAGACGCCGTAGTAGACCCGGTGAGCCGCAAGGTCGCCGTGCGTGAACGAATCTCCATAGTCCGGGGTCGAAGGCTCGTGTAGGATCGCCGCCTCTGCCTCCATCCGCGGTTCACCGACGCCGGGCATGAACATCGAACTTCTGGACTACGACCACAAGCGCGACTTCGAGGCGCTCCATCGTATCTACCGCGAAGTCGGCTGGCTCGACCGCGAAGATCAAACGGAGGATCACGAGCGATTGGCGGCGGGGTACGAAGGCGTCGTGTTCCGTCTGGACGGCGAGGTCGAATGCGCGGCCCACACGTCCCTGGGCGCCATGCGCCATCTTGAAGCCGATCTCGACCTGGCCGTGGTCACCGGCGTCACGACGAGCCGGGTGGCCCGCAGGCTGGGGGCCGCCAAGCAGGTTACTGCGGCCGCGCTTGCCCGCCGCGCGCACGCCGGCAGTGAGATCGCCACGCTCGGCATGTTCGAGCAGGGCTTCTACGACCGGCTGGGATTCGGCAGCGGCGCGTATTCCCGGTGGATGAAATTCGATCCGTCGACGTTGACGGTCGACCGCCATTTCCGACCGCCCAAACGGATAGCCAAGGACCAATGGCGCGACGTGCATCAGGCCATGCACGCGCGCTTGCGTGGCCACGGCGGTTGCGTGCTGGACAAGCCGGAGATCCTCCGCGCCGAACTCGCCTTCACGCCGAATCCGATCGGTCTCGGCTACTACGACGGACCCGGCGGCACGCTTTCCCACTTCTTCTGGGGTGAGACCCAGGGCGAGCACGGTCCCTATCGGCTTGGCTGGTACGCCTACCAGACGACCGACCAACTCTTCGAGCTGCTCGCCCTGATCCGGTCGCTTGGCGACCAGGTCGCATCCGTGGTCATGCCGGAGCCAGCGGAAGTCCAGTTCCAGGATCTCATCCGGCAACCCTTCCGCAACCGCCTCGTGACCGAGGGCTCGAAGCACGCGACCTCCCATCGAACCTTCGCTTGGTGGCAGGGACGCATGCTGGACGTGCCGAGGTGCTTGGCGAAGACCCACCTCGAAACCGAGGACTTGACGTTCAACCTGGAGTTGTCGGACCCCATCGCCGAGCACGTGGAAGACGGCTCCGCATGGCGAGGCGTCGCGGGCGACTATGTCGTCACCCTGGGGCAGCAATCCTCGGCCCGACCCGGGCGTGCGACATCGTTGCGCACCCTGCGCGCGTCGGTTGGCGCGTTCACCCGCGCCTGGCTCGGCGTCCGGAGCACGTCCATCCTGGCGCTGACCGACGACTTGCACGCCGAGGCCGATCTCATGCGCGATCTCGACCGGGCCCTGCGGTTGCCGCAGCCGTACTTGGGTTGGGACTACTGATCGACGGTTTCGAAACGCGCCCGATGGAACTCAGCGGCGATTGGGAGAACCAGAACGGTTCGGTATTGTCCATCGGCCCCGTGAAGAACGGCGCCTTCGAGGGGGCGTTCGTATCTGCCAAGGGTCGCGCGGCCCAGGGCCGCCGCTATCCGGTGCGCGGGATCGTCAACGGCGATCTCGCCGCGTTCGCCGTCGACTTCGCGGTCGACGGCGACAACCTGCACGCCATCTCGAACTTCACCGGGCGCCTGGACAACGGCGTACTGCACACCGTCTGGAC
Source organism: Pseudomonadales bacterium (assembly GCA_047518105.1). Classification (GTDB taxonomy): domain Bacteria; phylum Pseudomonadota; class Gammaproteobacteria; order Pseudomonadales; family Azotimanducaceae; genus VXYL01. The sequence continues at coordinate 13,630 of JAKZRQ010000330.1, read as the reverse complement.
GCTCGTGCGCGAATTCGAGGATGCGGATCGGACCAAGCCGACCGAGCCTTGGAACGCCTTCATCGTGAACGCAGACCGGTTCGAGAAGCGCGAGGACTGACCTCAACCTGCGTCGTCAGACGCGCCTTCTATGCCACAGGAAGTCGCGGTGGTGGTCGAACTGCCTCGGCCGGCAGAAGGCCGATGGCACGTGCCCGGTGGACGGCGTCGTGCCGACTCCGAGCGTCGAGCTTGGCGAATATCCGCCGGACATGGTAACGAACGCCGTCGTGGGTGATGCCGAGATCGGAGCCGATCTCCTTGTCGCGCTGTTCGGCCAGACGCCGGAGCACTTCCAGTTCGCGCGCGGTGAACCTTGCGACCGCCGCTTCCTTTCCCGCCGTGCTGCCGATCTCGTCGATTAGGTGTTCGGCCGCAGCTTTGAGCGCGCAATTCGGGTTCGACTCGAGCAGCCGGTTCAGTACCGCGCGACCGGCTTCGCCTTCGCGCACCACCGGTCGGGCATAGTCTGTTGTGGCGTAGCGGTGCAGGAAGGCGGCGAGATGCGCGACCGCCGCGTCGGCATTGCCAGCGCGATGCTCCAATGTCATCGACACCGCAAGGCCGCGCATTAACGTGCGTACTAGCCGGTGGGCGTCCGCGAATTCGAGCAGGCGCCGGGCGAACTGCCGCGCCGGCTCATAGGCCTCTTGGGCAGTCAACAGGCGCAGCCTGGCACAAGCGAGCGCTTCCACCTCGCGCCAGTTCTTGTCCACTAGACCGAGACAGTCGTCGTCCTCCTCAGGCAGACCCTCGGCACGCCAGGTACGCTCGGCTTCGACGACCCGGCCAACGCCAGCGAGTATGGAAACCCGCAGCGCGGACAGGTACCTGGTGAGCGTCGACCGGTCCGTGCGGCGGGCGTATTCCCACATCTCCGACAGCCCGGATAGCGCCGTGTCGACGCCGACCGCGTGCTGCGCGAGTTCCGTCACGACAGCGCTCTTGGCCGCGTAGGTCGTGAACGTATTGCCGGCTCGAGCGAAGCTGTCGCGTGTGCGCAGTCCCACACCCACCGCGTGGGCGAGCCTGTTGCGTTCAAGTTCGAGTTCTCGGAGGAGAACGTCGCCGAGCAGGAACGGTGTGGCGTCCTTGCGATAGTCGGCTTTGGCGGTTTTCAGCCCTCGTGTGTACCAGGTCTCGGCATCATCGACTTGGCCCTGGGCCATGGCCATGTTGCCGAGCTGGAAATCGAGCTGCATGGCGAGGTAGGGCGAACGGCCGTCGCTGACGAATTGGCGCGAGCGCTCGGCGTGCTCCAGCGTGGCATCGAACTTCGCTCTTTGGTTCTCGTAGGCGCACAGTCCGAACTCCAAGGCGCCGCGGGTCGTCGGTTCCAGTTCATGGTCCTGTGCCAAGAGGGAGAGATCGGCTGCGGTCGCCTGCAGACTCGCAGCGCTGATCGGCGTGCACCCGGAGAGGAAGATCATTTCTTGGGTGAGGCAGTGGTCGATGCGCAGCTCGCGGTCGTCGCCGGTCGGGTTGCGGGTGAACCCGTCCGTTTGGGCCGCGGCAAGATCGTACGCGCGCTTGGCATCGGTCATGCGGTCGTCGAGTACGAGCATTGCGCAGCGGGCAAGGGCGAGCCGCGGGCGCGACTCGACGACATCGGGGGTCAGGAAAGGCTCCGCGTCGCGAATCCGCGGCGGGCCGTGCAGAAACCAGAACCTCAAGCCACCCGCAGCCTCGAGAATGCGGCCGACCAAATCGCGGTCGCCGGCCTCTGCGGCGTGGCGCAATGCGGGAATCGTCTCGCCGCGGCGTTCCAGCGCCAGGGCGGTACGGCGGTGGATCCAGCGGAACCGCTCGGGCGTTTCTCGAAAACGCCGTTTCGCGCAGTGGTCGCGCAGCAGTGGGTGCAGTTGCCCGGCATTGGACGAGCCGCTTTTTCCCGGTTCGATCAGGCCGACAAGGCTGACCAACGCGTGCAACCGCTGCCGGGAGTCGCGACCTTCCAGAACCTCGTCGATCAGTTCGGTGTCGATTCGGTCAAACAGCCCGAGGTCGAGCAGGAAGTCGCCGTCGTCATCCGATAGGCCGAGCCAGAGCCGGGACTCCAGCCAATTGCCAAGGACATCGCGGAAAGCCTGAGCTTCGCCGCGCGTGCCGCTATCCTTCTCGTTGCGGTAGATGCGCAGGGCGACCGGCCATCCTGCGGACTCCTGGCTCAGGGATGCAAGCTGCTCGCGTGACAGCCGCAGTTCGAACAGGTTGGCGATTTCGGGCTTGGTGAAGCGCAGTTCGTCCGCGCTGAGCATGGTCGCCTGACCCGCAAGCGCGGCCTCCGCCATATCGAGCGCCGGCGGCAGTTCGCGGCAGGCGATGGCGATGTGGAGGTTCGGCGGCGCTCGGCGCATCAGCATGCTTAGCGCCTCGACGGCGTCAGCATCGATCAGCCGGTCGACTTCATCGAGAGCGAGCACGCACGGCCCGGCGTGGTCCTCGACCGCACGCAGCAACAGTCCAATGCGGTCGTCGACCGCGTTCCACGCGTCCGAATCGAGCGGATCCGGTAGCTCGATCCCGGAGTGTCGAAACGCGAGCGCGAGGTGGGTCTCGAAATCCGAGAGATCATCCGACGCATCCACGCACAGCCAGGCTGTGGCGATGCCCCGTTCACTTAGCGTCCGGCAGCATTCGGCGAGCAGGGCCGTCTTCCCAAATCCGCCCGGCGCCTTGAGCAATACGACACGGCGGTTTGTGGGCATCGCCCGTTCGACCAAGGCGGGCCGATGGAGGTAATCGGGGATTGGGGCCGGTATTTTCAGGCGTCGGCGCTGAAACCACGCCAGTGCCGAACCCGATGCTTGGGCAAGGCGTTTTCCATCGCTGTCGTGTGCCATTTCGAGTAACACTACCCTCGGACTACCCTCGGAGCGGTCACCGAGATATCGACCGGACCACCCGTGCTGCTACCGTCACTCCGCATCGCTTGAAGGACTGCGGACCCCTACCATGTCTAGATTACCGGTATGCGAACTCCACCCGGTAGTAGTTCGGACCCTAATTTTCTGGTAGTCGTCCATATTGGCTCACCGTACACATCGTACGTTTGACAGTCGTCCGGGTAGTGTGTTCCGCCAACGGCTTGTTGACCAATTGCTCGTCAGAAGGGGCTCTCGCGCCGAAACGGCGGGACCGCGAACGCAATGTGGGGGGATGGTTGACGGTGAGACCCGACGCAAATCGCTCGTGCCATTGCTAGCTACCATAGGTCGTCTCGTCATGGTTCAAATGGTAGCCATGCCGCCGTATGCCCCATGCGCGCCAGTCGGCATGCCCGCGTTGCCGTGTCGACAGACCGGATGGGGTGTCCCGGAGGCGGAGTTGTCGAGACGTTTCGGGGTGCGTCGCCGGCGTTCCGCGCGTGGGTCGAGACGGGCTAGCGCGCGCCGCATGTGCGTCGGCGCGCCTGACGGCGCGTTTGAGAATGCGCGCCCTATGGGCGCGTTTGAGAATGCGCGCCCTATGGGCGCGTTTGAGAATGCCTACGCATTCTCCCGGCTTCGTTCGAAATGCGACTCAAGTGTCCACATTCGGCGCGTTCGAGGAATCTAGAGCCGCCGTCGCTCCCGTATGATGCCGTGCTCGGAGCGTTTGATGGACTCCACGAAGCAGCGGACTTCGGCAAACGATTCGGCCGGTTCCTGCAGTTCCTCGAGGGCTTCCTTCAATGTCAGGCCGCGCCGGTAGACCGTGTTGTAGGCGTCCTGCAGCGCCTTCTTGACCGTGTCGTCGAGCCCCAAGCGCCGCAGGCGTTCGGCGTTCAAGCCGACGGCGCCGGCCGGATTGCCGTCGACCGCAACGTAGGCGGGGACGTCCTTGGTGACCAGCGACATGGCGCTGACGAAGGAGTAGGCGCCGATGCTGCGGAACTGGGGCACGCCCACATAGCCGCTCAAGACGGCTTCGTCGCCCACCGCCACGTGGCCGGCCACCGAGGCGTTGTTGGCCATGACGATGCGGTTGCCGAGGACGCAGTCGTGGCCGATATGGACGTAGGCCATGAGCAGGTTGTCGTTGCCGATGACCGTTCGGCTACGGTCCGTGGCCAAGCCGCGGTGGATGGTGACGCCCTCACGGATGACGTTGTTGTCGCCGATGCTGAGCGTGGTCGGTTCGCCCTTGTAGGCGAACGCCGGCGACCCCTCCCCCACCGTGGAGTACTGGTAGATCTTGTTGCCGCGCCCAAGTACCGTCGGGCCGCGCAGGACCACGTGCGGGCCGATCTCGCAATCGTCGCCCACGATCACGTCCGGCCCGATGGTCGACCAGGGTCCCACCGAGACGTTGTTGCCGAGATCCGCCCTGGGATCGACGATGGCACGCTCGTCGACCAAGCGCGCGGCTTTGCGCTCGACGCACATCAGCTTGACCGAACACGCGAGTTCGCCGTCCACGAGCGCTTCGCAATCGAACTTCATGAGCTGGCGGCGCTCGCTGTTGATGGTGCCGCGCAACTCCAGCACGTCGCCCGGCCGGACCGGGCGCTTGAAACGGGCGTTGTCGACGCCCGCCAAGTATTGGACGTACCCCTCGGCCGATGTCCGGCCACGCGTCTTGAATGCCAGAATGCAGCACAACTGCGCGAGCGCCTCGACGATCAACACGCCGGGGACAATGGGTTTGCCGGGGAAATGGCCCTGCAGGTAGGGCTCGTTCGCCGAGACGTTCTTGCGCCCGACGATGCGTTCGCCGGGAACCACCTCGTCCACGCGGTCGAGCAGCAGGAACGGGTACCGATGCGGCAGGTACTCAAGAATCTCGTCGATGTCGAGTTGCACCCGGTTCGTCCCCCGTTCTTCGGCTGCATTGCGCCGCTTGTCCGTCCGCCGATTGCGGACATCCGGGCCTCGCCTCCCCGACGAGGCTACGGCTATCGGCGGCGTTCCTTTTGTTCGAGACGCGCCAAGCGTTTGGCGATGTCGTCTAGCTGGGCGAAACGCAGCGCGTTGCGCCTCCACCGCCGGACCGTATTATGCAAGACGCCGCCCGAATAGACACCCGGAACGTCGATCGAACGGCTGATGGTGGTCACGGAACTCACCTGGACGTTGTCGCAGATGGTGACCGGGTGCTCGCCAGCCACGCCGGCGCCTCCCGCAAAGATGCAGTGGCGACCGATCCGGGTGCTGCCCGCGAGGCCGACGCGGCCGCAGATCAAGGTGTGCTCGCCAATGTCGCAGTTGTGGCCGATCTGCACCTGATTGTCGATCTTGACGCCGTCGCGGACGAGGGTATCGGTGATGGCGCCGCAGTCGATGGTGGAGCAGGCGCCCACGCTCACGTCGTTGCCTAGCGTCACCCCCCCAAGTTGTGCGATGGCCTGCCACTCGCCCCTCTCGTTCGGCGCGAAACCGAATCCGTCGGCACCGATAACGGCCCCGCTATGGACCACGCAACGCGCGCCGATGCGGACATCGTGGTAGATCGTGGCATTCGGGTAGATGATCGAGTCGTCGCCGATTTCGCTCCCCTCGCCCACCCGGGCACCCGCGCCGATCTCGACCCGGGCACCGACGACCGCGTCGGCGGCGATGGTAGCGCAAGCGCCGACGGCTGCCGACGGATCGATCCGCGCACTGGATTCCACCTTGGCCGACGCATCGATACCGCTCGCCAGCCGGGGCGCGTTGTCGAACAGTTGGGAGACCACCGCAAACGCCAGGTACGGGTCCGCCACCACCACCGCCACGGCGGGACAATCGGGGGCGTCAGCTTCCCTTAGCAGGACCGCCGAAGCGTTCGTGGCGGGCAGGCAACGCCGGTAGGCGCGGCTGGACAGGTGGGTAATCTGGCCCGGTCTTGCGGTCTCGATGGGACCGAGACCGGTGATTTCCAAGGTCGGGTCGCCACGGACCTGAACGCTTCCCGCCCCAGCGCCGCCGGAAGCGGCGTCGATGGCAGCCGCGATTTCGCCAACCGTCGGCACGCCGTTGGCCGGTGGAAGAGCTAATCCGTTTCGGCGTGCTGCTCGTTGAGCTTTTCCGTGACCTTGGCAGTGATGTCGTGCCGCATGTTGGCGAATAGCACCGTGCGCCGACCAAAAACGAAGTCGTAGCGTTCAAGTTCGATCAGGTCGTTGACGATGATTTGGAACTTCGGCGCCATCCCCTGGAAGAATTCCGCTTGCCCGTCCTCGGCCTCCTTCTGGTACTTCTTGGCCCGGAAGTCGAGATCGATTCGCATGTTCTCCAAGTCCTTCGCGACGCTGCGCCGCTCGGTCTCCGACATCACATCGCCTTCGTCGGTGATCCGTTGCTGGGCTTCCTGGATCTGGGTCTGGAGAGATTTGATCTCCTCCTGCTGGGGGGCCAACTGCTGCTGTAGCGCCTCGATGAATTGCTTCGCCTCCTCGCTTTGCCCGATTGCCACTTCCGCATCCACGACGGCGACCTTCAACTCCGCAGCGGCCGTCGGCGCTAGCGCCAGCGATGCCCCGAACACGACGAGGACCCATGTCATCAACCTCATTACGTCAAAACCTCTCTTGGCTTTTGGATCTTCGCAGCGCCGGACGATTGCCGGGCGGCGCGTATTATACCCGTCCTTGGCCTCGGTTCGGGTTTCAGAAGGAGTAGCCGAGTTCGAACGCGAAACGCTCCACCTCGTCCCCCGGTTTTTCGTTCAGGGGCAGGGACAGCGCGAAGCTCATCGGCCCCATCCGCGACAGCCAGGTGACGCCGATGCCCGTGGTGGCGCGGACTTCCTTTACATCGAAACCCAGGCACAATGGGCTTTCCTCCGGACACGTGGTGTTGAAGACGTTGCCGGCATCGATAAAGTACGTCGACCGGACCCCGCGCAAACGGTCCCCGAACGGCAGGGGGAAGATCAACTCCGCGGTCGCCTCGACAAGCAGGTTGCCCCCGAACGGCCGACCTTCCGGGCGCCCGACGCTGCTGTCCCGGACCTTCGGTCCCAAGCTGCTCTTTTCGTAGCCGCGCACGGATCCGAACCCGCCGGCGTAGAAGTGCTCGTAGAACGGATAGATCTCGGTATCTCCGTAGACGCCGCCGTAGCCGAGTTCCGTACGCAGCCCGATGGAGAACCGCCGGCCGAGAGGAAAGTAGCGCTCGGCGCTGTAGGTTAGGCGGTAGAACTCCAGGTCGCTCCCTGGAATGGCCACCGACGCCCCGATCTTGTAGCGACCGCCCGCGGTCGGGAACAGGCCGTGGTTCAGCGTCGCTTTCTGCCAGAATCCCAATGCCTTGAGGTTCAGGAACTCCTGGCCGGACGACGCCACGAAGTCCGAGATCTCCTGGGACACGAACAAACCCTGGGTGAGAGACGTGTTCTCCACGATCAAGCCGAACTGAAGGCGCTGCTCCTCGCCGACGGGAAAGTCGAAATTGATCCCGCCGCCGTAGGCATCCGTCGAGAAACGGGCGAGATTGAGGGTGCCGAAGTTCGTTTCGCGCAAGTAGATGTTGTAGCCGCGGCTGATTCCATCGGCGGTGAAGTAGGGATCGTTGAAATCGAAACTCGCCGCCTTCTGGTAGTTGCTCCAACTGATCGACGCGCCGAGCCGGTTGCCGGTGCCGGCCACGTTCTCCTGCCGGAATCCGAGAGACAGCAGGAGGCCAGGGCCGTCGGAGTAGGCCAACTGGGCATTGATGTTCCCCGTGGGTATCTCTTCGACGCCGAAGTCGACATCGATCTGGTCGTCGGCGCCAGGCACCGGGCGCTGTTCCACGTTAACGGACTCCGGCTCGAAATAGCCGAGTTGGTCGAGACGCACCCTGGAGCGGTCGATCGCCTGGGTGGACGCCCAGCCGCCCTCGATCTGGCGCATCTCGCGCCGCAGCACGTCGTCCCGGGTGACCGAGTTGCCCGCGAAGTTGATCCGCCGGACGTAGGCGCGCTTGCCCGCTTCAACGACGAACTTGACATCGACAAGCCCGTCTTCCTTCACTTCCGGCACCCCCGTCGCGTTGGCGAAGGTGTAGCCCGAGTTTCCGAACGCGGCAACGATCCGTTCCTCGGTGGCGGTGACGGCCGCGCGGTTGAACAGGTCGCCGCTCCGGACCAGGAACAGGCCGGTCACGATTTCCGGATCCACGTCCGAAATCTCGCCCACGAGTTGCACGTCATCCACGAGGTACCGGTCGCCTTCGTGCACGTTGACCGTGATGTAGACCGACTTCTTGTCGGGCGTGACGCTGACCTGGACCGAACGCGCATCGAATTCCACGTATCCTCGATCCTGGTAGTAGGACTCCAAGGTCTCCAGGTCGCCCTGCATCTTCTCGCGCGAGTACTTGTCGTTGCCTTGGATGAACGATAACCACGTCGGATGGCTGAGTTCCAGGCGAGACAGCAATTCACGCTGGCTGAACACGCTGTTGCCGACGACGTTGATGTGGCGTACGCCCGAGCTCTCGCCCTCGTCGATGTCGATCAGGATCGAGACCCGGTTGCGGGGCAGCTTGTTGACCTGGGCGTCGATCATCGCGTCGTAGCGTCCCTGGGCATAGTAGGTGCGTTCGAGTTCGATGCCGATGTGCTCCAGGGTGGCCTGCTTGAAGATCTCGCCCTCCCGCAAGCCGGCGTCGGCCAGGCTGCCCAGCAAGTGCTCGGTCTTGATCGCCTTGTTGCCTTCGAGCTTGATCTCTTCGATGGCAGGCCGCTCGACCACGCGGACGATCAACACCCCGCCGTCGCGCAACATGGCGATGTCGTCGAAGTAGCCGGACTCGAACAGCAGCCGCATCAACGAGCGGATCTCGACGGGATCGAGGTCGTCGCCCACGTTCACGGGCAGGATGTTGAAGACGGTTCCGGCGGATACGCGCTGCAACCCCTGCAACTGGATGTCGGTGATCTTGAATTGACCCGATTGCGCCGCATTGACGGCAATCGCCCACAAGACGACCGGCAACGCGGCCAAGAGCAGCTTCCTCATGTGACTTCCCCTTGCGCCTACTCTTTGCGCTTCGCCAGGACCCGCTGTCGACCTGAGGGTCACCCGGGCCACCAACGCGCGATGTCGACGTAGAACACGAACACCATGATCCCCACCACGATGGCGAGGCCGACTTGGGACGCAATCGCCTGCGTCCGCAGTGAAATGGGCTTGCTGCGCACGATCTCGACCACCCCGTAGGCGACGTGCCCACCGTCGAGCAACGGAACCGGCATCAAGTTCAGCACCCCGAAACTGATCGACAACAACGCCAGGACAGACAGGAACCTGCCAAGTCCCGCTCGCGCTTCTTCGCCGGCAATCACGGCAATGGAAATGGGACCGGCCAGGTTGCTGGGCGAGACGCTGCCAGTCACCATCTTGCGCACCAAGTTCACGGTCAGCACCGTCTTCGACCAGGTCTCGTTCAGGGCACGGCCGACGGCCTCGACAAGGTCGTAGCGGACGACGCGGCTAGGCATCCCGGCCTGGGCGCCCACGTAGCCGATCACGGTTCCGTTGTCGCCGGTTCGTTCCGCCGGCGTCACGGTCAGCGTCTCCACCCCGGTTTCCCGCGTCACGGTCAGCCTCAACGGCACGTTCGCGCTGGCTTGAACACGGTCCACGAACTCGCTCCACAGCACCACCGGTTCGCCGTCCACATGGGTCACGCGATCCAACGCGCGCAGACCGCCCCGCATGGCGGGATCCCCTTCCACGACGCCGCCGATGACGGCCAGGGGTTCGATCGCAATCCCCAGTTCGCCGATCAGGTCCGGATCGCCGACGCCGCCGAGCCACGCAGTCACGGGGATCGAGTGGATATCCGATCGACCGGACTTCATCGTCTCGATCCGGATGACGCCCGTCTCCCCGAGCCGACCGGCCAACGCCAGCGCCACATCGTTCCACGCCGAGGTCTTCATACCGTCCACGGCAACGATCTCTTCGCCACCGCGCAGTCCCGCGCGGTAGGCCGGGCTATCCTCCGCGACAGTGCCGACGTGGGGCACGACGGCGGTCACGCCCATGACGGACAGCAGCCAGTAGACGATGAACGCCAATACGAAGTTCGCTAGCGGTCCGGCCGCGGCGATGGCAATGCGCCACCAGGGACTCAGCGCGTCGTAGGAGCATGCGACACCCGGATCGGCGGGCGCGTGCCCCTCGGCATCGGCGTCGCGACGGTCGTACATGCGCACGTAGCCCCCGAGCGGCACTGCGGCAACGCAGAACTCCGTGCCGAGCTTGTCCCGCCAGGACAGGAGCGGCTTGCCGAAGCCGATCGAGAACCGGACCACATGCACGCCGGCCCACCGCGCCACGAGAAAGTGACCCCACTCGTGGAAGGTCACCAGTATGGCGAGCGTCACCAAGAGGAAGAAGACGTAGTAGAGGAAGTCCATTAACCCGCTTTAGATCGATTGGGCGAGCGGAAGTTCATCGACCGCATCATACCAGCCTAAGCGATCCCAACGTCGCTCAAGGAAGCCAAGACGCGCTGCATGTGCAGCCTGATCGGGAATGCTCGGCAGCATTCTCTACGGACCTCTACGGACCTCTACGGACGGCGAGAACTCGCGTCAATTGCAAGATGACCGCTTCCCAAGAACGCTAGTGCGTCTCGTAATACGAGCCGTTCAAGAGCGCTGCCCACCGGTGTTCGCAACAACCCAAGTGTCAACATTCGGCATGCTCAAGGATTCTAGGGCAATGGGTGTGGCGGTCGCGCGGCGGCGTATGCTTCGCGCTTGCCACGGGAATTTCGGACACGATCACCTTGAACCTCTACATCGATCTCGCAGACGCCAAGCTCCACGATGCCCTGCATGCGCTGCGCGCTGAAGATCTCTCGGCGATGATCAAGCTGCTTCCGATCGACAAGCCCTATCCGATACGCAAGGCGGACATGGTCGGCGCGATCATGGAACATCTCGCCGGCGAACCTCTGCGCGAGGTGTGGGCGGATCTTGACGAGACGCAGCGGCTCGCGGTCGCCGAGGCGCTGTACGACTCGGACCGCATGTTTCGGCAGGACCGGTTCCATGCCAAGTACGGCAAGCTCCCGGACGGGCTGGGGGGCGACGTCGATCGACGGTCCTCGCCCTTGCGGCTGCTCCTGTATCCCACTTCTCGGTACGGGCAGGATCCCGTCGTCGTCCCGACCGACTTGGCCGGGCGCCTGCGCGCGTTTGTCGAGACGCCGCCCGACGCCGAAATCTCGGCTGTCGCCGAACCCCCGTCGACGTTCCCGCAAGGCAGGCGCGGTTACGTGGCACGGGGCGATGCCCGCCAGTGCGACCAGGTGGAGCTTGTGCGGCGCGACATGGAACGCGCTGCGGCACACGACCTGCTGACCGTGCTTCGGCTGACGGACCGGGGCCTGATCGGCGTCAGCGCGAAGACCCGACGCCCGTCCGCCGCAGCAACGCAACGCATCGCCGCCTTGCTGGACGGCGGCGACTTCTTCGATCCGGCGGAGGAGCGAAAGAACCGTTGGGATCAGCTGCCGGGACCCGTGCGCGGCCACGCTTGGCCCTGGTTGCTTCAGGCAGGCAGGCTCGCCGAACCGCGCGGCTCGAAGCTGGCGCTGACGAAGGCCGGCCGTGCCGCGTTGAACGCCTCGACCGCCGATACGCTGAAGCATCTGTGGGACCGATGGGTATGGAACTCGCTGTTCGACGAGTTCAGCCGCATCGACGACGTCAAGGGCCAGACCCGCGGTCGGGGCAAGCGGGCCATGACCCTCGCCGCAGAGCGACGCGACAGCATCCAGGAAGCGCTGGCCCGGTGTCCCGTCTGCGAGTGGGTGCCGTTCGAAGAGTTCTCCCGGTTCATGCGGGCCAGTTCGCTGACCTTCGAGGTGACGAGAGATCCCTGGTCTCTTTATCTCGTCGAATCGCACTACGGCAGCCTCGGATACTCGGGCGCCCACGACTGGGACATCGTTCAGGGTCGCTACCTGCTCTGCGTGCTGTTCGAGTACGCCGCCACCCTAGGTCTAGTCGACATCGCCTATACCCGTCCCGAGGGCGCTCGCCTGGACTTTACGGACTTGTCAAACGCGGATGAGCTGACCTACCTCAGCCGCTACGACGGCCTGCGCTACTTCCGACTCAATCCCCTCGGTGCCTTCTGCCTCGAGTTGGCGGCCGAGTACACGCCAAGCCAGCCGGAGGTCGGTGCCGCGCTGCGCGTGTTTCCCGACCGGAGGCTACAACCGGCAGGCGGCACGCTGACGACGGACGAAGCTCTGCTGCTCGAAACCTACGCGCACAGGGAAGCCGCCGATGTGTGGCGGTTGGACGGCACGAAGCTGCTGCTCGCCATCGAAAACGGGCACGACATCGGAGAACTTCGCGAGTTCATCGCGGCGCGCGACGATCAGGAATTGCCGGAACCCGTGGAAGGGTTCCTGCGCAACACCGAACGCGACGCCCGCGCCTTGGCGCCGCGCGGCACCGCATCGCTGTTCGAGTGCACCGATGCCGACATCGCGGCGCGCCTGGCGCAGGACAGGACGACAGGCAAGCTCTGCCTGCTTGCTGGCGAACGCCATCTGGCGGTGCCGGCGAAATCCGAGAAAGCGTTCCGCAAGGCGGTTCACGGAATGGGCTACGGAATGTCCGGCAGGTGAGGGATCTCGAACGAACCGAAGTCCTCGACCATGGACGGATCTTCGTAGAAGGACTACGAGGAGGCTCGCGCCATGCGTCGAATTCGTGCCGTCATGGAGGCGTGGAGGCGTGGGGCCTCGGAGGTGCCAACCCCCGGCGTAGTATGATCGGCTACCGGCGAAGGGCAGGTTGACGGCGTGCACGAACGGCTCCGCGTTTGGTTGTCGGTGCTTGCGGCAGGTGCGATTTGCACGACAAGCGCTTTCGTTTGGGCGGGCGGTGAACCGGCTGTCCAGTGGCAACCCATGGAAACGTTGAATGCCGAACTCCCTGCCGGCGTGCGGGTCTTCGTCGGCACTGATCCGGCCCTGCCGTTGCGCGCCTGGTACGTGTCCGTAGCGCCCGGGGACGACTCGGGACGCGTCGAAGTCTTGATTTCCGACGATCCGGAAGACCGGCGCGAGACCGTATCGAGCTTCGCCGCCGATACCGGCGCCTGCGTGGTCATCAACGGCGGCTACTTCAGCATGGAACGGACTCCGGCACTGCATGCCGGCCTCCTCGTCGTCGACGGCGTCATCGAGGCGCCCGCGACGCGATCGGTCGTGCGCGGCGAAGTCCGCTACACGACCGCTCGTGCGGCTATCGGCGTGTCGTCGTCGGGCTTCGACGTCGCTTGGGCGACGAGCCGGGACGGAGGTTTGCAGGCTTGGCCGGCGCCACCTTCACATCGGCCAGGTACGGCGGCGGAACTTCTGCCGACAACGACAACGCCGTGGTTGGTTGAAGACGCGCTCGGCGCGGGTCCCGCACTGGTGTCGAACGGCAAGGTCGACGTGACCACCAACGAGGAGGTCTTTTTCGGCACGGCAATCCCCTACACGCATCCGCGAACCGCCGCCGGGGTCACCGCCGACGGTGCGCTCCTGCTTCTCTTGGTCGATGGCCGGCAAGCGGCTAGCCGGGGCGCCACCTTGGAGCAACTCGCCGCGCTTATGGTCGGCATCGGTGCCGAAGAGGCCCTCAACCTCGACGGCGGAGGCTCGTCGAGCTTGGTGGTGAACGGCAA
>JAKZRQ010000329.1:0-10361 GCA_047518105.1 Pseudomonadales bacterium | reverse complement strand
GCTGGCGTCGGGTGCCGACTCGACGAGGACGCGGTCAGCGGCGTTGGCGCGGGCCGCCTAACGTTGCACTTCTCAACAGCCAATCGTGTCCGGGCTCGCTAGAAGCCTTGAGCATGCCGAATGTTGACACTTGGGTTGCATACGAACACCGGTGGGCAGCGCTCTTGAACGGCTCGTATTCCGAGACGCGCTAGAATTGCGGTCGCCACCGGATCTGCATGCCCACCTGACGGGGCTCGGTCAACCACCCCATGCGAGTCTCCCTGTTAGCTGTGTGCGACTCCACAAGCTAGACTACTCACCGGGGTATTTCAATGCGGACGGGAGCGCGTACGACCGAGTCCTGACATGGAATCGTCCGGGACCGCGCAGCGGGCTGTGCTCGGCTCGCCAACGGTCGGCCTTGGCGGGGAATCGGGCTGGTTCCGCAAGTTGCCGCTCCGTCGCGACGTGCCGCAACTCTGCTCCATGGCGGACGGTATAGACTTCGGATGGTGCCGTCCCGAGCCAGTTCCCATGCGCATACATCAGATCGCCATGCATGTCGCCAGTCTCGACGCGACCGAAGTTTTCTACCGTGAGGTCGTGGGCGCCAGGTTCGTCGCTCGCTTCGACCCGCCGGGACTCCTGTTTTTCGACTTCGAGGGCGTGCGCGTGCTGTTCGAAACCGGCGGGGAGGGGACGGGCAACTCCATCCTCTACCTGTGGACCGACGACCTCGACGCCAGGGTTGCCGACCTCGACGCCAAGGGCGTGACCTTCGTGCACCCGCCGCAGGCCGTTCACAAAGATGTGGACGGTACGTTCGGACCGGCCGGCGAGACGGAATGGATGGCGTTTTTCGAGGATCCGAACGGCAACACGGTCGCCTTGGCGACGCGCCGGAAATAGTCCGGAGACACAACCGTGCCGGCTTGGTCGTCGGCGCAATCTCGGCAACCGCGTGGGCGGATATCGACCGTCACATGCTTGCGGAATTGCTGCCGGGACCTTAATGTACGGTCTGTACGGTTAAGTGGTCAGGTCATGCCCTATGAACGATGAAGTGAGAACCGTTGGGGTCGAGGAAGCCCGAACCAACCTGCCATCCCTGTTGCGGGCGGCCAATCATGACGGCGAGGTGACGGTGGTCACCAAGCGCGGTGTACCCTATGCCGCGATCGTTCCGGTGTCCAGGGCCTTGGTGGACGGTCCGAAGTTCGGTACTTTGCGTGGTTCGGCGAAGGGTTGCTACGGGGACGCAACGGAGTTCGTAGGCCGGTTGCGCGACGAATGGTGATGGATGTCAGCGAACTGCCCTCGCGAGGGCGCATCGCGGTAGACAGTTCTCCCATCATCTACATGTTTGAAGACCACGCGGAACTCGCGGCTCGGTACACGCCACTGTTCGAACGCGCTGAAGCGGGGAACTATGAGTTGGTGATATCCACCGTGACCCTCGCGGAGATCCTAACTGGCCCGTTGCGGATGGGAGACGAGGAACTGGCTGAACGCTACCGGAATGCCCTGACCTCGCCGCCAACCTGGCACGTCGCAAATCTGACGCCCGCCATTGCACACCGGGCGGCACGGATCAGGGCGCGATCAAGGCTACGCCTGCCCGATGCGGTTCAGATGGCAACCGCGCTCGAGACGTCCAGCATCGCCTTCGTGACGCATGACCGGGACTTCTCGTCCATGGGTCTCGATACGCTCACGGAAGGCGTGACCGTCTACTGTTGACGGCCTTGGCGCAACTCGTCGAGCTCGCCCTCCCGGCCGGCGCCGCGCAAGGGTCGTTGAACACTCTTCGATGTTCTCGCGGGCATGCATTTGGGCGCTCCGGGTCAGGACCGAGCGGGCCGGTCAACGGCGTTCATCGCATGTGTGGCCGAGTTCCAGTAAATTAGCCGTTTGCTTTTCTGGGACGACAGGGAGGGGCCACGATGCCCATGAACGTCAAGCCGGTGCCGACCTTGGACAACGAGGTGAACGAGGTCCGGCTCGCCACGGCGGAGATCGTCAACGAGGACATCCTGCCGAACGAGCACAAGCTCTGGGCGCACCGCACCGACGGCGGTCGACCGAACCGGGAGCAGATCGAAGAAGCGCACGAACTGCGCGTCGGGGTGCAGAACAAGGTCAAACGGGCGAACCTGTGGGCACCGCATCTGCCGCCAGAGTTCGGGGGCATGGGGCTGTCCTTCATGCAGCACGCCTACATGAACGAGGTGCTGGCGTACAGCCCCGGCGCGGCGTCGCTGTTCGGCGTGGTCGCGCCGAACTCGGGCAACCAGAAGATCCTGCTCAAGTACGGCACCCCGGAGCAGCACCAGAAGTGGCTGATCCCGTTGACGGAAGGACGAATGCAGTCCGGCTTCTCCATGACCGAGCCGCACAACGCGGGTTCCGACCCGCGCTCGATCCAGACCCGCGCGGTCCTCGACGGCGACGAGTGGGTCATCAACGGCCACAAGTGGTTCACCTCGAACGGCCACGCGGCCGACTTCTACATCGTCATGTGCCGGACGGCGGATCAGGACGATCCCGGCGGCACCAACGAGAAGATGACGCAGATGATCGTGCCCAGGAAAACGCCGGGCGTGAACATCGTCCGTGGTGTGCCGGTGTGGGGCAAGTCGTCCTCCCATTGCGAGATCATCTACGACAACGTGCGCGTGCCGAAGACCAACCAACTCGGCAGCACCGGCACCGGCCACCAGGCGGCGCAGGATCGTCTGGGGGCCGGGCGCATCTACCACTGCATGAATTCGGTCGGCTCGATGTGGCGCTGCTTCGATCTGATGGTCGACCGCATCATGACCCGCGAGGTGCATGGTGGCGAAAAGCTCGAAGAGAAGCAGTTCATGCAGGGCTTCATCGCGGACTCGTACATGGACCTGCAGGCGTCGAGGCTCATGGTGGTGGACTGCGCGCGCAAGATGGAGGAGGGGGCTGATTCCCGCACCGACATCTCGTCGATCAAGGTGTTCGTCCCCAATGCATACCACCGGGTGGTGGACCGGGCCATCCAGGTCTACGGTGCTGCGGGCGTTTCCGGAGACTACCCGTTCGCCGGCATGTACGAAGGCGCGCGTACCCTGCGCATCGCCGACGGACCGGACGAGGTGCACAAGATCCTCATTGCCAAGAACGTGCTCAGGCGCTACCACGCCGGCGAGTCTTGGGACTTCGGGAACTAGTTTCCTTGAGCACGCCGAATGTTGACACTTGAGTTGCATTTCGAACGAGGCCAGGAGAATGCGCAAGCAGTCTCGATCACGCCCGTCAGGGCGCGCCGCCGCCACATGCGGCGCGCCTAGCCATGGCGGACCTCGTAGCCGAAATGGCGGCGGCCATCCGGACCGGCGAAACGCTGCCGAAGATGCCTCCCGGGCTCACGCTCGATGAAGCCTATGCGCTGCAGAAACAGGTGGTTGCCGCCGTGTCCGGCGGCGGCGTGGCCGGGCTCAAGGCCGGCATGACCGCCGCTGCCGGCCAACAGGCCTTCGGTCTCACCCATCCATTGATCGGTAGCCTCTACGAGGCCGGCCGGCTCGCGCCGGGGGCGTCGTTCGCCAGCGCGCCGGGCGTCAGCCTGGAATGCGAGATCGGCATCGTGGTGGACGAGAACGGCGAGCCGAAGACCGCAGGTCCGGTGATCGAGGTGCCGCGCATGGCCTTGGCGGACGCCGAGGACCGCACCGGCGCCAACCTGACCGCCTGCAACATCGCCGCCGACCGCTACATCGTTGGCCGCCAGCAGCCGTTGCGGGACTCCTACGGAGACAATCGCATCACGCTGACACGCGATGGGGCGGAGGTCTGTTCGGCGCCCGCCTCGGATGCCCTGGGCGGCCCGCAGGCGGCCTTGGCCTGGATGCTCAACGAAGCGCGGGAGCGAGGCCTCATGATCGCGGACGGCATGCTGCTCATTACCGGCGCCTGCGGCGGCATCCACCCGGCAGAACCGGGCCGTTACATCGCCGACTACGGCGATCTGGGCAGGATCGAGTTCGTGGTGACTTGACGACCTTGCGCTGAACCATCGCGTTGACAACGGAATCCGGCTGCGTGGCGGCGGGCGCAACGTGCTGAACGCAGACCCGCCGGAGACGGTGCGGGGGCGCGTGTCCTAATCTCACACGCTACGACGCGCGCGGCCAGGTTCTGTTCCCGGAGATCAACTGGGGAAAATAGCCAGCCGCCAGTTGCCAGGCGTTCTGTGTCATCGATCCGCGCAGAACGCCTGCCATCGCGTTGACGAATGCGCCATCGAAGTCTACGGCGCGCCAGGCGTTTCCGGCGCGTAGCGGTCGATGTCGCCCGAGAAGACCAAGTCGGTGTGGAGCAGGAAAATTTCCCCGAGCGATTCGCTTGGCAGGTGGCGGGCTATGCACGACCTGATGTGTGCCAGTTCCTTGTAGGGATCGACCTCGAGGCCATCGAGCTTCTCGACTCCACGTTCGAACTCGTCGAGCGAGTCGTCGCCGTTGTCCAACGCCGCAACGAGCTCGGCTTTCACCTTGGCGTCCAGATCTTCGGTGATGGCACGCCAGACTTCGCCCGAGATGCTCAACTTGAGTTCGTCGCCGAGGCACCCAGTGACCGCTTGCACGTCCATCTTGAGTCCCGAGTTGGCGAACGCCTCTTCCGCCACCTTGCCAAGCATGCCCCTGTCGAGTCCCTGAACCGTCAAACCTCCTTCCGGCGAGAGCGTCATCCGCCGGAACTGGTATCCAGTGCCCGAGCAACACAGCGACACGCCGCGCTCGTCGAACTCTTTGTAGGATTGCGCCCTGATCTGAAGAACGTCCACCGCCTCGGATCTGAGCAAGTCAGCGCGAAAAGTCGCCCGGTGCTTGTACTTGCCGGACTCGGACATCGCCGGCGTCTCTTCGGGGTAGGTTAGTTCGAAGCGCAATGCCCCGTCGTCCTCGCGCGAGACGCGGGCGACGCTCCCCGCTTCCGTTCCCTCGGTCGCCGTCCAGCTTCCAACCAGGTCGTCGGCGGCCGGACTTTCTTCCCAGTTCAGGGGATGCTCGAAGCCGCAGCCCACCAGCCCCAGGGTGGCGAGAAGGAATACCCCAAGAGTGGGGGTTCTCTTGCGGAGTTCGACCATGTTCGGGCTCCGTCCCGGGGGATGCGGGCAGTATCGTCGGTGTCCCGGAAGGCAGCAACCTCTCGGTTCGCCGCGCAGCGTGGCGGCGCAGAAGACGGTGCCGCATTAGGACGGCGCCGAGGTTGACCTGCCTCCCCGGCTCGCGCACAGTTGGCTTGACTTGGCATTGAGAGTCTGCATGACCCCGCTGGCCCGTTTCCGCATCGTCGAGGTGGGCGTTGGCCCGGTGACGGGCTTGGCCACCATGGTGCTCGCCGACTTCGGCGCCGATGTCGTCAAGGTGGTACCGAAGGCAGGCGATCCATTCGCTCACTTGGGTTCCTGGCCGTTGTGGACCCGGGGCAAGCGGATCGTCAAGGCGGATTTCGACGACGCCGACGACATCGCGGCCTTGCGCTCTCTGATAGCGGAGTCGGCGGACGCGGTGTTGACCATGCTTTCCCGCGACGAACGCGACGCCATCGGCCTGAACCCGGATTCGCTTGGACGACCGGATCTGGTTCTCGGCGTGGTTTCCGGCTTCGGCGAGGACGGACCCTACGCCAACTATCCGGCCTACGAGCCCGTGGTGGCGGCGAAGTCGGGCCGGATGCAGAACTTCGCTGGCGTTGCCGACCGGGACGGACCCAACTATGCGGCTTTGCAAGTCGGCACCCATGCCACCGCGCAAAGCGCCGCCACGGCGCTCTTGGCGGCACTCGCCGGGCGCGAAGCCACCGGCCACGGCTTCACCTTCGACGCCTCGTTGCTGCGCGGCATGATGCCCTACGAGATGGGGATCATGGCCATGGCCCAACTGTGGGACAAGCGCGTCCTGGAGCGGCCCAAGGTCATCCGCGACAGGACTCGATCCATGCCGTCCTTGAACTACCACCCGGTGCGTACCAAGGACGGCAAGTGGGTGCAGCTCGGCAACCTGCTGCCGCACCTGCTCGACAACTTCTTTCGCGCTTCCGGCCTTGTCGCCGATCTTGCCGAAGAGAAGTACCGGGGCGATCCGATGCGTTGGCCCAGGGACGTGCTGGAGGCGTTCCGTGACCGCCTGTTCGAGCACATGCGGACGAAGACGCTGGCCGAGTGGACGGAGATCTTCGTCGCCGCCGATGGCGGCGTGGTCTCGCACCCCTACCAGACCACCCAGGATGCACTCGCCGATCCCGACGTCACCGCCAACGGCCACGTGGTCGAGCGCGACGGCATGACCCAACTCGGCGTGGTGGCCAACCTCACCGAAACGCCGGGCGAGGTGGGCGCGCGGGTGGTCGAGGCGACGTTCGCAGAGATCGAGTCGCGACCGGTCTCGAAGGTGCGCGTGGTAGGCGTGAAGCCGAGGAAACCCCTCGTCGGCGTTACCGTCATCGAGAGCGCGACCATCATCGCCGCGCCGCTCGGCGCTTCGATTCTCGCCGATCTCGGTGCCCGGGTCATCAAGATCGAGCCGCTGACGGGCGATCCGTTCCGGTCCATGTTCCACGGCTTCGGCGCCTCCAAGTGCAATGCCGGCAAGGAATCCATCTGCCTCGATCTCAAGTCCCCCGAAGGCCAGCGCATCGCCCAGGACCTGGCTGCCAAGGCCGATATCTGGATCCACAATTACCGCATGGGCGTGCCGGAGAAGCTCGGCATCGGCTACGCGCAGCTCTCGGAGGTCAATCCCGGTCTCGTCTACGTCTCGGCCAACGGCTACGGCCCCAACGGGCCGGGCGCGAAGCGCCCGTCGACGCATCCCATTCCGGGGGCGGCGCTCGGCGGCGTGGTGTGGCAGCTTGGCGGTCTTCCGCCCGAGGACGAGGAACTCGACAACGAAGGGTTGCGCGAAACCGCGCGCAGGCTGCTGCGCGCCAACGACGTCAACCCGGACCCGAACACCTCCATGGTGGTGGCCACAACCGCCCTGCTGGGCCTCGCGGCGCGACGCGACCACGGGCGAGGACAGAAGATATTCGTCGACATGTTCGGTGCCAACGCCTACGCCAACTGGGACGACTTCCTTTGCTACGAAGGCAAGCCGGAACGACCGGCGGTGGACCCGAACGGCTTCGGGCTCGGACCCTTGCATCGGCTCTACCGGTGCGGAACCGGTTGGGTGTTCCTGATGGTCGTCAACGAGGACGAGTGGGGAGGCTTGTGCCGGGAACTCGGATTGTCCGTAGATCGGGATGCCGACGATCTCGAAGCGGTGCTGGAAGCGACGTTCGCGGACGGCGATGCCGACGACTTCGAGGCTCGCCTTGCGCCCAAAGGCATCGGCTGCGTACGTGCCGATGGTCTTGAGCCGCCGGCGTTCTTTCTCGAAGACCCGCACAGTCGCCTCGAGGAACTGTCCGTACCTGCGGTGCATCCGGATTGGGGGGACTATTTCCGCAACGGGCCGATGGTGCGCTTCTCCAAGGGCGACGAGTACGCCGGCACGGGTGCCATGGGCGGGGCGACGACGGCGCTGTTGGCCGAACTCGGGTATTCGGCCGACGAAATTGCGGGACTGATCGCGACCGGAACCGCCCGGGCGCGCGACGCGTGAACCCCCACCTCTTGGTCGTGGTTGTGCTTCTCGCCGGCTGTGCGCCGGAACTACCCCCGGCGCGGGAGCAGGATGTCCTTGACGCTCTTGTCCGCCAGGTTGTGGTGCCGATGGGCAATGTCGCCACCGTCAGCCGCGCGAGCGACTGCCGGCGGACGAAGGCGGCGGTGCCCCCCGAGGCGTGGGTGGCGTTTCTTGCTGCCAATGGCAGCGACGCGGCGGGTCTCGATCTCGCTGCCTACTCTCGGAAGTTGCTGCTCGACGACAGCGGCGCATCCCCAGGGGTGATCCGCGTGCGGCGGCGGCTGCCCGTAGTGGCCTTGTCGAGAATCGGCATCGCCGGCGACGACGCGCTGATGTGCATCGAAGTCTTCGGTGCGGAAGACCGGGGCTACTACCTGCAGTTCCATCGGGAGCGGACCGGTCGCTGGACGCCGCGCGCCGAATTCGCCGCTTGGAGCGAAGCGCCCGAGGCGTGGGAACTCGCGCCGGAGGAACTGCCGGACGGCGGGGTCTACGAGCAGTGAATCGCCTCGTCCGCCTTTGTCTCGCCCTCGCAGCGGCGCTGGGGCTCTTGGCGGTCGGTGCATGCGGGCCCGAAGACGGCGCGGTGTCCACCGCGGATTGGCCAGCCATCCAGGAACGGGGCACGATCCGCATGGCGCGTCGAACGTGGACGGGCTTCGAGACCCTCCCTTCGCAAGGGCTGTCCACGGAGCAGTACCGGCGTCTCGCGGAGCGGTTTGCCCAACGCCACGGCCTGACGGTTCGGTGGATCGACGCGCCGGACATGGATGCGTTGTTTCGGAGCGTGGAGGAGGGTCGCGCCGATGTCGCCGTGTGGAATATCACCGTGACCGAAGCACGCAAGGCGCGGATGGCGTTTTCCGTGCCCCTCACGCGTTCCCGGGAGTGGGTCATCGGCGTTGCGGAAACGGGCAGTTTCGGCGTCGCCGACCATACGGCCTACGTGGACACCCTGGCGGAGTACTATCCCGAAGCACCTCGCGTGGCGGTGCCGGCGGATACGGATCCGGTCGGCTTCCAAGCGCTGATCGAAGACGGCGTCATCGACGCGACCATCATGGACGAGGCGGCCGCGCGGGTGATCGTCGCCACCAGCGAAGGGATCGACAAGCTGCGCGAGTTGCCCGTGGTCAAGGAACACGCCTGGGCGCTGCGCCGAAGCAATCCCGCGTTGAAGGAGGTCCTCGACGACTACCTGCGCGAGCGGCATCTGGTCGACGAGCGCCGGGACGAATTCCGCGATTGGGACGCCATCGGCGCCGCCGGTCGGCTGCGCATGCTCACCATCAACCAGCCGACCACCTACTACCTGTGGCGCGGGGAACTCTTGGGCTTCGAATACGAACTGGTTCGTTCCTTCGCGGTGGCCAACGACCTGGAGTTGGAGGTGGTGGTCTCCCCCGACATCGGCACGCTGATCGACTGGCTTGACTCCGGACGCGGCGACCTGATCTCAGCCAGCCTCGTCGAGACCGACGAGCGGCTCGAAGCGGGGCTCAAGTTCACCCGCCCCTACATGATGATTCGCGAGACGTTTGTTTCCGCCGACACGCCCATCGCCAGCCTCGCCGACCTCGCTGGGCGGCGCGTGACCGTCAACCCGTCGACGAGCTACGCCAAGACGGTGGCGAGCCTTCGTGGCGAGCTTGGCGAGGCGGGGTTCGAGGTGGAACACGTCGAGCAACCGACCACGACCATCCTTGAGGCTGTCGTTGCCGGCGATGTGGACGTGTCGTTGGTGGACAGCCATCGTGCGGAGCTTGAAGCGACCTTCGAACCGCGTCTGGCGCTGGGACTCGCCTTGGAGTCCGAGAAGGGGCTCCGATGGGCGGTGCGCGCCGACAACGCGGAACTCGGGCACCGTCTGGATCTGTTCATCCGCGAGGGCTACCGCGGCTACGACTTCAACGTGCTGCGCAACAAGTACTTCGGCAATACGCGACGCATGGCGCGCCAGCGCGAGGACCGGATAACCGGCGAGACGCTGTCGCCCTACGATCACATCGTCAAACCGCTGGCCGACGAACACGGGTTCGACTGGCGGATCATCGTCGCCCAGATGTACCAGGAGAGCGGGTTCGATCCGGATCGCGTCAGCTTCGCGGGTGCCGAGGGCCTGCTCCAGGTAATGCCCCGAACGGCGCGGGAACTGGGAGTCGATCCCGCCAAATTGAAAGAGCCGGACACCGGTATTGCCACCGGGGTGACCTATCTTGCCTGGACGCGCGAGCGCTTTCCTGCGTTGCCACTGGGCCAACAACTCTGGTTCGCGCTTGCTTCCTACAACGCCGGTGCCGGGCACGTCCGCGACGGACGCCGGCTCGCGCGCAGGCTGGGTCTCAACGATTCGTTGTGGTTCGACAACGTCGAGTTGGCGATGCTGAAACTGTCGGATCCCGAGTATGCAAGCCGGGCGGCCTACGGCTACGTGCGCGGTTCGGAAGTGGTTCGCTACGTGCGGGGTATCCGTGATCGGCATCGAGCCTACGTGGATCACTTCCGCGCGCTCGAAGGTAGCGGGGACACACCCTCCAACGACGCCGGCTAAGGTCTGTCAACCACCGGCAAGCGGCGGACCCGACCTCACCGGCTCACCTCCACCTCCCTCAGGTGGGCTGCGATGGCGTGAACGATCTCGCCGATCGCGGGCTCGGGCAGGTCGTGGCCGAGCTTGTCGATCTCGAGATACTTGGCACCCGGAATCACTGCCGC
>JAKZRQ010000328.1:0-6047 GCA_047518105.1 Pseudomonadales bacterium | reverse complement strand
CGCAGCATTTCGGTCGTTTTCTGACCTCACGGGCCTTGAATCCGAGATTTCCACCCCAACGCCCGCGTGCTTACACCAAGCCGTCGAAGTAGGAATGATTGCCGTGAAGACCCCCTAACGACCAGTTTGACCATCTGTCGCCCCCCCCGCACGCCTCGCCGAGCCTCTGATTGCTGGGTAACCAGCCGCAATCCGGCGGGGTCCGGCGAAAAAGCCTACAGCGCAAGTGCCTCGACGACGGCTTTCGCTGTTTTGAGTAGGCTGTCTTGAGTAGAATGGCGCCAAGTTCGGTTTTGGTCGTTATCCATGCGCCTGACAACCAAGGGGCGTTATGCCGTCACGGCGATGCTGGATGTCGCGTTGCATGCCAAGGAAGCGCCGACGTCCGTTGCCGACATCGCCGACCGGCAAGGCATCTCGCAGGCCTATCTTGAGCAGCTTTTCGGGCGCTTGAAGCGAGCCGGCCTGGTGGAGAGCGTACGTGGTCCGGGCGGCGGCTACCGCTTGCACAGAGAGCCCGAGGAGGTCAGCGTCGCCGACGTCGTCGGGGCCGTCGGCGAAGGCGTGGACGCCACCCGGTGCGGCGGATCCGGCGATTGCCAGGATGGCGAGGTGTGCCTTACCCACGAGTTGTGGTCCGACCTGTCCATGCAGATTCACCTCTTCCTGTCGCGCATCAGTCTTGCGAGTCTGGTTTGTCGCGGCGATGTCGTGTCCGTGGCGCGCCGCCAGGACATCGGTAATCTGATCGCCGCGCGCCATGTTTGATCCTCGCC
The DNA here is from genome assembly GCA_047518105.1 of Pseudomonadales bacterium. Taxonomy (GTDB): domain Bacteria; phylum Pseudomonadota; class Gammaproteobacteria; order Pseudomonadales; family Azotimanducaceae; genus VXYL01. Next base: position 5,271 of record JAKZRQ010000328.1, on the reverse strand, counting down.
GGTGGCCGGTGAACGGGACATGAGCGAACGCCCCGCCCGGGCGGTCTACCTCGACTACTCCGCCACCACGCCGGTGGATCCGCGGGTTGCCCAGAAGATGAGCGGCTGCCTGTTGACCGACGGCGACTTCGGCAACCCGGCATCCAATTCCCACGCCTATGGCTGGGACGCCGCCGAGTTGGTCGAACAGGCGCGAGCCGAGGTGGCCGCGCTGATCAACGCCGACCCGCGCGGCATCGTCTGGACCTCGGGTGCGACGGAGTCGGACAACCTCGCTTTGAAGGGCGTCCTCGAGTCCGCGGACCCAGGCCATTTGGTCACCACCAGCTACGAGCACAAGGCGGTGCTCGACACGGCGATCTACTTGGAAGGACGCGGGGTCGCGGTCACCTATCTCGATCCGGACAGCGACGGCATCGTCAGTCCCGATCAGGTTGCCGATGCCATTCGCCCGGAAACGGTCCTGGTATCGGTGATGCACGCCAACAACGAGGTGGGCACGGTCAACGACATCGCCGCCATCGGCCGACTGTGCCGGGCGCGCGGGGTGGTCTTCCACACCGATGCGGCGCAAAGCGCGGGCAAGCTGCCCATCGACGTGGAACGCGACTGTCTTGATCTGGTGAGTATCTCCGCGCACAAGATCTACGGCCCGAAAGGGATCGGCGTGCTGTATGTCCGGCGCGAACCGCCACTGTCCATCGCCGCCCAGATCCATGGCGGCGGGCACGAACGCGGTATGCGTTCCGGTACCCTGGCAACGCATCAGATCGTGGGCATGGGGGAAGCCTGCCGGTTGGCTTCGGTTGCGGCGTCAGCCGAGAATCGGCGGATCGGTGCGCTGCGCGACCGGCTGTGGGCCCATGTGAAAGAGATCCCCGGGGCGCGCTTGAACGGCTCTGCCGAGCATCGACTGCCGGGCAACCTCAACGTCGCGTTCGGCGGCGTGGATGGCGAATCCCTGCTGCTGTCGCTCGACGACCTGGCCGTTTCCTCCGGTTCGGCTTGCACCTCGGCAACCATCGAACCTTCCTACGTCCTGCGCGCCATGAACATCGCCGACGACCTGGCCGGGAGTTCCCTGCGCCTGACCATCGGACGGTTCACGACCACCGAGGAGGTGGACTTCGCCGGGCGGCGCCTCGCCGAGGTTGTCAACGCCCTGCAAGATCGCGTCGGCAGCGTATAATCCGCCCCGAGCGACGGACCCGTCGCTCCAACGGTCCACCTTCAAGCAACACCGGAGATACCGATGGGGGTCGAAAGGACGCTATCCATCGTCAAACCCGACGCGGTAGCAAAAAACCTGGTTGGCGAGATCTATTCGCGGTTCGAAAAAGGTGGCTTGTCCATCATCGCGATCAAGATGATTCGCCTGTCGGCGGAGGTCGCGGGTGGCTTCTACGCCGAACACCGGGGCAAGCCGTTCTACGATTCGTTGATCGCCTACATGTGCTCCGGGCCCATCGCCGTGCAGGTTCTCGAAGGGGAGGGGGCGATCCGGATCAACCGCCAGTTGATGGGCGCGACCAACCCCGCCGAGGCGGCACCCGGAACCATTCGCGCGGACTTCGCCGAGTCCATCGAGGCCAACGCGGTGCATGGGTCGGATTCGCCGGAGTCCGCGGAGCGCGAAATCGGCTACTTCTTTTCCGCCGTGGAGGTCTATGCACGGAACCCGCAGCCGAGTGACCAGGACTGAAGAACGGATACGATGAACGGCAACCAGCCAACAGCCTCGGCCCCCGAGCAAGTCGATCCGCCCACCGGGGCGGAGCCGAAGGCCAACCTCCTCGGCATGCCGCGCACGGAGCTCGAGGCATTCTTCACCGGTTTGGACGAGAAGCCCTATCGGGCGACCCAGGTGATGAAGTGGATCTACCACGCCGGCGTCGACGATTTCGACGCGATGACGGATATCTCGAAGGTTCTGCGCAGGCGGCTCGCCGAGATCGCCGAAATCCGCGCGCCCGAATTCGGCGCGCCCCGAACGGCCGCCGATGGCGTGGTGAAGTGGCTTGCGCAGGTCGATTCGGGCCAAGCCGTGGAGACCGTCCTGATTCCGGACACCGGCGGTCAGGGATCCGCCGTCAGGCGCAACACCCTGTGCATCTCGTCGCAGGTGGGCTGCGCCTTGGATTGCAGCTTCTGCGCCACCGGCAAGCGCGGTTTCAGCGGCAATCTCAGTCGTGCCGAAATCGTCGGGCAAGTGTGGCGTGCCGGCCGCGCCTTGGCGGAACGCCCGCCGTCGGCATCGGGCGCGGGCGACGCCCCGGGAATCACCAACGTGGTCTTCATGGGCATGGGCGAACCGCTGCTCAATTTCGACGCCGTGGTCGATGCGTCGGCGGTGTTGACCGACACGCTCGGATTCGGCATTTCGAAGCGGCGGGTGACGATCAGCACGGCGGGCGTTGTTCCCCGCATCCGCGACCTTGCGGATCGCACCGACGTCTCCCTCGCCGTGTCCCTGCACGCGGCCCGAGACGAGTTGCGAGACATCCTGGTGCCCCTGAACCGCAAATACCCGATCGCGGAACTGCTCGCCGCCTGCCAGCATTACATCGACGGCCTGGGCGAGAGACGCGCGGTCACCATCGAGTACACCCTGATCGAAGGCGTCAACGATGCCCTCGAGGATGCCCAGGATCTGGCGCGGCTGGTCTCGGGAATCCGCTGCAAGGTCAACCTGATTCCGTACAACCCGTTCCCGGAGGATCGCCATGGATACCGGCGGCCCTCCGCTGCACGCATCGCCCGATTCCAGACCTGTCTCTTGAACGCGGGATGCGCGACCATGCTTCGCACCACGCGCGGCGACGACATCGGCGCGGCCTGCGGCCAGTTGACGGGCAATGTCATCGACCGCACGCGACGGCGAGAGCGCTACCTGGCCCGTAGCGAGGCGGCGTGACGGTAGCCGACGTGGCGGCGCCGGCCGGCCCCGGACCCTCACTGAAGGTGGCGCGTGAGGAGATCGGCATCCGCGCGCTCGAACTCGCCCGATCGCTGAAGGTCGAGGAGCGGGTGGTGGTGGCCATCGACGAAGAGCGCTACGAGGAGCTGCCGCCTCGGGCCTATTCCCGCGGTTACGTGCGACGGTACGCAGATCTCGTGGGTCTCGATGCCGACGAGATGTCCGCCCGGTTCGACGCGGTCTGCCAAGAACGGCCCCTCACCCGGCCCGTCGTCTCGGGTAGACGCGCGCCGCCTCTCGCGGACTTCTTCCGACGGCGCGCGGGTCTCCTGTACGGCAGCCTGGTGTCGCTGTTCATCGCCGTGATCGCCTCGGCGGTGGTATGGATCACCTGGCAGTCTTCAAACGACGCGACCGCCCCGGAATCGCCCGTTCCTTGGGACCACGGCGTGAACGAATCGAATGCACCCGGAGCCGACTCGGCGCCCGCCGAAGCATCGGAGGAATCAAGCGCCGATTCGCTCGCGCCCGCCACTGCGGCGGACGGTTCGAGCGACACCGGGCCGACCGTCGCACCCGAAGTCGATGAACTGCGGTTCGTCTTCGGTGAAACCAGTTGGGTGGAAGTGCGGGATGGCGACGGCGACCTGATCCACGCGGATCTCGAACGAGCGGGTGCGTCGTTGACGGTTTCCGGTCAAGCCCCGTTCACCATCGTCCTGGGCTACGCGCCCGGCGTGCGACTGACCTACAACAGCGACCCCGTGGCGTTGGGTCCGCATACCCGCGACCGGCAAGCGGAACTGGTTGTGGGACGCTAATGCGCTGGGTATTCGCTAGAAATTACGATGCCATAATTTGCAATAAATCAATGATATACGGATCAAATCGAACGAACTGTATAGCTTCTCGGAGACCGTCGTGATGTACCAGCGCGTACGCGGTATGCGGGACATTCTGCCGGCAGACACCCCGCGCTGGCGTGAGGTCGAAGGCATCGTGATCGATGTCTTGAGCCGCTACGGCTACCGCGAGATCCGTATGCCGCTAATCGAGAGCACCGAACTCTTCAGCCGCGGTGTCGGCGAGGCCACCGACCTGGTGGAGAAGGAGATGTACACCTTCGACGACCGCAAGGGCAAGTCGCTGTCGTTGCGCCCGGAGGGGACCGCAAGCTGCGTACGCGCCGCGATCGAAAACGGCCTCCTGTACAACCAGATCCAAAAGCTCTGGTACCACGGGTCGATGTTCCGTTACGAGCGACCGCAAAAGGGCCGTACCCGGGAGCACACCCAGATTGGCGCGGAGACGTTCGGCATGCCGGGACCGGACATCGACGCCGAAATCCTCGTCATGCTGGCGCGCGTCTTCCGCGAACTCGGTCTCGGCGATGCCCTGACCCTGGAATTGAACACCCTGGGATCGGCCGAATCCCGCGCCCAGTACCGGCAAGCGCTGGTCGACTACCTGACGCCCCATCGCGACGAGTTGGACCCCGATAGCCAACGGCGCCTGGTCACGAATCCGTTGCGCATCCTGGACAGCAAGTCTGCCGGGACGCGCGCCATCGTCGCAAACGGACCGCGCCTGAAGGACTATCTCGATCAGGCGACCGAGCAACGTTTCGACGCGTTGCGGCGTCTGCTTGATGGGGCCCAAGTCGGCTACCGGCTGAACGCCCAACTGGTACGCGGACTCGACTACTACACCGATGTGGTATTCGAGTGGGTGACGGACGAGCTCGGGGCGCAGGATGCCGTCTGCTCGGGAGGTCGCTACGACGGGCTGGTCGAGCGCTTGGGTGGACGGGCGGTGCCCGGGGCGGGGTTCGGAATGGGCCTCGACCGCGTCGTCTTGCTTCACCGGACGTGCGTGGAGCGACAGCTCGCGCATGCGGACGTGTACGTTGCGGTGGCTCGGCCGCATGGCCCGTGGGCGTTCGCCATTGCCGAGCGGATCCGGGAGGCGACCGAGTGGCGCGTCCTGCAACACGCCGGTGTCGGCAGCTTGAAAAGCCAGCTCAGGGAAGCCGACCGCTCCGGCGCGCGTTGGGCGGTGATTGTGGGCGACGACGAAGTGGCGGACAATCGGGTATCGTTGAAGTACTTGCGCGAGGAATCCGAGCAAACCATGGTCGACGTCGAGCGGCTGATTGCACGGCTAGCCCGCATTTCTCACCAGGGGCCGTGATGATCGCGGAGGATTTTGGCTCTGTGTACACACGGCCCGTGTGTACACGGGGCCAAAAGACCCGCGAGGGCCTCCGCGCGAAGCGCGGGCGGGCGCGGCCAGCGCAGTCCGCCATCGGCACGATCATCGACATCGCGGTCAAACTAGTGAAACCCAAGAGCTTT
>JAKZRQ010000327.1:0-11355 GCA_047518105.1 Pseudomonadales bacterium | reverse complement strand
GGCGACGGCAAGCAGACGCGGTCCTTCATGTACATCGACGACTGCCTCAAAGGCACGCGGGACATCATGGCCAGCGACATCGTGGAGCCGATCAACTTGGGTTCGAGCGAACTGACGACGATCAACGGGCTGGTGGACGTCGTCGAGGGGATCGCTGGGGTCAAACTCACACGGCGCTACAAGCTCGACGCCCCGAAGGGCGTCAACGGCCGCAACAGCGACAATACGATGATTCAGCGGGAACTGGGCTGGGAACCGTCGATCCGACTACGCGACGGCCTGGAACTGACCTACCGCTGGATCCACGACGAGTACTCGAGGAAGTACGGCTGAGACGCGCGCGAACAATGCCCGGCTTCGTCGTTTCCATTTGGTCGAGGGACGACTAGCCCGCATTTCACCAGGGGCCGTGATGATCGCGGAGGATTTTGGCTCTGTGCGCGTGCTCGCGACCGAAAGCATAGCGGGGCCTACGGTTGAGGGAGCACGTGCGCGCACGTGCCCGTGTGTACACGGGGCCAAAAGACCCGCGAGGGCGCGGCCAGCGCAGTCCGCCATCGGCACGATCATCGACATCGCGGTCAAACTTAGTGAAACCCAAGAGCTTTTTGACGCCGACAAGCGGCCTGGTGAGAAATGCGGGCTAGTAGCGCAGTTCCTTCGACATCCGGTAGGCAGCCGCCCGGCCTTGGTAGAAGCCGGGGAGATGGTCCCCTACGCGATAGCCTTGCGCGACATAGAACTTGCGTGCGCCGCTGTTGTTCGCACGCACTTCCAAGCGGATCTCGCCAATCCCCGCGGTCCGGGCAGACTTCTCCAACCAACCGAGGATGCGCCGGGCCACGCCCTGACGGCGCAGCCTTGGCGCTACGGCCAAAAGCACCAAGTGGGCGCGGTCCAGTCCGTATTCCATGATGCCGAAACCACCAAGCACGGTTCGGCCGCCGACCATCCACGGTTTCGTTTCGATCCGGCAGCGGGCGCAGAGCACGGTCGTTTCCGGGTTCCCGATCAATCGGCGGATTGCCGGGGGGCGCCAGCGCCAGTCGAGTCCTCGCTCGATCTCGTCCCGGGACATCCGCGCGATGGACGCGGCGTCTTCCCCGTTCGCCAAGTCCAATACCGTCGAGGCGATTTCCATACGCGAATTGTAGCTTCCACGACGATTCGAATCGTGCGCCCAACGCACGCCCAACCGCGCGCGCCTCGTTCGCGAAGCGATGGCGCGCGACGTGCGCTGCCGGCCAAGCTGCGATATGGTCGGGCATTGACGACTCTTGGGGTGGGAGAAACGGATGGAACTCAACCGCGTCGCGCTCGACTTCGACGGCAACGTGGCGGTGCTCAGGTTCAATCATCCGGAGGTGATGAACGCCATCGGCGTGGAAATGCTGGAGGGGCTCGCCGACGCCATCGCCGAAGTCCAGGATCCGAACAACGGCGCACGCTGCCTGGTCATCACCGGCGAAGGGCGGGGTTTCTGCGCCGGCGCCAACCTCGCCGACCGGGGCCGCTCCAAACGTGGCGCCGGCGCCTCCCTGCGCACCGACTACCATCCCATCCTGTTCTCGCTGCGCGATCTCGACATGCCCATCGTTACCGCAGTGAACGGTGCCGCCGCAGGGGTCGGCATGAGCTTCGCCATCATCGGGGATATCGTCTGCGCGTCCAAGGTCGCTTTCTTCCTGCAAGCGTTCGCGCGCATCGGCCTTGTTCCCGACGGCGGGGCAACGTTCATGTTGCCTCGTCTGATCGGCTGGGGACGCGCCTTGGAACTGTCGCTCTTGGCGGAGCGCTTGCCCGCCGAAAAGGCCGAAGCCTGGGGTTTGGTCAACCGCGTCTTCGACGACAACGCGGCGTTGATGGAGGGGGCCATGGCAATCGCCCGGAAGCTCGCCAACGGACCGGCGTCGCTGGCCATGATCCGCAAGGCGTACTGGGCGACCTGGCACAACGCCTACGAGCAGCAACTTGATCTCGAAGCCCGCCTGCAGGCCCAAGCGGGTGCCACCCGCGACCATGCCGAAGGCGTCCGGGCGTTCCTGGAAAAACGCGATCCACAGTTCAACGGGAAGTAGCGACGATATGGCGACTTTGGCAGGCCGGGTGGCCTTGGTGACAGGAGGCGGCCGGGGGATTGGGCGCGCGATTTCGCTCGCGCTCGCAGCCGATGGCGCCACGGTGGCGGTCAACTATCGACGCGACGATGCCGCCGCACGCGACACCGTCGAGGCGATTCGTGCCAACGGCGGCAACGCCCGCATGTACCCGGCGCCCGTGGACGACTACGAACAGGCGGCGTCCATGGCAGCGTTGATCGAGCAGGAACTCGGGCCCGTCGGCATCCTGGTCAACAACGCCGGAATCGCGAGCCGCGGATTGTCCGTGGTGGATACCGAGGCGGAGGAACTGTATCGCGTGGTCGCCACCCACGCCTTCGGGTCTCACCACATGGCCAAGCTGGTGGTCCCGGGAATGCGCCGTCTCCAGCGCGGCGACATCGTCATGATCTCCAGCACCGCAACACGCGGACTCGCGGCCAACGCCGCACCCTACAACATGGCGAAGTCGGCGATGGAGAGCCTCGCGGTCACGTTGTCCAAGGAAGAACGCCCCCACGGCATCCGGGTCAACATCGTCGCCCCGGGCCTTGTGGAAACGGAAATGGGACGGCGCTTGATGAAGGCGACCGCAGGCATCACGGACATGCGCACCCTGGACGCGTCCATGCCATTCGGCAAGGTCTGCCAGCCCGAGGATGTCGCCAACGTCGTCCGGTTCCTGGTGTCCGACAACAACGCCTACATCACCGGCGAGACGATCTACTGCGACGGCGGCCGGTAGCGGCAGCCCGCGCGGTGTGACCGCCGGCATTCCCGAGAACCGACATCCCGCCGGTCGAGCCACTCTTGCGACGCCAGAGCGGGTCAGCGGCTCTCGAAGTAGACCCCCTTGTGGTCCGTCACCACCGCCAGGTGGCGCGACAACGCCGGCAGGTACGCACTGGCACGCGCCGGTTCGCCGTTGATCGTCTCGGTCGTCAAACGCTTTCGACGACGGCATAGGGTTGCCAGGTTGACCAGCAACGCGTCGAGTCCGGGATCGTCCGGTTCGAGCCAAATGGCCAGGCGTCGCGCGTAGTTCTCCGAGACCATCGCGAGCACGCCCTCGTAGTAGCCCAGGTGATTGCCGAGCCGTCGATGGGGCAGGTCGCTCTGCGCAAGACCGAGTCCCGAGGGCGCAACCGGGTCGATGGCGCTGATCCAGAACGTGCCTTCAGGCTTGGCCATCCGCTCGAGTCGGCGAACGGCTTCCGGCAGTGCGAACTGCGGGCCGGAGAGTTCCTCGAAGAACAGCCCGGCAACCACTTCGCCGGACAGCTCCATCAGGCGCAGCGCGGGGAAGATCGCCGCCCAGCGGAACGGGCCGTCTTCGCGGTTGGCCTGCTCGCGACTCAACACGCCGTAGCGTTCGAGAAGCAGCCGGCACCGTTCCTTGCGTTCCTCGAGGCCCTCGATGCCGTCGGCCTCCACTTCCCGGGACTCGACCCGATACCAGGTGCCCGGCCACGAGATGGGCGCCGCACGCGGGGGCGACCGGGTTCGGCGGGTTGGTTCCCAAGCGCCCGACCACCCCTCGCCAGCCGGTTCGAACAGCCGATACCGCCGGGTTCGTCCCGCAGTCAGGGCCGCGAAACCGTCCGCCGCGATCCGCCCTGCCCAGACCGCATCCCAAAACGCGGTGTTGAACCCCTCGGCATCGAGTTCGGATTCGTCTCGCAACTGCAGAAATGTGTACCGGGCGCGGGGATCCTTGAACAGGGCTGCGGCATCCGCGCCGGCGGCATCGTCTTCACCGACCGGACCGATCAGATCGAAGTCGTCGTCGAAGCCGATCCGCACGATCTCCCGACCGGCACCGCGCCAGCCGAGCCCGCCGTTGATCGCCGCGGCTTCCAGATCGGCAATCGCCGTAGCCGGCAGTCGCGATGCGAACGCCTCGTCCAGCCAGAATCCAACGGGTGCGGCGTACCCGCGCAGCCGATCCGCCGCGTCGAGAAAGCGCTCGTCGGTACGCTCGGCACCGAACTCCTGCCAACGGGCCACGAACGGCGCCAGATCGGCGACCGGCCGGGGTTCGAATCCGCGTCGGGCGGCGGCGCGCTGAAAGCGGATCAGCGTCTCCAGGTTCTCGGCGTCGCAGATGACCTCCGCCTCCGAACCCGCCACCAGGGTGCCGCGAACGAGCGCTTCGCCGTCCTCGAGTTCACGGATGATCGACTCGATGTCGTCGAAGGGAAGAACGTCCGCGAGTTCGGCAGCCGTTCTCGGTCCGAAGAACTGCAGGATTTCCCCCGCCCGGCGAACGGGATCGGCGCCGATGTCGACCTCGGGATGGATCAGAAAGGTCCGCCCGCCCCAGACGAGCCGCTCGAGCCTCAGGGGAATGTCCACGCCTTCGAACCACTCGTCCTCGACGATCGCGGTACGCTCCTTGACCCACTCCGCAAGCTCTTCTTCGCCTTCGGGCACATAGCCGACGCGGCTGCGCTGGATTCGCGACTCGAAGTCCTCGATGACCGCCGCCTCGATGGCGGGGCGCAGCGAACGGTCGAACACCGCCTTGCGGATCAGGTCGTCCGACAGCGCCGAACGACCGCCCTGTTCGGGCCTATCGTCGGCGTACATGTAACGGCCGATCTGGTCGTAGGCGATACCCGCAGCGAACGGGCTCGGCACGGAAACGGTGGCCACCGACCAGGCGAGTTCGCCTGCGGCCAGCCGCTCCAACGCCTCGTAGGCCGCAGGCAGATCGAATTCGTCCTTCATGCAGGTGCGCCAGGTCTCGAGCATCACCGGGAAGTCGTCCAGCGGCTTGGTGGCGGTCATCAGCTTCTTGGCCTGCAAACGCGTCATCCAAAGCGGCATGCGCTGCTTGAAGCGGCGTTTGACGAGCAGCAGCGACCGGCCGGCGCACTCGCGGAAGCGGGCGCCAAAGAAACCCGACTGCTCAAGCGACTCCCGCAGGAGCGGCTCGAAGTTGGCGGGCGTCACGAGGCTAAGCAGAACCGCGGGATCAACGCCCTCCTTCACCTGCACCACGATGGCGTCGTTGTCGGCATGCACCTCGGCGGGCCTCGGGAACCGTTGCCGCCAAGCCGCTTCCAAGGCCAGTGCGATGGGCCGGTTGACGCGACCGCCCCAAGTCGTATGGAGAATGACTTGCTGCTCCCGGTCTCCGCCTGCATACCCCCCTGGGCCGCTCATCACGTGTTCGACGAGCAGATGATTCGCATGGGGCAGGTCGCTGCGCGTGGTCTCGCGCTGGCGCTTGAGGAAACCGAGTAGTTCATCGGCCGCGACGGTGTCGAATCCGAGATGCCGAAGCTCGGTTTCGAGTCCCGCTTCGTCGCGCCGGACGAGCCGGTCGTTGGCGGCTTCCAGGAACTGGGCGATGCGCGCGGAAAAGTACGCGCCCCGGCTGAAGCCTTCCGCACGCCAGAAAGGCGGTGCAGTAGCCTTCGGCGGCGCGTTCCGGACCAGCACGTCGTTGTGGGTGATCCGCTGGATCAGCCAGTTCTGGGTGCCGAGCGTGAAGGTCTGGCCGACGCTCGCCTCCCAGACGAACTCCTCGTCCAACTCGCCGATGGCGGCCCCGCTTTCGGCATGGCGCAGGGTGAAGTAGCCCCGGTCGGGAATGGTGCCGCCGGACGTGTACAGTGCGAACACCGCGCCTTGGCGCGCCTTCACGGTCTCCCGCACCCGGTCGAAGGCGAGCCGTGGTTTGAGCTCCCTGACCCGAGTCCCCGCGTAGCGGCCCGCCAGCATCTCCACCACCAGATCGAATTGCTCTCGGGGCAACTCCGCGTACGGCGCGGCGCGGGTGAGCACTCGGTAGAGCTTCTCCGTTTCCCACTCCTCGGATGCCGCGCAGGACACGAGCGTCTGCGCAAGCACGTCCAGGGGATTGACAAGCGGCTTCAACGGTTCGATGTCCTTCTCGCGCATGGCCTTGGCCACAACGGCGGCTTCGAGGAAGTCCTTGGCGTAAGTGGGGAACAGGGAACCCCGGCTGGTGTCGCCGACCCGGTGGCCGGCACGCCCCACCCGCTGCAACGCCGAGGCGATGGACGGCGGCGACCCGATCAGCACCACCTCGTCCAAGTCGCCGATGTCGATGCCCATCTCCAGGGAGTTCGTTGCGACGATGGCCTTGAGTTCGCCCTGCTTGAGCCGCGTTTCAACCTCGGTACGGATCTCCCGCGCGAGGGAGCCGTGGTGGGCGTAGGCGAGGGGGGCGACGGCATCGTCGTTGAGCTTCAGGGTGATCTTCTCTGCCATACGACGGCTGTTGGCGAAAAACAGCGTCGAACGGTTGGCGTCGATCACATCCTTGAAGGCGTCGGATAGCGGTTCCCAGATCTTCTCGCCGTTGTTGGCGGCCACCCGGGCGGCTTCGGGAAAGCGGACGCGAAAGTCCATCGCCTTCGCGGTCTTCGATTCGACGATGCCCACCGGGCGTTGTTCACCCGTGGAGTCCCGCCCGCCAACATACTGCGCCACCAGTTCAAGGGGGCGCACCGTGGCGGACAGGGCGACCCGCTGGAATTCGCCTGCGACCTCGGCAAGCCGCTCCAGACCGGTCATGAGCTGCACGCCTCGGCGGTTCTCCACCACCGAGTGAATCTCGTCGAGAATTACCGTTTGCACCGTGGACAACGCTTGCCGCCCGCGCACGGTGGTCAACAACAGGTTCAGGCTCTCGGGGGTCGTGATCAGGAGTTCCGGCGGTCGGCGCAGCATCCGTTGGCGGTCGCCGGCGTCAGTATCGCCGCTGCGGGTCTGAACACGGAGGTTGGGAAAGGAGGTGCCGCTGGCGGCGAACCGTTCCCGGATTTGCCCGATCGGTTCGATCAGGTTGGTGCGGATGTCGTTGTTCAGGGCCTTCAGGGGCGAGATGTAGAGAACGCGCGTGGCATCGGGTTCGGATTGCCCGGTGGCAAAGGCATCGATCGCCCACAAGAACGCCGTCAAGGTCTTGCCGCTGCCCGTGGGCGCGGTGATCAGCAGGTGCTCGCCGGCGGCGATGCGCGGCCAACTGCGTTCCTGAACGTCCGTCGGCGCGCGGAACCTGTCGCGGAACCAGCGCTGAATCTCCGGGTGGAAGCGGTCAAGGGCAGCCATGGGCGAATGGTACCAGCCCGTTCGCCGACGCTCGTGCGCGCTCAAGACGGGCGCGTTTGAGAATGCGCGCCCGGTAGGCGCGTTTGACGTGCCTACGCCGTCTCCCGACTTCGTTCGAAATGCAACTCAAGTGTCGACATTCGGCGTGCTCAGGGAATCTAGCCCCGTCGTCGGCTTGGCGAACGTCGAGGGCCCGGCGAGGTCGTTTCCGGTGCGAACCGCGCAAACAGACCGGCGGCGAGAAAGAGCCCAACCGCTGCTGCCCAGAGAGCGGCGTCCAAGCCGCCGGCGTCGCCGAGCAAGCCGAGCAGGATGGGGCCGATGACGTAGCCCATGTCGCTCAGCATCCGATAGGAACTCATCGCGGCGGCGTTCATGCCGAGCGGCGCGGAGTCCGCCGCGTAGGCGGCCGGCGCCGCGCCGGACGCCGTGATCGCCACTCCCCATACGACGCAGCCTGACAGGAACCAGGCGTAGTCGGAGGCGAAACTGAAGCCCAGCATCGACGCGCCAATCAGCATCGTGGCGGGAACAATGACTGCTTTGCGGCCAAAGCGATCAGCGAGGACCCCGGTCGGATAGGTGATCATCAAGCCGACGACACTGCCCAAGGCGAAGCCGAAGCCGATCTCGGTGGTGGACAGCAACAGCCGATCCCGGGCCAGCACCGGGACAATGCTGAACAGGCCGCCGGTTCGGGCAAAGGCACCGACAAGGCCAATCAGGCAGACAAGCAGGAATCCCGAGTTCTCCAGCAGCGCGCGAAGCTGCACGCCGATCCTTGGCCGCGCTCCGCCGACCGGGAGCCGCCGAGTCGTGGCGCTGCTCTCGTGTCTCGGCGACGCCGAACCACGCAACGGCGGTGACCAGAGCGCCCTTCACGGCATACACGAGAAAAGGCGCTTCCGGGGCGAACCGCTCGGCGAGAAAGCCGCCGGGAAACGGGCCAATGCCCACGGCGAATAGGAAGACCCCCTGGTAGATGGCCAACATCCGACCGCGGTTGGCCACCGTGGTGATGTCCGCGAGCACGATGAGGCCGGCGGTGAGCACGATGCCCGCGCCGGCGCCCGCCACCAGCCGGGCGAGCAACAGTTCCACGTAAGTCGTCGCCGTGGCGCACCAGAGATTGCCGAGGACCGTGACGACACCCCCGATCGCCAGGGCGTGACGTCGTCCCAGGAGGTCGGCGACCTGGCCAGTGGGAATGCCCAGGAAGACGCGCGCCAGGCCGTACATCGCCACCGTTGCGCCGATGGCCGTTTGGGAGACGCCGAACGACTTGGCGTACAACGGCAGAACCGGAATTACCGCCCCGAAGCCCAGTTGGTTCACGGCGATGAGCACGCACATCCATATCAGGATGCCGCGGTCGGAGGCCGAGCGGCCCGTGTCTATGGAGCATCCCCGGTCGGATGGCCGCCGACGGATCGATGGGTCGGTTCGCTGTTCGTGCGCCGCAGCACATCGAGGAGCGGCCGAACGGCGTCGTTCTCCGGCCACTCGAGCGCTCCGCGCCGGTGCGCGATGGCGAGTGGCCCATCCAAACCCGGAAACACAGTCCGCTGACTCATTCGTGTTTGTTTCCCCTCCTTGGACAATAATACCGCCTGATGGCGGAGCACCGGAGCGCCGCCCCTTGATCGTCAAGGCCACCTCTCAAACGAATGCCGAGGAACCACCGATGACTCGCCTGATTGTCGACTGCGACCCCGGCCACGACGACGCCATTGCGTTGATCCTCGCCCATCGCCACGCCGAGGTGGTCGGCATCACCACCGTAAGCGGCAACGCGCCTCTGCCGGCGACCACGGCCAACGCCCTGTTGGTCACCGCGCTCCTCGACGTGGACACGCCCGTGCACAGCGGTGCGGCCAAGCCTCTCGTGGGTGAGCCGATGCACGCCGCGATGGTGCATGGCGAGTCTGGCCTCGACGGGGTGGACCGGATTAGCCACCGGCGTAGACCAGACAGCGACGACGCCGTCGGTTTCCTGCTCGATGCCGCTGCCCCGGACGTGGTCGTCGTGGCCGTCGGGCCACTCACCAACCTGGCGCTCGCCATCGACCGCGACCCCGACTGGGTCAACCGCATTGCGGGCATCTCCATCATGGGCGGCAGTACCGGCGTCGGCAACTCAACGCGGGTTGCCGAATTCAACATCCTCGCCGACCCGGAGGCTGCGGCGCGCGTCTTCGACTCCGGCGCGGAACTCACCATGTGTGGACTCAACCTGACCCATCAAATGCAGACCGACGACGCGGTGACCGAGCGCTTGCGCGGCGTAGACACGTCCAGGGCCCGGTTTGCCGCCCAGATATTCGATTTCCTGCACCAGCGGATGGAAGTGCTGGTCGGCCGGCGCGCCGCCGCCTTGCACGATCCCTGCGCCGTGCTTGCGGTGACCCACCCGCACCTTCTCCTGACCAAGCCGCGTGCGGTCGCGGTGGAACTCGACGGCACCTTGACCCGCGGCATGACCGTGGTGGACCAGCGCACGAGCCGGAGACACGACGCGGAGAATGTCCAAGTGGCCTACCGGATCGACGCGCCGGCCGCCATGGAAGTTGTGCTCGAATCCCTCTGCGCGCGGACCTAGCGTGCCGCTTGTTCGCATTGGCGACGCTATGTGCTTGGGCACCCCGGATTCGGCCTACGATCCAGCCCTTGGCGCGTTCGACCGGCACCCGCTTGAGGATCTTGCACGCCTTGGCGACCTCGCACAGTAGTCCCGCCGCGCCGAAGGCCGCCCCACCGTAGTCGCCGACACCCAGGTCTCCGTAGAGATCTTCGGCCACCTCCACCGTGTCCCCGGATGAGGAAGTCGAACACCCATTCGCCGATGTCGGCCGCGACATCGACCGCGTCCCGCATCATCCGCCTGTCCGCCGGAGCCGATTCCCGGCCCAGCGAGACCGCCCGCTCGGACGTCGACCACACCGGATACGGCGCCCGAATCCCAAGCTCGCGTACGGCTGGCAGAAGCCGCCGAAGGAGCTCCCGAAGGAAACCCCGACGGCGTCCTGGTCCCAAGGCGCGCTGTTCGGTGTCGGAGGGGAGGCACGTCGCCCCTTGCGACATTCCCCCCAACGGGCTGCGGGACTCGGATCGCGTGTGTTCCGAGATCACCGCGAGGTCACTTGTGGGACGCCAATTGCTGTGTCCGAGATGACTGCGGGCGGACCGCTACGAAGCCGAAACGATCACGTCGCGAACTATCCGAACCTTCTCCTCCCAGCCCTTGATCCTCGCAAGGGTTTCGAGTGCACGGTCCGTATCGCCGCTTCTCCACTCGGCCAACGCCCGATGCATTTGAGCAAGTTGGTCCTTCGATTGCCAACCCGTCAGGTTCCGCATGTGATCCGCCAATGCGGGGAAGTCGCGGAACTGGTCGAAAAAGGGAACGCCGAACTCTTCCAACGCATCGCGGATCTCCCTGCACGCAGCCAAAGCGGCGGGCTCGTCGCCGTCGGCGAGTACCCACCATATGTCCGGACCATGGCCCATTGGCTCCCCCTGCGTCAGAGCCCCGAGCCTGAGACGCACTGCGCAGTCGGCCTCCACAGCGAAGCCCTTCGGAGCCTCGCCCCAGATCGCCTCGTGGAACGCCGGCACGAAGACGCCCAGATTGACGGTGAAGTCGCGGCGCTCGGGATCGCTGGTCTTCGACTCCTGAATGCGGATGACGTCCACGAATTCGCTCCGACTCCTGTTCCAGCACCGACGCCTCTTTCGAAAGCCCCGTTCCTTCAGGAGCGGAACGATCTCTTCGACGACCTGATCGACCGCCTTCGTCGCTTGTCTACGGATCATAGTAGATGACTCTTCCCTTCATACCGAGTTGCTCCTCGTACCGCCTGGCCTGCCTTCTTCCGCTAGCCCGACCCGAGGCGTATTCGGCTTGAGCTCGATGAAACGTTCGCCGGGAGTCACGACATCCGGTCGATGGAGTCTGCCGTCCTTCCCGCGTTTGCTTGGTTCCGGTTCCCAATCGTCCCCTTTCTTCTTCACGCGCTCCTCGAGTTCTCTATGAGCCTGCTTCCCGCGTTCGATGGCTCGGCGAACCACCGGATTGGCGGCACCTCGCGCGCGTTCCGCCTTTCGTGCCCATTTGACGAGCTTGCCGCCGATCTTGCAAGCCTTGACGACGTCGCAGGCCATCAGGACCACG
>JAKZRQ010000326.1:0-6166 GCA_047518105.1 Pseudomonadales bacterium | reverse complement strand
CGTGCGCGCACATGCTCCCTCAACCGTAGGCCCCGCTATGCTCTCGGTCGCGAGCACGCGCACGTGCCCGTTGTGTACAACGGGGCCAAAATCCTCCGCGATCATCACGGCCCCTGGTGAGAAATGCGGGCTAGCGAGGCTGCGCCTCAGACCGACAAGGCATGTGTTGCGTCCCGGTAGCGGTTGAGTCGGACCCCGGTCGCTGCTCCGCTCTGCGGCACGAAGCCGCCTTCATTGTCGCTCAAGGCGTCGGTGGCCGTGTCGGTGGCCGTATAGTGGCCTGTGGGGAGCCCATCGACCGGAGCCCGAGCGATGAACGTAGCACGAACCGCCGCCGAAGTGCTGGCCGAGCACACCACCTTCGAGCTGGAGTGCATCGACCGGATGTACCTCAACGTCTACGTGCCGATGCTGCAGACGGGCGCCGGCACGGCGTACTTCTTCCGCAAGATCCGCGGCAATCCGGTGCCGTCGTCGGCGCTGATGGAGCCGATGACGCGGAGGTTCGTGGGGGCGCTGGAACGCTACGCGGCGCACGCGGGCGTCGATCTGATCCGGTTCGATCGGGGCGAGCGCAAGGACGACCGCACGAAGCAGTACCTGCGCGGGTCCACGGGCGCCGAGGGGGTGCTCTACATCGGCAAGGCGCAGGAGAAGGCGCGGGTGGTGCGCACCGAGCGGCGCGAGGATCCGGTGCGCGGCCCGGACCCGTGGCTGGTGTCCTCGACGGCGATGGTGAACCACTACTACGTGTACGCGGTGGACGACGACTTCGGGCCGTTCTTCCTCAAGTTCTGCTCGTACTTCCCGTACAACGCGAAGCTGTGCATCAACGGCCACGAGTACCTCAAGCGCCAGCTCGCCAAGCGGGGCGTGGCGTTCGAGGCGCTGGACAACGGCGTGTCGAGCTGCGCCGACCCGGCGCTGATGCAGCGCCTGGCCGACGGCCTGACGGCGGCGAAGGTCGACGCCCTTGTGCTACGTGGCTGGCGAGACTGCCGCATCCTTTCACGGCGGCGGACCGGCAGGCCGGCATCCGCTACGACGTCTCCATGCTTCAGGCGGAGTTCGCCCTGACGCAGGTGTTCGACCGACCCGTGCAAGAACGCGTGTTCTTCGAGGAAGTCATGCGCGAGAACCTCGATCTCGGCCGACCCGACCACGTGCAGTTGATCTTCGACAGACGCGTCACCCGACGCACGCCCTCGCGGTACCGAACCCGCGTAATAACCGACGGGGTGATCCCGTCGCTGCACGTCGACCACAAGCACTCGCGCATCAGAAGCAGGCGCGCCGCGAGCGGCGCGACCACAAGGAGGGGCGCGCCCTGCGCACCGAGACCGTGATCAACGACCCCCTGTCCGAAGGACAGGCAACGACCATTCAAATGTGGGCAGACGGCTACGCAACCTCGATGATCTGAAAAGGATCGGCTTCGCCGCCAACCGACGCCTGTTGCGCGTCCAACACGTCAGCCACGACTGCGCCATCGGAGCCGGAACGTTCGACGATCTCCATCGGCCGCGCCTCGTCGACGGCCAGCGCGCCTCTGCGCTGCGCTTCGGCGACCCCCGCGTGCAGGCCCTGCTCGCCGCGCTGCTCGCCTTCCGGGTGCTGCCCGACGGCTTCCAGAACCGGGACCTGCGCGAAACCGTGGCGCCGCTGACCGGCCTGCCGGTCGAGGAGTACGGCCGCGGCCGCATGACCTACGACCTGCGCCGACTGCGGCTGCGCGGGCGCATCGAGCGCATCCCCTTCACCCGGCGCTACCGCGTCACCGACCACGGCCTGCGAACCGCCCTGTGCTACCACCGCACCTACGCCCGCGTCCTGCGCCCCGCCATGTCCGTGGTCTTCGACGCCCCGTCGCGTTCGGCCTCCCGCCTCAACCGCGCCGTCGAATCGTTCGATCGGGAAGTACGGAGACTATGGGAGGGATACGACCTCGCCGCCTGAATGCAACCCAACTGTCAACACTAACCCCGCTCAAGGAATCTAGGCGCGCCGCATATGCGGCGCGATCGAGAATGCGCGCCCTGTGGGCGCGTTTAGGAATGCTTGCGCATTCTCCCGGCCTCGTTCGAAATGCAACCCAAGTGTCAACATTCGGAGCGCTCAAGGAATCTAGGTCGACCGGGACGATGGGCTTTCTCGTGAAGGGACTGCCGGCGCTGTCGAGCGGTGCCAAAAGCTTCGTCCGCGATCATCCGCAGGAGGCGCTTATGGCGGTGGCCGTGGCCCTGGAAACGGCGGCCGCGCAATACGAGGCAGAGCCGGGCGGTTCCTTTGACGACGTGCCGGGACAACTGCGGCCGTACATCGTCAGCCGGGCTGGCGAGGAACTTGTCGGTGTCTCGGGGCGACGTCGCGGCTTGGGGTTTCGCGCACTACGGTCTACGACTGGGCGGAAAGGAAAACGTTGATCGCCTGGTGGTCGACCAAGCGTGGGTTGAGCATTCCCGTAGCGCAGATTCTCGGGCCCGGCCGAGTGGTTTCGGGGTTGGCCGATGTCGTGAAGGTGGTTGGGGATCCCGAACTGGCATGGGTGTTCCTGACGCAGGAATGGCCGTTCGAGGACGGCGCAGGGCCGCCACTTGAACGCCTGAACACCGGGCGGCTCGATGAGGTGCTGTCCGCGGCCGCAGGGTTCGGCACCACGTTTGCGTGAGCGGAGCCAGGTATCCCCGAGACCGAATCGAGCCCCTACTCCTCAAGGCCGCGTTTCCCGACGGCTATCGGATCATGCCGCGCAAGTTCCTTGCGTCGCCGTTGGGAACCAGCGCGGCCGACTCCCGTTTCTCCTCGCGCGACGCCGGGTACACCATCCTGTACGCGGTGCCGGATTTCGCCACCGCGTTCATCGAAACGGTCGTCAGGGACAGGCTAGCGCTAGAAGCCGGGTCTAGGCCGACGGTATCTGGACGGTACCTGGACGGGGCGAGCATAGTCCGAGAAAGGTGTGCGCTTCCAAATCCAATCCAATGGCTTCCAATGGCACCCTCTGTGGCTGGGGTCTATGATCGTTCGCTAGCAATCACTAGGTGAGGGGGGAACACCATGAGCCATGACCTCGTTGTCCGGGGCGGTACGGTCGTCGACGGAACAAGAGCCGAGCCATTCAGCGCCGATGTCGCCGTCGACGGTGACCAAATCGTCGAGATCGGCAAGGTCGACGCCAAGGGCAAGCGGGAGATCGATGCTCACGGCCTCACGGTGTCGCCGGGCTTCATCGACTTGCACACCCACCTTGACGCCCAGGTCGGCTGGGACCCTCACGTCACGTCGGTGAGCTGGCACGGCGTCACCACGGCCCTGTTCGGCAACTGCGGGGTCACCTTTGCGCCCTGCAGAGCCTCCGACCGGGAGTTCCTGGCCGGGATGATGGAGACCGTGGAGGACATTCCGAAGCAGGCCATCCTGCACGGCTTGCCTTGGAACTGGGAGTCGTACGGCGGCTATCTCGACGCGCTGGACGGGCTTGGTCCTTCCATCAACATCTGCGGCCTGGTCGGGCACTGCGCAACGCGCTTCTACGTGATGGGCGAACGCGCGGTCGAAGAACCCGCCACCGAAGACGAGATCCGCGAGATCGCCAAGCTGGCCGGCCAGTCGGTCAAGGAAGGCGCAGTCGGCTTCTCCACCAACCGCTTCCCGCCGCACCGCCTGCCCGACGGTCGTTCCATCCCCGGCACCTTTGCCGCCCGGGACGAGGTGCGCGCCGTGGCCAAAGAAGTGGGTGCCCACGGTGGCATCATGCAAACGGTATCCGATTTCCGCGAGTTCGACGCGGAGATGGACCTCATCGCCGACGAGGCGCGGATGACACGCGGCGCCCTGTTCAGCTCAGCCGTCGAAATCGGCACCGAGCGGTTGAACGAACGCGTCATGGCGATGCGTGCCGAGGGCCTGAACGTCACCTCCGTGACCGTTCCCCGCAGCGGCGGTGGCGTCGGTGGTCTTTCCACGAGCAACTTCTTCCACACCCCGGCGTGGAACGCGCTGCGCAAGCTCGAGCTCGACGACCGGGTGAAGTCCATTCGCGACCCGGAAACACGCCAACGACTCATCGACGAAGTGAAGGCGCAGGGGTCCAACGCCATCGACGCCATGCAACGCTGGTTCTACATGGGCGACGGGGCACGACCCTGCTATACCCAGAGCTTCTCGCAGAACCTGCCGTCGCTCGCCGAAGCCGCCGGGGAGCACCCCGTGGAGACTTGGCTGCGCCTGACGGACGAGACCAACGGCAAAGCGCTGTTCCACATGCGCGGCTTCAACGTGAACCTCGACGAACTGGAAAAGCTCATCACGACCGATTGGGCGATGCCGGGCCTCGGCGACGCCGGCGCCCACGTCAGCCAAATGATCGACTCCGGTTGGGCGACGTTCATCCTCTCCCACTGGCACCGAGACACCGGCGTCTACTCCATGCAGGAAGCGGTGCGGCGCATCAGCGCGGTCCCCGCCCAGGTTCTCGGACTCGAGGATCGAGGCACCTTGGCCGTGGGCAAGCGGGCAGACATCAACGTCCTGGAAATCGGTCGGTTGGAGGAACGCATGCCGGAGATTGTGCACGACTTCCCATTCGGGGCGCCGCGCTTCATTCAGCGCGCTGCTGGCTATCACGCGACGGTCTGCAACGGCACCGTGGTGCTGCGCAACGACGAGTTGACCGGCGACCGTGCCGGTCGGGTGCTGCGCAGCGGGAATTGAAGCGAGCAATGGTTGGCGCGAGCGTAGGGTTCGCGCCAACCGAGCGAACGAGGAAGGGACGCGGGATGTTCTCAAGCGTTCGGAGCGGGTTGACGGCGGTTTGCCTTGGACTGGCCCTGTCCGGCTGGGCTGCCGATGGAATCGAAGCGGTCGGACCGGTCGAGACCGCCGAGTCCGCGCCGCTGTTCAACGATGTCCACTTCCACCTGTTCAACTACGTCCAGCGTGGAATCACGGCACGTCAGTACTTCGATACGGTCGGCGCCCGCGTCGGACGCGTGGCGATGTTCGGCATTCCGCTACAGCAGAAGTGGGACTACTTCATCTCCGGCGACCGGGCTCCGGACTACTACCTGCTCTCGGACGCCGCGCTCTACTACTACTCGTTCGTGGATGCGGTAATCGCCAAGGAGTATCTCTCCTTGGACGATGCGCACAAGGCGCGCGTCGATCCGATGATCACCGGCTTCAACCCCACCGACATGTACGCCGCCGACCACATCCGACGGGTACTGCTCACCTTCCCGGGCGTGTTCTCCGGAATCGGCGAATTCAGCGTCCACAAGGAATTCGTATCGTCGAAGATCGCCGGCCACGCAGCGAGCCTACGCAACCCCGCGTTGGACCGCATCCTAGGAACGGTGGCCGAAATCGGCCTCGTGGCGATCCTGCACTGCGACGTCGACACCGTGCGTCCAGGCGAGCGACCGACACACTTCGACAACCTGCTCCGCCTCCTTGCCGCGCATCCGGACGCTTCCATCGTCTGGGCACACACGGGACTGGGTCGGTTCGTGGGGCCGTCCGACGAGCACCTGAACCTGCTCGACGAACTGTTGAGCGATGCGCGCTACGACCACGTGGTGCTCGACATCTCCTGGGACGAGGTGGCCAAATACGTCGTCGCCGACGCACAGACCGCCGCCGCCTGGGCCGCGTTGATCGAAGAGCACCCGACGCGGTTCCTGTTCGGCACCGATTCGGTGGCGCCAGCGAGTTGGGACCGCTACGCGAAGACCTACGTGGACTACCAGCCGTTGTGGGAACGCCTCAGCAACGCGGCGCGGGCACAGGTCGAACGTCTCAACTACGAGCGGGTGTTCGACGCGGCAATTCCCAAGGTGAGGGCTTGGGAGGAGAGCCAGCTCGTGATGGAGCCCTTCGGCGAGCGGCGTTAGACCAATGGACTAGGCGCGCCGCACGTGCGTCGGCGCGCCTGACGCCCGGTAGGGCGCGCATTCTCCCGGCCTGGTTCGCAATGCAGTCCAAGTGTCGACATTCGTAACGCTCAAGGACTAGCCCGGCACGGAACCCTGCGGCGACGGTCGCTACATCCGATCCACAGTCTCGATTCCAAGCAGCCCGAGTCCCCGCGACAGGGTCGAAGCGGTGTGCTTCGAGAGCAGAAGCCTGTCGCCGCGTGCATCGCTGTCGAGCACCGGGCAGTGCTCGT
>JAKZRQ010000325.1:0-2758 GCA_047518105.1 Pseudomonadales bacterium | reverse complement strand
GCGGCTGGTGGAGGCGTCGGCGGATGCGGTTCCAGGGCCGCTCCGCTAGATTCCTTGAGCGCTCCGAATGTTGACACTTGGGTTGCATTTCGAACGAAGCCGGGAGAATGCGTTGAGCATTCTCAAACGCGCCCTCAGGGCTTGCATTCTCGATCGCGCCGTCAGGCGGCGCGCGCCGCCGCCACATGCGGCGCGCCTGACGGCGCGACTCGGCGAACCAACAGATCGACAACTATCGAGTTGCCGCGGCACACTCAGTCCAACGCCGGTGCGCGGGATGCATATCCGGTGACCTCCTCGATTGCCTTGGCGGCACCCAGCAGAAAGCCATCCGCACGCATTGGCGCGACGAGCTGCGCGCCCACCGGCAACCCCTCCTTGAACCCCGCCGGCAGCGACAGCGCCGGGCAGCAGGTTGCGGTGATCCAGCTACAGCTCTCCATCCACTCGATGTAGGTGGACATGGGTTTGCCGTCGATCTCGCGCACCCAGTCGGTGTCGATGTCGAAGGGCAGCACCTGGGTCGTCGGGCCGACCAGGAGGTCCACCTCCTTGAAGAACTCGGCCACCCGGGCTACCAGGCTCGCACGCGCCGGGTAGACCCAGTCGTAGTCGGACAACGTCAGTTCAAGACCCGCTTCGAGGTTCCAGACGATGGTGTCCTTGAGTTCGGCTCGTTCTTCAGCGGTCATCGGGGCGAACCGTCGTCGAAAGCCGGTCGCCCGCAGGATGTGGAAGATGCGCCGCGCGTCGGACAGATCGGGTGACGCGTCCACCACCGTCGCACCGGCTGCGGCGAGGACATCGCGCAAGGCACCGATGGATTCCCGGATCGCCGGTTCCACCGGCAAGCCGCCGAAGTCCTCGGTTATGGCGATCCGAAGCTTCGACAGGTCGACGGCTTCCACGGGATGGAACGAGGCGCCCGGCTCAGGCAGGCAGTTCGGTACGCGGCGGTCGGGTCCGGCAAGGACGGAGAACAGAAGCGCCAGGTCGTCCACGGTACGCGCCATCGGACCGGCGGTGGACAGATCCGACCACGGATCGCCGGGCCAGGACGGCACCCTGCCCGGCGACGGGCGGAAGCCAATGACGTTGCAGAACGCTGCCGGGTTGCGCAGCGAGCCGCCGGTGTCGCTACCGTCCGCGAGGGGAATCATGCGCGTCGCCAGGGCCACCGCCGCACCGCCGCTGCTGCCGCCGCAGGTCTTGCTCCGATCATAGGGATTGCGCGTGGCGCCGAACACCCGGTTGAAGGTCTGCGAGCCCGCCCCGAATTCGGGCGTGTTGGTCTTGCCCAGGGTTACTGCGCCGGCGTGGCGCATGCGTTCGACGATCAGCGCGTCGACCTCCGGCACATGTTCGGCGTAGAGCGGCGAGCCGTAGGTGGTGCGGATTCCCTTGGTCGGCACCAGATCCTTGTGGGCGATCGGCAAGCCGGC
This sequence comes from Pseudomonadales bacterium, assembly GCA_047518105.1. GTDB lineage: Bacteria > Pseudomonadota > Gammaproteobacteria > Pseudomonadales > Azotimanducaceae > VXYL01. The sequence goes on along the minus strand of JAKZRQ010000325.1, from coordinate 1,316 downwards.
AAGAGGGCCTTGGGATGGGGGGTGAGCATCCAAGGCATCGGCGCGTTCCCGGGCGACGTCGTAGGTTTTGGTGACGATGGCGTTCACCGCCGGGTTGACGGATTCGATCCGGGCGATGTGCGCTTCGACGACTTCCCGGCAGCTCAACTCTCGGCGGGAAACGAGTCCGCGCAGTTCGGTAGCCGTCAGCCGCGTGGGGTCGCTCACAAGAAGGGCCGCGGCCGTTCAGCCGCCCCAGCCGTTCCAATGGGTGATCTGCGATACCGGCGGTCGGCTCGCGCGTTTGAAGTCCGTACCCAGCGTGTACGCCACCGGCAACAAGGCCGTTTGCACGACGTTCTCGGGAATACCTAGGATCTCGGCCGCTTCCCGCTCGAAGCCGAGGTGCAGCGTGGTCAGGCAGGAACCCAAACCGCGTGCGCGCAAGGCCAACTGGAAACTCCACACCGCCGGATAGATCGACGCGAAGTAGCCGCCGAGTGCCGTCACGCTGGTGCCCGGGCCCGGTCGGCCAACCAGGCATGGGATCACGTGCACCGGCACCTCGTGGAGATGCTCCATCAGATAGAGCGCGGAACCGAACACCCGCGCCATCTGCGCATCGCCCGAGCCTTGCGCGCGGACGCTGGCGCCGGTGAGATACCCTTCCCCGCCGCGCCGGTACAGCTCGGCCAGCGCCTTGCGTTGTTCCAGGTCGTCGACCACCACCCAGCGCCAGTTCTGGCTGTTCGAACCGGTCGGCGCCTGCACCGCAAGTTGGAGACACTCGTCGATGACTTGCCGCGGCACCGGGCGCGTCAGGTCCAGCCGTTTGCGTACGGCCCGGGTGGTGGACAGCAGTTGATTGCAGGTCTCGAGGTCTAGCGGCATGGCGGTCGTCGTCTTGAGGCTTCGCCCCTAGCCTATCCCATGGGCCTATCCCATGGCGCCTATCCCATGGGCCTATCCCATGGCGCCGGAGAACTCCGTCGGTTTGATCGACGGCTGAGCGTCGCGGTCAGTCTCTCTTGCCGGCCGGGGTCTTGTTCCGCTTCTTGCGCCGCTTGTTGCCGAACGTACCGCGAATGATCTTGCCACGCCGCGAGCGGATGTCGCCTTTGCCCATCGAATCCTCGAATCGTCAGAGAGTCCGCGATCATACTCCTTGCGCGAAACTTGGGCAGAGATCACCACCAGGCGGTGGCAGTCACATCCCCCAGCACTCCAACTCGTCGGCGAAGATCAGCGGCCCCTGGTAGTGCTTTTCGATGAACTCCCGGCTGATGCTCTCCATGCCCAAGGTGCGGGTGGTGCGGTGCCCCAGGATCATCATCCGG
>JAKZRQ010000324.1:0-24936 GCA_047518105.1 Pseudomonadales bacterium | reverse complement strand
TGCCGCGACGCCCTGGACGAACTCCGTCTCGCCCACCGGCGCATCCGGCCCGCCGCCCTCCCGGTACATGGACCGACACTCGACGAAGACGGTATCGACGACGTTGTGGCCGGCACCGCGGATGTCCTCCATCAGGTCGTCCGCCAAGTAGCGAAGTTGCTGGCGGGAGTCCGCCTGCAGTTCCGGCCTAGGCCGGCGGTCCCAGAGGTGGTGGTGCGGGTCGATGATCGGCTGATCGGGATCGATCGCGTCTTCCGGTGTTCGAGCCAGCCAGCGCCTCAAATTCTCACCCGGAGTGTCTCTCGGCAGTTCGGCCATGGTGTGTCCCGACACGGTTGCGTTGGCGAATGATATCGACATGGCGGCGAGGAAGAGAATCTACAGCAACGGCGGAAGTTGCTCCAGGTTCGTAGTGCTGCGTCCACCCTTGATCTTCGGGTCAGCGCGTCCGCAAGCGTCCAGTCCGCTAGGCGGCACCTTGAAGGCATATCGGGCATACGTCAAAGGGTGCCAACAACGCGGATGGGCGTTTGCGGGCGCGCCCTACGGGTGGCAGCCGGAGCGCCCCGTGCGGCGTTGCGTCTGCTTGGGTATGCCCGATAGGCCTGCGAGCCGCGCCTGTCCGTCGCAAGCGACGGTGCCCGGAACACTCCGGCTGCCACTGACGCGAAGATTTAGGGTAGACGGAGCACTAGGTTGCCGTCGGCATGTGCTATGCACGCTGCTTGGACAAGGCGCTCCAGTCCGCCGCCACGACCCAGGGCCGTGCCGTTCAAGGTTGCCGCGGACCCAACACCTGTACGACATGACGGGTATGCCCCGGCACATGCCTTTGCATGATCGCGGCGTTGCCATTAGGCTCGTTGGCTCGGGAGGCGGGTGCACGGCCGGTGGAGAACTACGACTACGACCTGTTCGTCATCGGCGCTGGCTCCGGCGGTGTGCGCGCCGCGCGGGTGTCGGCGTCGCTTGGCGCACGGGTCGCGATCGCCGAGGAACGCTATCTCGGGGGGACCTGCGTCAACGTGGGCTGCGTCCCCAAGAAGCTCTTCGTCTACGGCTCGCACTTTGCCGAGGATTTCGAGGATGCGGCGGCCTACGGCTGGCGGGCGAACCGGGCCGAGTTCGATTGGCCTACGCTGCGTGACAACAAGACGCGCGAGATCGAGCGCTTGAACGACGTCTACCGCGGCTTGCTGTCCGGGGCGGGGGTCGAGATCATGTCCGAACGCGCTGTCCTGGACGGTCCTCATTCGTTGCGCGTCGGCAACGCTTCGGTCACCGCGCGCAACATCCTGATCGCCACCGGAAGCTGGCCGGTCGTTCCACCGTTTCCGGGCAGCGAACTGGCCATCACATCCAACGAGGCCTTCTACTTGGACGAATTCCCCGAACGCGTGCTCATCATCGGCGGGGGCTATATCGCGGTGGAGTTCGCCGGCATCTTTGCCGGCCTTGGCGCAGACGTCACCCTGGCGTACCGGGGTGAGTTGTTCCTGCGCGGCTTCGATGCAGGGATCCGCGGGTTCGTTGCGGAGGAGATCGCCGCCAAGGGTGTCGCGGTTCGGTTCGAGACCAGGATCCTGTCCGTCGCGCGGATCGTCGACGGACTGCGTTGCCAACTCGCCGACGGTTCCCGTCTCGATGTGGATCTGGTGATGACGGCAACGGGCCGGGCGCCGGCAAGCGCCAACCTGGGCCTGGACGCCGCCGGGGTGAGCGTCGGTGATGGCGGGGCGATTCCCGTCGACGATGCGTTTCGCACCAGCGTCCCGCACATCTACGCGATCGGCGATGTCATCGATCGTTTCCAGTTGACGCCGGTGGCGATCGCCGAAGGCATGTGCATCGCCCACAACTTGTTCAACGGCGAGTCGCGGCGGATGGACTACGACAACGTGCCAACCGCGATCTTCTGCCAACCGAATATCGGCACCGTGGGGCCGACCGAGGAACGCGCGCGCGAGCTGTATCCTGGGCTGGCAGTGTACGAGTCGACGTTCAAACCCATGAAACACACCCTCTCCGGGCGACAAGAGCGCACCCTGATGAAGTTGCTGGTCAACGGCGAGGACGACCGCGTGGTAGCGGCTCACATGTGCGGCCCCGAGGCAGGCGAGATCATCCAGGGTCTTGGCGTGGCCATCAAGGCCGGGGCGAGGAAGTCCGATTTCGACGCGACCATCGGCATCCATCCCACGGCTGCGGAGGAATTCGTCACGATGCGGGAATCCGTTCGATGAGCCGACACGGACTCGATGCGCGCTTCGCCTGCCGAATCGCCGGCGCCTTGATGGGCCTCGCGGCATGCACCGCGGCCCTCGGCGGCGAGTCCGCCCGGCGCAACGTCATCCTGTTCGTGGGCGACGGGATGGGCGTCTCCACGGTAACTGCGGCGCGCATTCTCGACGGCCAGAACAAGGGCATGGCGGGCGAGGAGAACACGCTCCCGTTCGAGCGCTTCCCCAACGTGGCGTTGGTGAAGACCTACAACGTGGACGCGCAAGTACCGGATTCGGCCGGGACGATGACCGCGCTGGTGACCGGCGTCAAGACCCGGGCAGGGGTCTTGAGCGTGGGTCCCGAAGCGCCGCGCGGCGACTGCGCCGCCGCCAAGGGGCACGAACTCGCGACCTTGCTCGAAGAGGCCGAACAGCGGGGTTACCGCACAGGGGTCGTGTCCACCGCGCGGATCACCCATGCAACCCCGGCGGCGGCGTACGCGCACTCGCCCGACCGCAATTGGGAATTGCCCGGCACGCTGCCCGAGGAGGCGCGCGACGCTTGCGTCGACATCGCCCGCCAACTCGTCGAGTTCCCCCATGGCGATGGCGTGGATGTGGTCTTGGGAGGCGGTCGATCGATGTTCCTGCCGACCACGGCCCCAGACCCCGAGGAAGCCCGGATGACGGGTCGTCGCCGGGATGGACGGAACCTGGTCGAGGAATGGCTCGCCGCCGCCGCCGACCGCCGCTTCGTGTTCGATCAAGCAGGCTTCGAAGCACTCGGGGAAGCAGGCCAGGTCCTCGGTCTGTTCGAAGCCTCGCACATGGAGTTCGAGGCGGACCGTGGCAACGACACGGGGGGCGAGCCCAGCCTTGCCGCCATGACGCGCTACGCCATTGCCAACCTGGATCGGGGAACCGGGTTCTTCCTAGTGGTGGAAGGCGGTCGGATCGACCACGCGCACCACGCCGGCAATGCCTACCGCGCACTGGTGGATACCATTGCCTTCGCCGATGCCGTGGCGGCTGCGGTGGCGAGTACCGATCCGGCCGAAACCCTGATCGTGGTCACCGCGGACCATAGCCACACGCTCACCATCGCGGGCTACTCGCCCCGCGGCAATCCCATTCTCGGTTTTGCGACCGGAGAAGACGGCAATCCGCAGAAGGACGCCGAAGGTGTCGCCTATACCACCTTAGGCTACGCCAACGGCCCCGGCGCCCGGCGGCCTGAGGAGGAATTGGCCCCCGACGACCCCGACTACCGGCAGCGGGCTACCCACCTGATGATTTCCGAAACCCACGCTGGGGAGGACGTGCCTGCCTACGCCGAGGGCCCGAACGCCGAGGGCGTGCACGGCGTCATGGACCAGCACGAACTACATGGCGTGATGCGCGCAGCTCTATTCGGCGAGTGAGGCAATGGCTATGAACAACGCGATCGATGCCGCCGGAGGGATCATCGAAGACTCCCTGACCATCCTCGACGGTGTCCTGGGCAGCGCCTTCTACTTCCCCTGGGTGCTGCTCGGGGTCGGCATTTTCTTCACGCTCTACCTGGGTTTTCCGCAGATCCGCTACTTCAAGCGGGCCTGGGGAGTCTTGTTCGGGCACCACACGCGATCGGATGCGGAGGGCGACACAACCCACTTGCAGGCGCTTTCCACGGCGCTGTCGGGAACGGTGGGTACGGGCAACATCGGCGGCGTCGCGTTCGCCATCTTCCTCGGCGGGCCGGCAGCGCTTTTCTGGATGTGGGCCACCGCGTTCGTGGGCATGACGACCAAGTTCGTCGAAGTGACGATCTCGCACAAGTACCGGATCAAGGACGACAACGGCGAGATTTGCGGCGGCCCCATGTATTTCATGGAACGGGGGTTGTCCGCCGCGCCGTTGGCGGCATTCCTCGAGCGCAAGCAGTTCACCCGCGCGGGCGGGGTTTTGCGTCGTCTGAATTTCAAATGGCTGGCGGTGTTCTTCGCCGCCGCCACGGTGCTCAGCACCATCGGCTCCGGCAACATGCCGCAGAGCAACAACATGGCGGAGGGACTCAAAGCCTCGTTCGACATCCCCACTTGGCTGAGCGGCCTTGTCCTCGCGAGCTTGCTCGGCCTGGTCATCATTGGCGGCATCAAGCGAATCGCCCGGGTGGCCACCGCCATCGTGCCGGCAATGGGCATCCTCTACACCATCGGCGCGTTCGCCGTCCTGATGGAGAACTACGACCAGATCCTGGCCGCGTTCGCCTCGGTATTCCGCGATGCGTTCACGGGCTCCGCGGCCAGCGGCGGCTTCCTGGGCGCGAGCTTCGCCTATGCGTTCAACCGGGGCGTCAACCGCGGCCTGTTCTCCAACGAGGCAGGGCAGGGGTCTGCGCCCATCGCCCATGCTTCCGCCCGCGCCGACGAGCCCGTGTCGGAAGGATTGGTCTCCATCCTGGAACCGTTCATCGACACCCTGATCATCTGCACACTGACGGGGATCGTGATTCTGTCCTCCGGGGTGTGGAAGGAGAAGTTCGACACCGACTTCGACGCGTTCGATACCCGGTTCCTGGCCGGTGTCTACTCCGATCAGGATCCCGACGATGTCGCGACCCTGCACAACTATCTCAACAGGCTCGGCAATTCCGGCGTCGAGCTTGCCCATGGAACCTTCACCGTGATCGACGGCCGCCTCGACGCCGATGACGTAACCGTGCTGCACAAGCGCTCGGTTGGGGAGGACGTTGTCTTGTCTCTCGATGGCGGGCCGTATACCGGAACCATCGACGTGAACGACGGTTCGCTGGCGACGTCCGGCATCGCCATACGTGGGAGATCGCTCGTGCACTCGGTGCGACTGACCACGGAAGCGTTCAGGCGTAGTTTCTTCGGCGACTACGGCCCGTACCTGGTCACCATCGGTCTCGTGCTTTTCGCATTCAGCACGGCCATTGCGTGGTCCTACTACGGCGATCGGGCAATCACGTACCTGTTCGGCACCGGGTGGGTGATGCCCTACCGCGCCGTCTACGTTGTGGCGTTCTTCCTCGCCACGGTGATGGACACGTCCCTGGTCTGGCTGGTTTCCGCGGTAACCCTGGCGCTGATGGCGCTGCCCAACCTCTTCGGCATCGTCCTCCTATGCCGGGAGATGAAGGCCGCGGTGCGCGACTACTGGGCGGATCCGTAGTCCTACAACACGCCCGGGCAGATCTCGCACAGCGCGTAGACATGCTTGGGATCGTTGAGGACGTCGAGATGCCTCATCTCGCGCAGGATCCTATCGGACAAAGCACTGCGTAGCCCCCGGTTCGGTGCGTACCCGAGATTGTCGAGCAGTTGGCGCATCAGAACTTCCTGGGTCGACAACGGTTCTTCCAGGTAGCGGACCTGATAGTTCTCCAGGCCGCCAAGTTCGGCGGCCCGCGCAATGGCGTCCGCCAAGTGGCCGAGGTTGTCGACCAAACCGAGTTCCAGCGCTTGCTCGCCGAGCCAGACCCTGCCCTGGGCGATGGCGTCCACCTGTTCCGGCGTCATGTCTCGACCATCGGCGACCAGATCAATGAAGCGCCGGTAGCCGTAGGCGATGTTGGCCTGCAGCGCGCGTGCCATGGCGTCGCCGACCCCGCCGATGGGATCGAGCGCATCGACGAAGGGCCCGGTACCGACGCCGTCCCGGGTGACGCCCATCTCGGCCAGGGAGTCTTCGAAGGTCGGCACCATCGCGAAAATGCCGATGGAGCCGGTCAACGTGGTCGGCGCGGCCCAGATTTCGTCGGCCGTCGCCGCAATCCAATAGCCCCCGGAGGCTGCCGTTCCCGCCATCGAAACCACCACCGGCTTGCCCTCATCCTGCACCCGCACGACTTCCTGTCGGATCAGTTCGGATGCGAAGGCGCTGCCGCCGCCGGAATCGATGCGCAGCACGACCGCGGCGACGGAGTCGTCGTCGCGCGCCTCGCGGAGCAAGCCCGAAAGGGTGTCCGCACCGATGAACCCGCGCGGCTGGTCGCCCATCATGATCGCGCCGCTCGCGGGGATGACCGCCACGGTCTTGCCGAACAGCGGCGGCACCACGGGGTCGAGGTAGTCGGCCATGGCGACGTGGGCGTAGGGCTCGGCACCATCCGTGAGATCGCTTAGGAGTTCGGCCGTCTCTTCGTTGTCGAGGAGTTCATCGACCAAGCCGAACTCCAACGCAAGGCGACCTGTATCGCCCTGTGCGTCCCGCAGGAACTCGTCGTAACGGTCGGCGTAGGCGACCACCTCGGCAGGTTCGAGCCCGCGGTTGGCTGCGATCCGCTCAACGAACCGGGTCCACAGGCCGTCGATCATCTCCTGATTGGCGCGCCTGGCCGGCGCCGACATGTCGTTGCGGGTATAGGGTTCGACGAACGACTTGTAGGTGCCGACGCGAAAGACGTGCACGTTCACCTTCAGCTTGTCGAACAGACCGCCGTAGTAGTTCCTGAACGCACCGTAGCCGTTCAACATGACCTCGCCCAGCGGATGCATGGTGACGGTGTCTGCAAAGCTCGCGAGATAGTATTGATCGCGGTCGTAGTAGTGGCTCCTGGCAACCATCTTCTTGCCGGTGGCGCGGAACGCCGCCAGTGCATCGCCGATCACTTCGAGTTGCGCTGGCGCGACAGCGCCCAAAGAAGAGGTATCGAGGACAAGGGCGCCGATTCTCGCATCGGTTCGCGCCTTGTCGATGGCGGACAGGATGTCGCCGAGTTTCGTCTCGCCCATGGATCCCCCGCCGAGGAGGGCGAGCGGATCCCGGAACCCAAGCTGCTCGACGATCGTGCCGGTGGGTTCGAGCAGCAGCGCCGCGCCCTCGGAAACATCGACCCGGCCGGGACCGGCAGTGAAGATCGCGATGACTCCTACGACGACCAGGATTACCAGGATGTTTGCAAGGGTGACCCGGGCCACGGCGAACACTCGCGCGACGCCGGAGAACAAGCTGCCGGTGGCGCTTATGATGGACATGGATTCGACCTCGGATACGCGGGGGCAGGCATTGTCGTTGCCAACTGTACTTGAGCGCAAGGGTCCGCTGTGTTGAAGTACGGGTTTCTCGCCTACTATTGAAGCTATGTTTTTTGTGCTTGAACAGCAGGTTATAGGCTATTTTTGAATTGAAACAGAGGTTGTGGACATACGCGGCGCTTGCCGAAGCGGTCGGTGCCGAAGCCGGTGCCGATGCGGTGCAGCATCCGGACATCGCCGGCATCGCGATCGACTCTCGTCGGACGGAACCGGGGGATCTGTTCGTTGCCCTCGCCGGCGATGCGGGACCGCGATTCGCAACGAGCGCACGCTCCACGCGGGACGGGCACGACTTCGTGGCCGATGCGGTTCAGCGCGGGGCCGTCGCCGTGCTGGTCCATCGTCCGGGCGACTACCCCGCTCCCTCGCTCGTCGTCGAAGATACCCTCGATGCGCTTTGGGATGTCGGTCGAGCGGCACGCCGGCGTCTCGCCGGCCCCGTCGTTGCCGTCACCGGCAGCAACGGCAAGACCACCTTCAAGTCCTTTGCATCGGCCGCCCTCGGCGCCTGCGCAACCGCAGGGAGCCTCAACAACCATCTCGGCGTGCCGCTCTCTCTCGGGCGGACGCCGAAGGACGCGACCAGCGCGGTCTACGAAATCGGCACCAGCTACCCGGGCGAGATCGAACCCCTGGCGCGGCTGGTGGAACCCGATGTGGCGGTACTGCTGAACGTCCATGCGGCGCACATCGAGCACTTCGGTACGGTGGACGCCATTCGCCACGAAAAGGCGTCCATCGTCAAAGGCCTGCGCCCCAGTGGCGTTCTTGTCCGCCCCGGCGGGCTGGCCGTGGACTTTCCCGGCCGGTCGGTCACCTTCGGCACCCAAGGGGACTGCGATGTGCGCTTGGCCGGCCTGGCGGATGGGTTCGCCGACATACGCACGCCCAACGGGGGCATCGCGTGCCCGGTTCCGGGTGGCGGTGCGCACCGGGCGCTGACCGTAGCCGCCTTGGCGGCGGTGCTGGTCGCACTCGAGGCGCCCCTCGGGCACCTCGACCGGCTCGCCGGAGTCGAGGTGCCCCGGGGCCGCGGAAACCGGCTTGATGTCTCGGGCGTCACGATCATCGACGAGAGCTACAACGCCAACCCGGCGAGCATGGCGGCCACGCTCGAACTCTTCTCGGCCGAAGCCGGTCGCCGGATCGCGATTCTCGGCGATATGCGCGAATTGGGCCCGGGCACCGAGCGCTACCACGAAGAGCTTCGGGATCAATGCCATGACCTCGACGGCGTCTTCTGCGCCGGCAAGGCGATCGGCGCGCTCTACAACGCGCTTCCAGGGCGCATGCGACTCGGATTCGCCGATCGGGCGGACGGCGCCTTCGCAACGCACTGCGCGCTCGAATTGAAGCCGGGCGATCGGGTTCTGGTGAAAGGATCCAACGCCGTATTCTGGTCGAACGGGTTCGTGGAGCGCTTGGCCGAAGCGCTTCGGCAGCGAAGGTGATGGCGTCCCATTCGCTCCGGCGTTGGGGGTCGCGTATGATGACGCCATCGTTTGACTAACGCCGACTGACGCTGAATGGGCATGATCGTCGACGCCCAGGGGCGACGTTTCCGCAATCTCCGGGTCAGCTTGACCGCCGCATGCAACTACGCGTGTACGTATTGCGTTCCGAATGGCAAGCGCCTGCAGCCGGCCGTGGCGGAACTCGGCGCGTCCGAGTTGCTGCGCGCGGTACGACTGCTGGTCGAGTCCGCCGGCATCGACAAGCTCCGCATCACCGGCGGCGAGCCGCTGTTGTCGCCGAAGTTCGACGAGTTCCTGCCGGGTGTGATGAAGCTTCCGCTGAAGGACGTCTCGGTCACGACGAACGGCCAGTTTCTGCCCCAAAAGGCCGATCTGATCGTTGCTGCCGGCCTCAAACGCATCAATGTGAGTCTCGACACCTTGAACCCGCTGCGGTTTCGTTCGATCGCCCGGAGCGGGGATCTGGCCACGGTTCTCGACGGCATCGAGCGGATGCTGGACGCCGGCCTCAAGGTCAAGGTCAACATGGTGCCGATGAAGTCGGCGAACGCGGACCAGGTGCTGCCCATGCTCGACTACTGTCTGGAGCGCGGGATCGAGTTGCGCTTCATCGAATTGATGAACATGGGCCACCTGAAGTACAGCGCCACCTACCAGCGGGACTTCTTCGGCATGGACGACATCCTGGCGCTGATTGGCACCCGCCACGAGTTCGCCCGCACCGACGCCGCCTTCGACTCTACGTCGGTGCGCTACGAGATTCCGAATCGCGGCGTGTTCGGCATCATCGCCAACGAATCCGAGCCGTTTTGCGCTTCCTGTACGCGCCTGCGCCTGTCCTCGAACGGCTACCTCTACGGCTGCCTGTCGAGCACCAAGCGGCATCCCATTGCCGATCTGCTCGATCTGCCGGACGACCAGGCGCGCACCCTGTTGCAGACGCGCCTGATGGGGGCCCTCGGCGACAAGCAAACCGTGCAGTTCAAGGGCGAAGTGACTGTCATGAAGTTCATCGGCGGATAGGACAATCCGGACGCCGAGGGGTGCCCGCCAGCCCGTTTCAGATGCTGCTCGCCGCCGTGCGGGACCGGACCTTGCCGCCGGTGGAGCGTTGGAATCCGCCTCGGACGGGCGAAATCGACATCCGCATCGCCTCGAACGGCGACTGGTACCACGAGGGCGGCCTGATCAAGCGTTTCGCCATCGCCAGGCTGTTCGCCACCATCCTGCGCCTGGACGATGGCGAACACTATCTGGTCACACCGGCCGAGAAGCTCAAGATCCGGGTGGACGACGCGCCGTTTCTGGCGACCGACATGGAGAGCGAGGGCGAGGGGAGGGTGCGCCGTATCCTGTTCACGACCAACGTGGGCGACGTGGTTGTTGCCGATGCCGACCATCCCCTCGTCGTGGAGGAACGCGCGGGCGAACCTCGCCCGTACGTGGAGGTTCGCCGAGGACTTCGGGCGCTGATCGCCCGAAGCGTGTTCTACCGCCTAGTGGATCTCGCCACGGAGGACGCGAACGGCGAATTCAGCGTCTGGAGCGGGGGCACACGGTTCGTGCTTGGCGCGGGGCGGTAGACCGCTACATGTTGCCGTAGTTGGGGCCGCCCGCGCCCTCCGGCGTTATCCAGTTGATGTTCTGGGCCGGATCCTTGATGTCGCAGGTCTTGCAATGCACGCAGTTCTGGGCATTGATCTGGAACCGCGGTCCCGACTCTTCTTCCACGATCTCGTAGACCCCCGCCGGGCAGTAGCGCTGAGCCGGTTCGTCGTACATGGGAAGGTTGTCGCGGATGGGGAGGTCGACGTCCGCCAGGGTGAGGTGGCAGGGTTGATCCTCCTCGTGGTTGGTATTCGACAGGAAGACCGAGGACAGTTTGTCGAAGCTCAACACGCCGTCGGGTTTGGGGTAGTCGATCCTGGCGGCCTTGTTGGCCGGGAGGAGCTTGTCGTGGTCCGGGATCGGATCCCGCAAGGTGAACGGCATGCGACCGCGGGCGATCTTCTGGTCGACGAAGGTGTAGGCCATGCCGAAGAGGGTGCCGAACTTGTGCAGGGCCGGAGCGACGTTGCGCACCTGGCGCAGTTCCCGACCGAGCCAGGAGTCGTCGACCCGCTGGCGGAAGTCGTCCAGGGCGGTGTTGGCGTCTCCCCGGGCAAGGGCATCGAATATCGTCTCGGCGGCGAGCATGCCGGACTTCATCGCCGTGTGGGTGCCTTTGATTTTCAGCATGTTCAGGAAGCCGGCGTCGTCGCCGACGATGAGCGCGCCGGGCAGGGTGAGCCTCGGCAATGCCTGCAGACCGCCCTTGACGATGGCGCGGGCACCGTAGGAAACCCGGCGACCACCGCGCAGCACATCCGCGAACAAAGGGTGGTGCTTGAGACGCTGCAATTCGTCGAAGGGCGACAGATGCGGATTCTTGTAGGCCAGGTCGACGATGATCCCGAGCGCGACCTGGTTGTTCTCCTGGTGGTAGAGGAAGGACCCCATGCCGGGGCTGAATGTCCGGCCGAGCGGCCATCCGACATTGTGCAGGATGCGGCCCGGGACATGGCGTTCCGGGTCGACGTCCCATAGTTCCTTCAACCCGATGCCGTAGTGCTGGGGGCCCGCGTCGACGGCGAGCTGGAACCTGTCGATGAGCTGCTTGCCGAGGTGCCCGCGGCATCCTTCCGCGAAGACCGTGTACTTGGCGTGCAGTTCGTAGCCCGGTTCGAATGTGGTCTTGGGTTCGCCATCGGCAGCGACGCCCATGTCCGAGGTGGCCACGCCTTTGACGCTTCCGTCGTCCCCGTAGAGGATCTCCGAGGCGGCGAATCCCGGGAAGATGTCGACGCCTAGCGCTTCCGCCCGCTCGCCGAGCCAACGACAGAGATTGCCGAGGGATAGCGTGTAGTTGCCGTGGTTCTTTGTTTCCTTCGGAACGGTCCAGGAAGGCAGCAGGATCCGATTGGTGGCGTTGACGAGGTAGTAGAAGCGATCGTCCGTCACGGGCACGCCGAGTGGCGCACCGTCTTGTGCAGCGTTCGGAAGCAGCTCGTTCAGCGCCCTCGCAGAGAGCACGGCGCCGGACAGGATGTGCGCACCGACCTCGGAGCCCTTTTCCACCAGGCAGATGCTCAACTCCTGCCCGGTCTCGGTGCCGAGTTGCATCAACCGGCACGCGGTGGCCAGTCCCGACGGACCGCCCCCGACGATGACTACATCGAACTCCATCGACTCGCGGGCTTGTTCGGGCACGGATCCTCCAGCTCTTTAGGTGAATGGATCGATTATACCCATCGCCGAACGGGCCAAACCGCGCCTGGGCAGGGTTTCCGCCGACCCCGTGGGTCGCGCCCGCGCGCGCCCGCGTTTCGCCGCTTCCCTAGCGCGGGCGGATGTAGGAAAATCCCGCGCCCTAAGGACGCTGCGGCCCGTTCGGCCTCGGCAGCTACGCCAACGTCTAGACATCGAGAAGATTTGCACCCATGAAGGTATTGGTTCCCGTCAAGCGCGTCGTGGACGCCAACGTCAAGGTCCGGGTGAAGCCCGACGGTACCGGCATCGACCTCGCCAACGTCAAGATGGCCGTCAACCCGTTTTGCGAGATCGCCATCGAAGAAGCCATACGGCTCCGAGAGGCCGATGTCGCCACGGAAGTCATCGCGGTGGCGGTGGGCCAGTCGTCCTGCCAGGAGCAGCTTCGCACCTGTCTCGCCCTTGGTGCTGACCGGGCGATTCTCGTCGAAACGCAACCGGATCTCGAACCACTGGCCATCGCCAAGCTGCTGAAGGCGATCTACGAGCAGGAGCAACCGGGACTCGTCATCCTGGGCAAGCAGAGCATCGATGGCGACAACAGCCAGACGGGCCCGATGTTCGCAGCCTTGACCGGACTCGCCCAAGGCACGTTTGCCTCGAACTTGACGGTCAACGGCGACACTGCGGAGGTCGTGCGGGAAGTGGACGGCGGTCTGCAGACGGTATCGCTCAAGATGCCGGTCGTCGTTACCACGGACCTGCGGCTGAACGAACCACGCTACGCGTCGTTGCCCAATATCATGAAGGCCAAGCGCAAGCCGCTCGACGTGACGACGCCGGAAGCGTTGGGCGTCGATGTCTCGCGGCGCACACAAGTCACGAACATCGTACCGCCTGCCGAGCGCCAAGCGGGCGTCAAGGTCGAAAACGTGGACGAACTCGTCCAAAAGCTCACCAACGAAGCGAAGGTGATCGGCCAATCCTGACGGCGGGGTATCTGAACGAACACTGGGGCGGCATCGACATCGAGCACCTCGGATGGCCGGGGGCTGAATCTAGGCGATTGAGGAAGAGAGCGAATGAGTACACTTGTGGTGGCGGAACACGATAACGCGGCGTTGCGTCCGGTCACGTTGAGCGTCGTCGCGGCGGCGCATGCCATTGGCGGCGACTTCGACATCCTGGTGGCCGGCAGGGGCTGCGCGGCGGTGGCGGAGGAAGCGGCACGGATCGGGGGCGCCGGCAAGGTGCTGTTGGCCGATGCCCCCGCCTACGAGCACGCCTTGGCGGAGAACATGGGCGCGCTGGTGGCCGATCTGGCCGCGGGCTACGACCACATCCTGGCTGCGCATACCACCACCGGGAAGAATTTCCTGCCGCGGGTGGCGGCGCTCCTGGATACGCAGATGGTCTCCGACATCATCGGTGTGGAGTCTCCGGACACGTTCAAGCGACCAATCTACGCTGGAAACGCCATCGCCACGGTGAAATCCAGCGACGCCAAGAAGGTCGTGTCCGTGCGCGGAACCGGGTTCGACCCCGCCCCGGCGGACGGTGGTTCGGCGGATGTGGAGACGGTTGATGCCATGCACGATGCGGGCGTATCGAACTTCGTCGGCGAGGAGATCGCAACCTCGGAACGCCCCGAACTCACTGCGGCGTCCATCGTCATCTCCGGCGGCCGCGGCATGCAAAGCGGCGACAACTTCACCTTGCTCGAAGGCATCGCGGACAAGCTCGGCGCCGCCATTGGGGCATCCCGGGCTGCGGTGGACGCCGGGTTCGTGCCCAACGACATGCAAGTAGGGCAGACCGGGAAGATCGTTGCCCCGGAGCTCTATATCGCCGTGGGCATCTCCGGCGCCATCCAGCATTTGGCCGGGATGAAGGACTCGAAAGTGATCGTCGCCATCAACAAGGACGCGGACGCGCCGATCTTTCAGGTTGCGGACTACGGCTTGGTGGCCGACCTGTTCCAAGCGCTGCCGGAACTCGAAGCCGCCTTGGACTAGGCGCCGCGCTGCATGTGGCAGCGGCGCGCCCGGCAGGGCGCGCATTCTCCCGGCCTCGTTCGAAATGCAACTCAAGCGTCAACATTGGGCGTGCTCAAGGAATAGGTCGCCTTGCTGCGCAAGGCGGGCGTCACTGGGCGGAAGGGGTGCGTTTGGCGGTGTACCACGTCACCAGCCGGGCATGGTCGTGCACTTGGTCGACCACGTCGAGAACCATCGCGAAGAGCGCCATGCGGACTACCACGCCGTTGTCCGTCTGGCGGAAGATCGCGAGGTTCGGGTTGGCGATGAGGTCGTCGTCGAGTTCCTGGGCCTGGGCGCGTGAATCCCGGGGCAGGGGATGCATGATGACGGTGTTCGGTTCGCAGTTCTCGGTGTAGATGGCCTGGTTGACGCGGAACAGCCCCCGATATCGGTCCGCCTCCTCGGAACTCGCGAATCGCTCCTCCTGGGTGCGGGTGACGTAGAGGATGTCCACATGGTGAATGCCTTCGCCGAGGTCGTGGTAGACCTCCACGGCATGGCCGCCGTCCAATAGGGAAGCAACGACATCGTCCGGCGCCTCCAATCCGGGAGGCGAAACGAGGTGGACCGACACGCCGTCGAACAACGCCAGGAGCTTCAAAAGCGAGTGCACGGCCCGGCCGTACTTGAGGTCGCCGACCACGGCGATGCGGAGGGCGTCGATGCTGCGGCCGCGGGTCCGGATTTCCTGTCGAACCGTGTAGAGATCCAGCAGCGCCTGGCTCGGATGTTCGTTGGCGCCGTCGCCGGCGTTGATGACGGGAACGCGCGAGGCGGTGGCGAACTCGGCGACCGAGCCTACTTCCGGATGGCGCATGACGATGACGTCGCTGTAGCCCGAGAGCACGCGGGCGGTGTCGTACAAGGACTCGCCTTTGGCCAACGCGGACGACTTCACCTCCGTGGTTTCGCGCACATCGCCGCCGAGCAGGTTGAAGGCGCAGCCGAACGACACCCGGGTGCGGGTGCTGGGCTCGAAGAACATGTTGGACAGGATCGCGCCTTGCAGCACCCGCGTGATGCGCAAGCGACTGGCGTAAGGCGCCAGATCGTCGGCGACGGCGAACAGGCGGTCGATGTCGCCGCGGATGAACTGGTCGACTGAGAGGATGTGGCTGCCGATGAAATCCAAGGTGGCCCCCCCTCGGAAAAGGGATTGTAACGCAACATGGCCGGCCCGCGGGACTGGTATCATCTCCCCTTGATGTCAAACGGGCGGCGACAGCATGGCTGAGGAACTTGGCGGACCGACGACGGAGGACGGCAGGCCGGCTCTGCCGTTCGCTTTCGCCCGCCGGTTCGGCGTTGTCGTGACCAATGGCGACGTGAACGGTCCGCTGACCGTGGCATGCAAGGGCCAGCCCACGCTGACCATGCTGGCCGAGATCAAGCGGGTCACCCGGCGGCCGCTGGCACTGGAAATGGTCTCGGAGGGGGAATTCGAGAAGCTGCTGACGACCGCCTACGAGCGCGATGGGTCGGAAACGAAGCAGATGGTGGCCGACTTGGGCGAGCACCCGGATTTGGCAAGTCTCGCCATGTCGGTGCCCGAAGCCGAGGGCGAAGATCTCCTGGCCCAAAGGAACGATGCGCCCATCGTCCAACTCATCACCGCCGTCTTGGCGGAAGCGATCCGCAAAGGTGCGTCCGACGTCCATATCGAGACGTTCGAGAAGACGCTCCAGGTGCGCTTCCGGATCGACGGCGTGATGCGCGAGGAGGTGCAGCCGAAGCGTGCCCTGGCACCGCTCCTGGTGTCCCGCGTCAAGGTGATGGCGAAGCTCGACATCGCGGAGAAGCGCGTTCCGCAGGATGGGCGGATCACGCTCAAGATCGGCGGTCGCGAGGTGGACGTTCGGGTGTCGACCCTGCCTACCGCCAACGGCGAGCGGGTCGTGCTGCGGTTGCTCGACAAGCAGACCGCCGCCTTGGACCTGCCGAATCTGGGCATGGACGAGGCGACCTTGGTGCGCGTGCGCCGGGTGGTTGCCGAACCGCACGGCATTTTCCTGGTGACCGGACCGACCGGCCACGGCAAGACCACCACGCTCTATGCCGCCATGGCGCAACTGAACCAGGAGTCCATCAACATCCTGACGATCGAAGACCCGATCGAGTACAGCATCCCCGGCATCGGCCAGACGCAGGTCAACGAGAAGGCGGACATGACCTTCGCCCGGGGGCTGCGCGCGATTCTGCGACAGGATCCGGACGTCGTCATGGTGGGCGAGATCCGCGACTTGGAGACGTCGCAGACCGCTGTCCACGCGAGTCTGACGGGACACCTGGTGATGTCCACCGTGCATACCAACACTGCGGTTGGCGCGGTGACCCGGCTCGTGGATATCGGGGTCGAACCGTTCCTCATCGCATCGAGCCTGGTCGGCGTCCTTGCCCAGCGCCTGGTTCGCGTGCTTTGCCCCCGCTGCAAGGTCGGGAGCGAGCCGGACACCTTGGAGCGGTACTTTCTGGGCGAACTGTCTGCCGGGTCGACGGTGTACCGACCGGAAGGTTGCGAGGAATGCGGCGGTACCGGTTTCAAGGGACGTACAGGGATTTACGAACTGGTCACCATGGACGACCGCGCGCGGGCGCTCATCCACGATCAAGCGTCCGAACAGGCCTTGACCGAGCAGGTGCGCAAGGCGTGCCCGAGCATATCCGAGGACGGCCGACGCAAAGTCCTGGCCGGCATCACGTCCGTGAACGAGGTCATGCGTGCCGTCAGCCTGACGGACTGATCGCACCAAGGCCTAAGCAGAGGAGTTCGCGGTGGCGGCTTTCGAATACACGGCCATCGACGCTCGTGGTCGGCGGAAGAAGGGCATCGAGGAAGGCGACAGCCGGCGTCAGGTTCGCCAGATGCTGCGCGATCAGGGGTTGGTCCCGGTTTCCGTCGAACCGACCGCGACCACCGAGCGCGAATCCGAAACGGGGACGCGAAGCACGCGTCTGCGCTTGGGTCTCCGCCGTACACTGCCGCCGCTGGAACTGGCGCTGTTCACCCGGCAGTTCGCGACGTTGGTGGCTGCCGGGTTGCCGGTGGAGGAGTCCCTGTACACGATCGCGCGACAGTCGGGCAAACGACGCTTCTCGGCGTTGTTCATGAGCCTCCGCGCCCACGTGCTGGAAGGCCACTCGCTGGCGGCGGCATTCGGCGAATATCCGAACATCTTTGCTCCCATGTACCGCTCCACGGTGGCCGCCGGCGAGCAGTCGGGATTCCTGCATGCGGTTCTCGACAACCTTGCGGATCACACCGAGCAACGCTACGAATCGGTGCGCAACGTGCAAATGGCGTTGTTCTACCCGGTGCTGCTGTTCCTGGTCTCGCTGGCGATCGTCTCCGGGTTGATGATCTACGTCATGCCGAACATCGTGAACGTGTTCGCAACCGCGGGTCATGAACTGCCCACGCTGACCGCGACCCTGATCGGCATCAGCGATTTCGTCCGCCAGTACTACTGGTTGCTGGCGCTGGTGGCCGTGGGCGTCGTCCTGTTGGCGCGTCGCGCGCTCGCCCAACCCAATGTCCGCATGGGCTGGGATCGGCGCAAGCTCTCGCTACCCGTCCTCGGACGGATCGCCCGCGGCGGCAATGCCAGTCGCTACGCGAGCACTTTGGCGATCCTGACGTCAAGCGGCGTTCCGTTGGTGGACGCCATGCGGATCGCAACCGAGGTGGTCACCAACAGTTGGTTGAAACAAAGCCTGGCCGATGCGGTCGAACGGGTGAGCGAGGGCGCGACGCTGCACACCGCCTTGGAGTCGGTCCGCTACATCCCGCCGATGTTCCTGCACATGGTGGCCAGCGGCGAGGCGAGCGGGCAACTCGACGCCATGCTGGCCAAGGTTGCCGACTACCAGCAAAAGGAGTTGACGAGGCTGGTCGCGACCTTGGTGCAGCTATTCCAGCCATTGATGCTACTGTTCATGGCGGGGCTGGTGCTCACCATCGTGCTCGCGATTCTCGTGCCCATACTCAGCATGAACCAACTGCTAACCTGAGAGGAAAGACCGTGAACAAGCAACCCCAAGAACCCCATGTGAGAATGCTCCGCATTCGTCCACGGACGTTCGGGCATGCCACCCATATGCCAGCATCCGTTGCGCCCATGGAATCCGGGAGGCAACGCGGGATGACGCTGATCGAGATCATGATCGTGGTGGCGATCCTCGGCATTCTGGTTGCCGTCGTCGTGCCGCCACTGTTCGCGAGCGATCAGGAGGCCAGGTACAAGCTAGCGAAGACCCAAATGGCGAGCATTGCGCAGTCCCTTGAATTGTACCGCCTGCAAAACGGCCGCTACCCGTCCACGGACCAAGGTTTGGAGGCGTTGGTCTCCAAGCCGTCGGGATTTCCGGAACCCAGGAACTGGCGCCCTGTACTGCGTAGCGCGCAACTGCGGGACGTCTGGGAGAACGAATTCGTCTACGCGAGCGAGGGCTCTACCTTCGAACTGATCTCGCTCGGCGCCGATGGATCCGAGGGCGGCGAACAACACGACGCGGACATCCACTACGCGGACTTGTAGAAGATGGCAGCCGCAGTCGCCGACCGTATCCACGGCGCATGGAACCACAGGCGCGGGTCGTTTCGATGCCCGGGGCGCTCGTGCGGCGGATTCACCTTGCTCGAGTTGCTGCTGGTTATCGCGATCATAGGTATCTTGGCGGGCGTGGTGGTCGTCGGCTCCATGGACACCGTGCGGCAGCGTACCGTGCAGACCGAAGCCGAACGCCTGTCGCTCGCGGTGGAACTTGCCCGCACCGAAGCGCTCAGGCGGAACGAAGTCTGGGGGTTGTCGGTAGACGGCATGGCCTACCGGTTCCAACGGTACGACGAACAAGCTGAAACCTGGGTGGAAGTGGAGCAACGACCGTTCACCGCGAAGACTGCCGCCGACGGCGTGGGATTCGCGGTCAGGACGGTATTCCAGCGCAATACCACGATGGTTGGCAACGAAGAACCGGCCGATGACGACGAGGCGCCCCTGCCCGAGGTGGTCATCTATCCGGGCGGCGAGGTGACGCCGTTCGAGATCACCATTGCCGGAGACGCTACCCTGACCGCCTGGGTGGCCCGCTCGGACGGTATCCAGCGCACGCGGGCGTGGCCGGAGGATGAAGCGCTCCATGCGGAAAGCGACCTTGACGGCTTGTTGGAGTCGGTGCGATGAAGCCGGGGAAAACGGCAACATCCATCGGCTTCGTTGGGCCGTCGAAGGCGTCGCGCCGCAATCACGCATTCACGCTGCTGGAATTGCTGATTGCACTGGCGGTGCTGGCGGTCGTTTCCGTGGCGATTTTCGCCCAGGGCGGCGATACCATCCGGCAACTCCACGACTTGGAGCAACAGACCTTGGCGCGCTGGGTGGCGGAGAACGAAGTCGCGAAGCTGCATCTGCGGCGCGCGCACGAGCCCGAGTCCGAGCCGTTACGGGCCGGCACCCGGCGGAATCTGGTGACCTACGGCGACAAGGCCTGGCAGGTGGAGGAGGAAATCGAGTCCGCCGGGCATCCGGCGCTGTACCGGGTGGAAATCACGGTGCATGCGGTGGAAGAGGGCAGGGAGGTCGGCCCGATCGACACGCTCATAACCTTCGTGGGCGAATACTGATGCGAGGCCCTTGGCGGAAAAGGGCCGCCGGATTCACCTTGGTGGAAGTCCTGACGGCGCTTGCCATATTCGGCGTCATCGGCGTCATGGCGACCCGGATACTCACCGGCATGATCGAACTCGGACGCGTCGCCGAGACCCGCGGGGCGGCATTGGCGGACCTGCAACGTGCGATGGATATCGTCGAGCGGGACGTCGAACAATCGACCACGCGCACCGTCCGCGACGAGTTCGGCGACCCGTTGCCCGCGGTATCCATGGCGGACGGAAGCCTCCTCGAACTCACCCGAATGGGGTGGCGGAATCCTCTCGGCGCACCGAGGGCCGAGTTGCAGCGGGTCGCCTATCTATTGCGCGAAGACAAGCTCCTGCGCCTTTTCTGGCCCGTACTCGACCGCGCGCCCGATACCAAGCCGGTTGCCCAGATCCTGCTCCGCGGCGTTGCCGAAGCGCGCTTCGCCGCCCACGACGAAGCCGGCGAGGAACACGGCCATTGGCCGCCGCCGCCGCCCGCCGACGGTACGCCGATGCCGGGCCTGGCAGCACTGGAGATGCACCTCGATCTCTCGGAGCAAGGCCGGATCACGCGATTGTGGTTGGTGCCTGGCGGTCGTGAATTCGACTTTGGCCAATCGCCCGCCGAGGGTGTCCCGGGATCGGATCCCGAGGCGGAGCGGGAAGGCGAGGGATGAGCGGGCAAGCCAAAGTTCCACGCGGACCGTTGTCCACGCATCGCATCGCCGCCGCACGCGGCGTGGCCTTGGTAAGCGTCCTGCTGATCGTCGCCATCGTCACGGCACTGGCGTTTGAGATCGCCAACCGCCACGCGTTCAGCGTGGCGGCCAGTCGCCAGACCTTGGACGGCTCCCAGGCGCGGCAGTACGCTCTAGGTGGGGAGCAGTTCGCGCGGCAACTGCTCCACGACGACTGGGAGGACGAGACGACCCGTGCCAAGGACACCCTGTTGGAGCCTTGGGCCGTCCCGGAGGAAGCGTTCGAGATCGAAAACGGCAGCATCGAGATCAGGATCGAGGACCTGTCCTCGCGATTCAACATGAACAGCGTTGTCGGTCGTCGAGCTGCGGACAACCTGGCGCGCTTGAAACGCCTCCTGACGCACCTTGGACTGGATCCTGATACCGCCGACGCCTGGCGCGACTGGATCGACGCCGACGAGGAGGCGAGTACGGCCGGCGCGGAAGACGCCGACTACCTGCTGCGCGAACCGCCGCACCTGGCCGCCAACCAACCTGCGGCCCACGTCACCGAATTCCTGTTGGCGGTGCCGCTGGAGCTGGACCAATACGCCCTGTTGCGGCCTCACGTCGCCGTGGTGCCCAGCGCCGTCTTGAACATCAACGTGAATACCGCCACCGACGTGGTCTTGGGATCCGTTTCCCCGAATTTTCCGCCGGCTGACGCGCAACGGCTCACAAGCGAACCGCGCGAATTCGACAAGGTCGAGAATGTCATCGCCTCCCACGCCCCGCTGGGCGAAGGCGCGGGCGTGCTGACCGTCGTCGGCACGTTCTTCCGCGTCCAGGTGCGGGTCTTGTTCGCCGGCTCTCGCGCGGAACTCACGTCCGTATTGCATCGCGACCGGGAATCCGGGAAGCTCGATTTGGTGTCGCGCAGCTTCGGCGAGCGGTTCGAGGCGGCTCCCCAAAAGGAAGAGCAGGAGGAAGCCTGATGTCCAGGCTGTTCGTGCGTTTTGCGAGCGCCGTTCGCCGCGTCGAAGAGGACCTCGACGCCGATATCCACTGGCTAATTCTCGCTGACGGCCGGACGTCGGTCGCCGAGGGACACGCCCGGCTGGCAGCCTTGTCCGAAGTGGTCGAAGCGCAGGCGCCCTGGGCCGATGATCCCGAGAACGTCGTCGTGCTGGTTCCGGCGACCGATGTGCTGGCGATCACCTGTGCCGTCCCGGGACGAAACGCCAGCCAGATTCAGCGTGCCGTGCCCTACGCGGTCGAAGAGTTCGTCGCGGAAGACATCGACACCATGCACGTCGCCTGTGCCCGCGTTGTGCGCAACGAGCCCGTACGTTGCCTGGTCACCCCTCGTCGACGCGTCGAGGACTGGCTTGAAGCCGTAACGAGCGCCGGGATCGCCCCGGGCTTCATGACCGCCGACGCCATGGCGCTGGCCGACGTGGACCACACGGTGAGCGTGCTGTTCGACGGCGAATCGGCCTTGCTCAGGGCCCAGGATCAGATTGCCGGCGTGGATCGGCCCAATGTGGCCGCCATTCTGGCCTTCCTGCGGCCGTCCTTGGGCGAGAAGCCGACACTTCGGCAGATCAACGGCGAGCTTCCCGGCCACGATCTCAGCCAATCGGGCTTCACCGGCGAGGAGACGGTATCCGCGCCGGTCACGCAATCGTTGCTCAACGTCCTGGCCGGCGAGTTCAACCCGGACCAGGCCATCAACCTGCTGCAGGGCGGCTACGCGGTCCGACACCGCCCGAAGCGCGTCTGGGCTCTATGGCGTCCTGTTGCCGCGGCCGCCGGCGTGTGGCTGGCCATCGGCCTGGCGTTCCTCGCGGCCCAGGGCTTCTGGGCGAATCACCATGCCGACCGGCTTCGCGGCGAGGCCGCACAGTTGTATCGGGATGTCTACAAGGTCGAACGGGTGGTCGGCAACCCCGCCGACCGGATGCGGCGCCAACTCGGCCAAGCGCCCGTCTCCTCCACTGAATTCCACGAGCTTGTCGGGCAACTCGGCCTTGGCCTGCACGAAGTTGCGGGTCGCCACGAAGTTCGCAGGCTCCGATATTCGGCGCGACGCGGTCTGGACGCCGAACTGGTGGTGGACAACGACGCCGTACTTGAAGAGCTCGGCTCGACCTTGCGCGGACAAGACCTGGGCATGGAGATCCTCTCCACCGACTCCGACCAGCCGGGCGGTCGGATCGGGGCGAAGCTCCGGGTGGCGTCGGCGGAGTAGGGCGTGAGCAGCTTGTTCAACCGGGTCGCCGATATTTGGCACCGTTCGGCGATGCGCCGGCGCTACGACGCTTTGGCGCCCCGTGAACGCATGCTGGTCGCCTTGTTGGGCGGGTTCGCGGGCTTGCTTGTCCTCTATGCAGCCGCAGTCCAGTTGTGGGAGTTCCGCCAATCCGCGGTGGGGCGCTACCTCGACGAGCAGACCGATCTCGCCTGGATGGAACAGAACCGGACTAATGCCGGGATCCCGGCACCGGACGGCGCAAACCGGGCCGACACGGTGTTGTCCACAATCGTCAGGACCACCGCCATCGAGTTTGGTTTCCAGCCGCGGCGGACGCAAAGGGAAGCCGATGGGGTCGGCGTCAGGATCGAGGCCGAGACGTTCGACAAGGTGCTCCGTTGGGCGCACGCAATGGAAACCCGGCACGGCATCGAAATTACCAACGCCGACATCGATATCAAGGCGCCAGGAACCGTGAACGCACGCTTCAGCCTTCGATGAAGGAAGAAACAAGCCGCGCCTAAACAAGCGGTTACGGGCATTTATTAGCTACGGAATCATGATGCTGTGGGCTTTCGGTCCACTCGCCGAAGCCGAAGGCATCCTGGTGCGGCAGACCGATTTCGGGCAGAAGGACCACGCCGTGGCAGCGATGCGGGGCGTGGCGCGTCAGGTTGACAGAAATCTGGTCATAGACGATCTGACCCACGACATTCCCGCGTTGGAGACATTTGGGAGGCCGCCTACCGGTTGCGCGCCGTCGTCGACTATTGGCCGCCGAACACCGTATTCGTCTCCTTGGTCGATCCCGGTGTCGGTTCGGACCGGAGTCGGTGGTGGCACGGCTTGCAAGCGGTCAGCTCGTGGTGACGCCCAACAACGGGACATTGACGCTCCTCGGCGAAAACGGGGGACTCGAGGCGGTGCGCCGGATCGACGAGAAGAAGCATCGGCTACCCGGCTCGGAGGACTCGCACACCTTTCACGGTCGCGATCTGTACGCGCATGTAGGCGCAATGTAGGCGAGTGGCCGGCTTCGATTCGATGATTTGGAAGGCGCCACGGAGGCGGTGACGCTGGACTATGAGAAAGCAGTCGTGGAATCGGGGGGGCGCAGGGCGGGATTCCCGTTCTCGACGTCCAGTTCGGCAACGTCTGGACCCATGTGCCCGCGACTGCGCGCCGCTGGAAGCTGGGCGAGACCTACGAGGTCACGGTGTCGGCACCTGCAGGCGAGCAGCGGTTCTTCGCCGAAGTGGCGTTCGTGCGCACATTCGAGGATGTGCCGCGCGGGGTACCGCTACTGTACGTGAACAGCGTGGGCAACCTGGCGCTCGCCTTGAACCAGGCGAGTTTAGCGGAGCGCTTCCGGATCGACTCGGGGCTAGCCCGCATTTCTCACCAGAGGCCGTGATGATCGCGGAGGATTTTGGCCCCGTGTACACACGGGCACGTGCGCGTGCTCGCGACCGAAAGCATAGCGGGGACTACGGTTGAGGGAGCACGTGCGCGCATAGGCCCGTGAGTACACGGGCCAAAAGACCCGCGAGGGCGCGGCCAGCGCAGTACGCCATCGGCACGATCATCGACATCGCGGTCAAACTAGTGAAACCCAAGAGCTTTTTGACGCCGACAAGCGGCCTGGTGAGAAATGCGGGGTAGGGGGTGTGGTCCGGCGGCGTCCGTTCGTGGGCGTCGCTCGGTCGGGTGCGGCCCGCAAACGGGCGCTGCCGAACCGGACAGATCGTGTGCTGGCAAGCGTGGCCAGTTCCATTTGCTACCGACACCCAAGAGGCAGTCGAGTAGAAAGCTCCCTTGTCGTCGTGTAGCCTCGAAGCTCGAATCGACCGGGGAGCGCGAAATGGATGTTAGGGCCGCCGTGGCGAGGGCAGCGGGCGAACCGCTGGAAATCGACACCGTGCATTTGGACGGGCCGCGGGACGGCGAGGTGATGGTCGAGATCAAGGCCACCGGCGTCTGCCACACCGATGAATACACCTTGTCCGGCGCCGACCCCGAGGGTCTGTTTCCCGCGATCCTCGGCCACGAGGGCGCGGGCGTGGTCGTCGAAGTGGGACGCGGCGTGGAGGGTCTTTCCGCAGGCGATCACGTCATTCCCCTCTACACGCCCGAATGTCGACAGTGCAAGTTCTGCACTTCCGGCCGGACCAACCTCTGCGGTGCCATCCGTGCGACGCAGGGCCAAGGGCTGATGCCCGACGGGACCTCCCGGTTCTCCCAGGCAGGCGAGAGGATCCTGCACTACATGGGAACGTCGACCTTCTCCAACTTCACGGTCCTGCCCGAGATCGCCGTGGCGAAGATCCGCGAGGACGCGCC
>JAKZRQ010000323.1:0-3412 GCA_047518105.1 Pseudomonadales bacterium | reverse complement strand
ACCTGGCGATGCTCGCGGTGGCCGTGCGCGCGCTCGTCGGGCGCAACTGGCCCGCCATGCTCGCGACGACCGCGGTCTGGATGGGGTCGAATCTCGGCTTCGAGCACCTCCTGGCGCGCTTCGGCGCACCCATCGGCCCCGCATCGGACATGAACGGCTACGGGCCGTTCCTGTATCCGCGGATCGCGGCCGGCATCCACTGGACAGGGTTGTGCATCGTCCTGCTGGCAGCGGGACATTGGATCGGCGGACGACGGGCATCGACCACCGCTCGACCTCCTTCCCTGCACCCCAACGCCTTCGCGCTGGTGTGGGCGGGCGCCGTGGCCTGGATCGTGAGCGGCGGCTGGATCTTCCACCAGGTCCATGTCGTCAGCGCCTCTCAGGCACCGGTCGCGTGGTCTGAGATGGCCGCCGAAGAGCCAAGCCGTGTCCCCGATCGGCCGCAACCGGAGTACGCGCGCCTTGACCTCGCAGTGGACATCAGGCCGACCGAGCGCCGTTTGACGAGCCGCGGTTTCGCGATTGCCGTCAACCGCCTCGAGGTGGCGATCCCGGAGCTCCACTTCACCCTGCCCCGCGCGTCGACGCTCAATACCCTGTCGTTGACCGGAGAACTCGTTGAAAAAGGCCCTCAATACCGGCGCTACCGCCTCAACCGACCGTTGGAGCCTGGCGAAACGTTGAAGATCGAATTCGATCTCGCGTGGACCAGGGACCCCTTCGACAGCCCCGGGGAAGCATTGCGGCTACTCGCCAATGGCACCACGGCAAGCTCCGCCGAACTCGTTCCCGCCATCGCGTCCGGCCCGGCAAACCGGTCGTTCCACGCTGCTTCGCCCGTCGTATTCCGCGCTCTCGTGAGCACGTCGCCAGATCAAGTCGTCGTCGCTCCCGGCGCGCTGGTCGGGGAGTGGAGGGAGAACGCTCGTCGATTCTTCGACTACCGCGCCGAACGTCCGATCCCGCTTTTCGCCACCATCCACTCCGGGCGATACGCCGTCGCGAGAGAATCCTGGAACGACATCGCCATCGAGATCTTCCACCACCCGCCGCATCACCGCCTGGTGGCGCGCATGATCGACGCGGCGAAGGCCACGCTAGAGGGATGGAGCGAGTCCTCGCCCTACCCCTACGACCACCTGCGCATGGTCGAGATTCCCGACCACAGGCCGTTGAGGCGTTTTGGATTCTTGGGTTTCAACTCGTACCGCGAAGCGGTCGCGTCTCCCATCGGGAAGGCACCCCCGGACCAGCCGGTGATTGCCATCTGGCCCTACTCGGAACGGGGCATTCTGGTCGACCGTTCTGCACAGCCATGGCGCGTTCGATAGCACTAAAATATGTTGCTTGACGAATTGGTCAACCTGACACATTTGGTCAAGTCATGGCACAACCGTGCGAACGTCAGCGAATTGCGGCGGCCATTCTACGCCTCGAAGAACTGGTTGAAGAGCCTAGTTCGGAGATTGCCTTGCGAGGTGACCATAGGCTCCAGCCGGGCGCGTTTCTCCGCGTTGGATCGTTCGACTTCATGTTGGAGTGGAGATCCACCGCATCCACAGCCGTGGTGCCGGACTTTGCTGCCGTCATCGTCCCGGGTCTTCATTTGGCATTCCAAGATTGGATTCCGGTCACCATCTCAGACGACACCGTGTTCCGCGAACGGACAACGAGGCAAATCAAAGTATGCGGGCCGGCAGCGTTCGTCGTCCTCAAGGCTCTCGCATTCCGCAACCGTGGCGAGAACAAGGACGCCTACGATGTGTACTACATGATCCGCAACTTCGGTCGGGGCGTTGAGGAGGTCGCATCCAGATTAAGACCGCTGCTCAATGATCCGTCTGCCAAGCTGGCAATCACCATCCTTGGCGAGGACTTCCTCGAACACGACGGCCTTGGCGCCCGGCGGGTAGCCGCCTTCCTCAACGACGGCGCGCCCCGGACGACGACCTTCAAGCCGATGTCACGGGCTTCGTCGGACGGCTTCTACAGCTACTGCACGCTTAGGATTGACCAGCAACCAAGAGCCCTTCGATGGCCGAACGGGTCGATCGAATGGGGTTGCGACGGTGAAGATTCTCCGGCGGAAGCCGGCGTGGACCCCGCGAGGGGTCGCAGTGCCGCCGCAACAGCGCGCGCCCGATCACGCTCAAGGGAGTCATTGTCGCCTCCGCTTGCGGAACCGGATCAGGCCGTGACCCAGGCCGTGACCGGCGAGCACGACGGCGAACGCGGCGGCGACCATAGCCGCTGTCTTGCCGATCGATCCACCGGAGATGAACCACATCACAGGAGTGAATACGACCGTCAAGCCGATGAGATATCCGACAAGACCTTTGGAGATACTCATGGCGGGTCACCCGAACATCTGGAAGATGCATGCCCAGGCGGAGGCTGCCAGCGCGCGTAGGCGCCGACGGCTGCCAGCTTCCTGATCGTAGGTGTCATGTCTTGTTCTTGTTCTCGGTCGTCTTGGGCGGCGCGCACATTATGGGGTTGAATCGCAGAGGTTGGGGAACGTTCCCCACCGACTCGATGTGCGCGATTCACCAACGGTCAATCGGTTGCTCTCAGCGGACGGGCGCACGGAACGTGGCGAAGGCGCTTCGCCATGCGAAGCGGGGCTCGGCACTGGGGCGCTCAGTAGACCACAACCGACCGAATCGACTCGCCCGCGTGCATCAGGTCGAAGGCGCGGTTGATGTCGTCAAGCGGCATGGTGTGGGTAATGAGGTCGTCGATGTTGATCTTGCCGTCCATGTACCAGTCGACGATCTTCGGCACGTCGGTGCGGCCCTTGGCGCCGCCGAAAGCGGTGCCGCGCCAGACCCGGCCGGTGACCAGTTGGAACGGTCGGGTGGCGATTTCCTGGCCTGAGCCGGCGACGCCGATGATGATGCTCTCGCCCCAGCCCTTGTGGCAGCACTCCAGGGCCTGGCGCATGACCTCGACGTTGCCGATGCATTCGAAGGAGTAGTCCACCCCGCCGTCGGTCATGTCGATGATCGCCGCCGTCACGTCGTCGACTTCGGTCGGGTTGACGAAGTCGGTCATGCCGAACTGCTCGGCCAGGGCGCGTTTGCCCGGGTTGACGTCGACGCCGATGATGCGGTCCGCGCCCACCAGCCGGGCGCCCTGGACGACGTTCAGCCCGATGCCGCCCAATCCGAACACGGCGACGTTGGAACCGGGTTCGACCTTTGCGGTGTTCATCACCGCGCCCAAGCCGGTGGTGACGCCGCAGCCGATGTAGCAGACCTTGTCGAAGGGCGCGTCCTCGCGGATCTTCGCCACGGCGATCTCGGGCAGGACCGTGAAGTTGGAGAAGGTCGACGTTCCCATGTAGTGCAGGATCCTCTCGCCTGCCTGGGAGAACCGGGAGGTCCCGTCGGGCATCAGCCCTTGGCCC
>JAKZRQ010000322.1:0-7380 GCA_047518105.1 Pseudomonadales bacterium | reverse complement strand
CAGGGGCCGTGATGATCGCGGAGGATTTTGGCCCCGTTGTACACACGGGGCCAAAAGACCCGCGAGGGCGCGGCCAGCGCAGTCCGCCATCGGCACGATCATCGACATCGCGGTCAAACTAGTGAAACCCAAGAGCTTTTTGACTCCGACAAGCGGCTTGGTGAGAAATGCGGGCTAGTGCGCGCCCTGTGGGCGCGTTTGGGAATGCTTGCGCATTCTCCCGGCTTCGTTCGAGATGCAACTCAAGTGTCAACATTCGGCGTGCTCAAGGAATCTAGTAGCGGACAAGCCTGGATCGGAGACCCCCGGCGAGAGTCTCGATGTCCGCTGCGGCATCTTCGAGCCGTTGTGCAGTACCCGCCAGTTCGGGCGGCGGCATCGGCGTTGGCCATAGGTCGTCGAGCGCTTCGAGACGGTCTGCGATGCGTTCGAAAACCGGCTGTTGTTCGTCCGTTGCCCCGGTCGCTCCGCTCCGCGACCAGATGAGAGCCACCTGGGTGAAACCGTAGGCATCCTGGTATTCGTGGGCATTGGCGAGCTTGCCGTCGACGACGCCGACGGCGTACTCGCGCGCGGCTTCGCGGACTAGCCGGACGGTCACGCGCACGGCCAGTTCGGGGGACGCCTCCACCGCCTGCTCGGAGGCTCCGATCGCTGCCACGAGGGCAGCATAGCGGTCCGCCACCGTGGCATCGGACTCGGTGTCCACGGCCCTGGCATGGGCTTCGAGTTCTTCGGCAAAGCCGGCGACCCCGCGGGCCGCGAACTCCGCTGCCATTGGGGCGTAGAGTTCGTCCGAGGGGTGCTTGGAGTGCATGCGTGCGGCTGCCCGCTCGCCGCCGGCAACCAAGGCGTTGCCCACGAGCAAGTGGCCGCGCATCAAGCCAAGCCGGTACAGGTACTCGATGTCGTCCAACTTGGCCACGACGGGCGCGGGCGCCACCTCCAGGGCCCGGTCGCCGCACCCGCCAAGCATCGCTAGCCCGGCGGCGAGGGCGGCCCACCGGCGCAACGCTGCGTTCATGGCCAGCCCGCCCGGTCGAAGATCTTCACCGCGAGTGCCTGGTTGGCGCCGAGCGCCGCCGCGTCCACCGCGTCCTCTTTGAATTCCCCAAGGGCGAGGATTGGACCCGTTGGCGGGCCGACCACCGGATACTCGTTGTTGCCTGCCGCAAACAACCGCTGGGCGAAGTCGCCGGTCAGGTACTCGAGGAATTTAACGGCGTTGTCGGCATGGGGCGCATGCTTCACGACACCGGCGCCGCTGATGTTGACGTGGGCGCCGCGGTCGTCCTGGTTCGGGAACAGAACGCCGAGGCCATCGACCACGGCGCGGTCGTTGGCGTCTCCCGAACCGAGCAACCGACCGATGTAGTAGGTATTGGCGATGCTGACACCGCACTCGCCAGCGGCCACGGCGCGCAGTTGGGCGGTGTCGTTGCCCTGGGGCGGGCGGTGGAAATTCGCCACCACGGCCTTCGCCCAGGAACTCGCGGCTTCCTCGCCATTGTGCTTGATGAGCGAACCGAGCAAGGACAAGTTGTAGATGTTGCCGGAAGAACGCATGCACACCTTCCCGGCGAGGCGCGGATCGGCGAGGTCTTCGTAGCGCGAAATGCCTTTGGGCATGCCCGCCGCGTTGTTGTAGACCATCACCCGCGCGCGCTTGGACAGCCCGAACCAGTGTCCGTCGGCCTCGCGCAGGTGTTCGGGGATGCGCTCTCTAAGGACCGTCGAGTCCACGGGCTGGAAGACACCCGCTTCCTGGGCGCGCCATAGCCTCCCGGCATCAACCGTGATCAAGAGATCGGCGGGAGAGAACTCCGCCTCGTTCAGGATGCGCTCGATCAGGCTGTCGCTACCGCCCTCGATGAGGTTGACGCGGATGCCGGTGAGGTCGGTGAAGCGCTCGTAGAGCGCCAAGTCGGTGTCGTAGTGCCGGGCCGAGTAGACGTTGACGACTTGCTCTTGGGCATTCGCAGCTACGGCTGCGACCAGCAGAACGCCGGAGACGAGTGTGCACATAGGAGTACTTGCAAATGAGAATCATTTGCGATTGTAGACGAATGTGTCGGCTGGATGAAAGGTCGCGTCGACGAGGTCGCCAATGACGAGGCCATCAAGGTCCGTCATGCTGGCGCGCAGGGTCTCTTCACCGCTCTCGACAAGCACCGAGTAGCCTGCCCCGAGGAAACGGATGTCGACAACCCGAGCACCGGTGGGCACTCGGTGCAATTTCACCGCGGCCGGTCGCACGATCACGTCGGCTTCGCCTTCCAAGTCGGCGACTCGGTGGGACAGGACCCCGAAACCCGTGGTCACGATGCCGTTCTCAACCGTTGCATTGAGGTGTTGAGCTTGGCCGAAGAGTTGGGCAACGGTCCTGCTGTTGGGGGTGTGCCAGACTTCGGCGGGACGACCGGCTTGGACGATCTGCCCTTGGTCGAGGATCGCCATGTGGTCCGCTAGTTCCAAGGCTTCGTCCGGGTCGTGGGTGACCAGCAGGGTGATGCTGCCGGCGGAACGCAAGGCGCGCCGCGCGTCATCCCGAAGGGTTCTTCGGAGGGTCGCGTCGACGTTGGCGAAGGGTTCGTCGAGCAAGATCGCCCTTGGCGCCGGTGCCAGCGCCCGTGCCAAGGCGACGCGTTGCTGTTGCCCGCCCGACAGCGTGTCGGGGAAGCGCTTGGAGAGCGTCGAGAGGCCGACAGACGCCATGCACGCCTCGGCGAGGCGGCGGCGTTCGGCGGCACTGGCGGAGCGCAAGCCGAATTCCACGTTTTGGCGCACCGTCATGTGCGGAAAGAGCACATGGTCCTGGAATACGAGGCCCACGGGCCGCTGTTCAGGCGGCGGATCGCGGCCCGATTCGCTCAGAATCTCGCCGTCGAGCCGGATCGACCCGGATTGCAAGCGCTCCAACCCTGCGGCAAGGCGCAACAGGGTGGTCTTGCCGCTGCCCGAGGGGCCTAGCAGACAGGTGATCTCGCCAGCACGCGCGTTGAGGGAGACGTCGCGAAGAACCTTGTCGGCACCGTAGCGGTGGCTGACGTTGTGGAATTCCAAAGCCATGGCGGGTGGAAGTATACGCACGGGCTTCGATGCGCCGTGGGACAATACCGCGATGAACCGCGTCTGGACCACAGGCTCCGGGTTGATCGCGAGCCTGGTGGGGTTGCCGATCGCTGCCGTGCTGTGGGGGTTGTTTGCCAGCGAGAGTGCGTCTTGGGCGCATCTGCGCGACACGGTGCTTGTCGACTACGTGGCAAACACCGTACTGCTTGCGATTTCCGTGGGCGTCATGACGTCCGTCATCGGCGTCGGTACGGCTTGGGTCGTTGCCACGCGGGAGTTCCGGGGTCGAAGCATCTTGTCGTGGGCGCTGGTGCTGCCGCTTGCGGCCCCGGCGTACGTCGTGGCGTACGTCTACACGGATCTCCTGGAGTTCGCCGGACCGGTGCAGACCGCATTGCGTACCGCCACCGGCTGGCAGGCGGGCGACTACGCGTTTCCGGCAATCCGTTCGTTGCCGGGTGCCGCGCTGGTCCTAAGCGTGGTGCTCTACCCCTATGTCTACGTGTTGGCCCGAATGGCGTTCGCAACCCAGGCGGCGTCCTTGTTCGAAGCGGCCCGCGTGCTTGGCGCGCCGCCCCGGCGGGCGTTCGCAAGGGTCGCGTTGCCCGCGGCCCGCCCGGTCATCGCAGGCGGCGTGGCCTTGGCCATGATGGAGGCCGTGGCGGACTACGGCGTGGTGGAATACTTCGGGGTCGCGACCTTCACGACGGGTATCTTCCGCACTTGGTTCGCCCTGGGCGACCGGGCGGCGGCGCTCCAGCTTGCCGCCTGTCTGTTCCTGGTGGCCGCCGTGCTGGTGTTCGCCGAACACGCCGCTCGCCGGGGCCGGTACAGCAATCCCGTGGCGCGCGACGTTGCAGCGCCGTTGATCCGTTCGGGTGGCCTGCGCGGGGCGTTGACTTGCGTCGGTTGCTCCTTGCCTGTGCTTCTGGGCTTCGTGGTGCCTGTCTTCGTGCTCGGGCGCTACGCGCTCTTCGCCGGAGACCCGTTGTTGGGCCGGGGCTTTGTCGACTTCGTCGTCAATAGCTTCGGTGTCGCTGGAACGACCGCATTGCTGGCCATGTTCCTAGCGCTGTGGCTCGCCTACAGCGAACGTCTTGGGACGAGCCGGCTGACCGCCTATGCGGTGCGCGGCGCGAGCCTAGGCTACGCCCTGCCCGGTACCGTGGTGGCGGTTGGCGTACTCGTTCCGCTGGCGGTACTCGACAAGTCCATTGCGCGTTTCTCTAGCGCGCAGTTGGACGTCGACATCGGATTGCTGTTCACGGGAACCGTCGGCGCCTTGGTGTTCGCCTGCCTCGTGCGATTTCTGACCGTGGCCTACAACGCCTGTCACGGCGGCTTGGAGAAGGTGCATCGGCGGCTGGACGACGCTGCCCGGACCTTGGGCTCCTCGCCGCGTCGGGTGCTCCGCCACGTCCATTTGCCGTTGATGCGTGGCGCGGTGGCGAGCGCCGCGCTGCTGGTCTTCATCGACGTCCTCAAGGAACTCCCCGCCACGCTGATCCTGCGTCCATTCAACTTCGAAACGTTGGCCACCCGGGTCTACCGCCTGGCTTCGGACGAGCGTTTGGCCGAAGCATCGACTGCAGCACTTGCCATCGTCCTGATCGGAGTGGTGCCGGTCGTGCTGCTGAGCATGTCGACTTTCGCGCGGCGGCGGCGGGGCGAATGAACCTGGGCGAGCGTCGGGAGTGGACGAGGCATTGCGCAGGGTTGTAGCGGCTCGCTTGGCGGAACCCAGATAGCCGGCGGGCACCTGGCCGCGCCGACTGGTAGGATTCCCACATGTTCGCCGAACCGATGCCAACCGAACTGGGCGAGCTCAGCTTCGACAACCGTTTCGCCACCGAACTTCCCGGGGACCGTGAGACGGGAAACTTCCGTCGGCAAGTGGCGTCCGCGTGCTTTTCCCGCGTTCTGCCTACCCGGGTAGGCGCTCCGCGACTGGTGGCCTGGTCGGCCCAGACGGCCGAGTTGGTCGATTTGCCCGGGGCGGTCGACGAAACCGGGACCTTCGCCGAGGTCTTCGCGGGCAACCGCGTTCTGGACGGCATGGACCCCATTGCCACCTGCTACGGCGGTCACCAGTTCGGCAACTGGGCGGGGCAGCTTGGCGACGGCCGCGCCATCAACCTGGGCGAAGTGGTCAACCGCCGGGGCGAGCGCTGGACCTTGCAACTCAAGGGCGCCGGGCCCACGCCGTATTCGCGCACCGCCGACGGCTTGGCGGTGCTGCGTTCGTCGCTGCGCGAGTTCCTGTGCAGCGAGGCCATGTTCCATCTCGGCATCCCCACGACCCGGGCGCTTTCCCTGGTGCTTACCGGCGAAGAGGTGGTTCGCGACATCCTCTACGATGGCCATCCGGCGGTCGAACCCGGTGCCATCGTCTGCCGCGTGGCCCCATCGTTCTCCCGCTTCGGGCACTTCGAAATCCTCGCGGCCCGTGGGGAGGTCGACCTGCTGCGCCGCATGGTGGACTTCACCATCGCCAACGACTTCCCGGAGATCGCGGATCAGGCGGACCCGAAGCGGCGAATGCTCGACTGGTTCGCGGAGGTTGGCGCGCGTACCGCTGCCATGATCGTCGACTGGATGCGCGTCGGCTTCGTGCATGGCGTCATGAACACGGACAACATGTCGGTGCTTGGACTCACCATCGACTACGGCCCCTACGGGTGGTTGGAAGACTACGACCCGACTTGGACACCGAACACCACGGACGCCGCAACCCGGCGCTACCGGTTCGGGGCCCAGCCGGCGGTCGCGCAATGGAACCTGATGCAACTCGCCAGGGCGATCCATCCATTGATCGGCGCGGCCGAGCCCTTGAACGAGGTGTTGAACGGCTTCGGAGCGCGTTATGCGGAACTGTCCGAGGCGATGGTGGCGCGGAAACTCGGGCTCGCGGAATACGAGCCGAACGACGAGGCACTTTGTGCCGAGCTGTTTGCGCTGCTCGGTGCGGCGGAGACGGACATGACCCTGTTCTTCCGCGATTTGGCGCGGGTCGATCTCGACGCCATTGCCGTCGAGCCGCTCCTGGACGCCTACTACGAGTCGGCAGCGATCACGCCGGTCCTGCGCGATCGCCTCGAAGCCTGGTTGCGGGCCTATGCCGGCCGGATTCGGCAGCAAGGAAGGCCCGAATCCTTCCGCTTGGCCCGGATGAATGCCGCCAACCCGCGTTTCGTGCCGCGCAACTACCTGGCGCAGCTGGCCATCGACCAGGCCGAGGCTGGCGACTACTCCATGCTGCACGAATTAATGGATGTGCTGCGCCGTCCCTACGACGAACAGCCGGGCAAGGAACGGTTTGCGCTGAAGCGACCGGAGTGGGCGCGCCACCGGGCCGGCTGCTCCATGTTGTCGTGCAGTTCGTGAGGATCGGGTGAGGACGCCGCTTGTACTGGCCTTGGCGGGTGTAGCCTTGACGGCGGCGTGCGCCGAGGAGGACGCGGCGATCGGCGAACAGATCGGGGAGACTCCCATGGAACGGATGATCGCGGAGATCCAGGCTGACGCCGGGCGCACGGTTTCGTACACGCGTGTTGACCGTATCGGCGAAGTGGTCGTCGAAGCCTTGCGCGCCACGCCCCGCGAGGAGTTCGTGCCGACACGCAACCGGTCACTCGCCTATGCCAACCATCCCTTGCCCATCGGTCATGGTCAGACCATCTCCCAACCATTCGTCGTGGCCATCATGACCGAATTCATGCAGGTCGAAGCAGATCACCGGGTGCTCGAAATCGGAACCGGGTCCGGCTACCAGGCGGCTGTGCTTTCGCGGCTCGCCGCAGCGGTCTATACCATCGAGATCGTTCCCGAACTGGCGGCCAGCGCGCGCGAGCGGTTGGCCCGGCTGGGATACGACAACGTGTTCGTGCGCACGGGCGACGGCTGGCAGGGCTGGGCCGAACAGGCGCCGTTCGACAGCATCATCGTGACCGCCGTCAGCGACCAAATCCCGCCGGCGCTCGTCGAGCAACTCGCGCACGATGGTCGGCTGGTCATGCCCTTGGGAGACGAGGACGGATTCCAGGAGTTGATCGTCCATTCCAAGCGCACCGGCGTCTCGACGCCCCTGTTTCCGGTTCGGTTCGTCCCGCTGACGGGCAACCTCTAGGCGCGCCGCATGTGCAGTTGAACGGCTCGTATTCCGAGACGAACTAGCAGCCTTGAGCATGCCGAATGTTGACACTTGGGTTGCATATGAACACCGGTGGGCAGCGCTCTTGAACGGCTCGTATTCCGAGACGCGCTCGCAGCCTTGAGCATGCCGAATGTTGACACTTGGGTTGCATATGA
>JAKZRQ010000321.1:0-5011 GCA_047518105.1 Pseudomonadales bacterium | reverse complement strand
CGTTCGTCGCCCGCACCTGCACGTCGTACTCCGTGTCTTCGGCGAGCTGCGTGATCGCCGCGCCGAGCGTCGTCGTCGTCACCTCCGTCCAGTTTCCGACCGGCGACGTCACCCGGTACCGGTAGTCGTAGTCCGTGATCGGAGGACCGGCGTTCGCGGGCGCGGTCCAGGAAACGTTCAGACTCGTCGCCGAGGCCGACGACACCGTCGGCGCGGCCGGTACTCCCGGCGCCTCGCCATCCACGTCCGTTACCGTCACCGTGATCGTCTGGTCCGCCGTCTTCACCCGCGCACCCGCGCCGCTCGTCGCCCGCACCACCACCACGTAGTCGCCATTCGTGTCGGTGTCCGCCGGAGCCTCGAAGTTCGGAGCCGAAGCGAACGTCAGGGCGCCACTCGCGGGGGCGATAGAAAACTTCGAGGAGTCCGCGCCACCATGGTTCGCGTAGTCCGTCACGCTGTCGTCCGTGTCGCTGTCCGAAGCCGCCACCGTCCCCACCGCCGTCTGGTTCTCCGATGCGTTGAACGTCGCCGGCGAGTCGAACGACGGCGCCGCGTTCGGGGCCGGCGCCGTCACCGTTACGGTGGCGGCGTCGGTGTCGGGGGCGGTGCCGATGCCGTTTATGCCGCCGCGCCCGGTCACGGTGACGGTGAAGGTAAGCTCGGCGCCCTCCGTCAGCGCCGGGATCGTCACCACCGGCGTGGCGCTCGCGGCGTCGTCGAACGTCACCGTCACCCCGCTCGCCGGACTGGTCAGCGCCCAGCTATAGGTCACATTCGCGCCCCACGGCCCGCCGCTGCCGCTGCCGTCGAGCGTCACCGTGCCCCCGGCGGAGGAAACCGTTCCGTCATCGGGCAGGGCGTTCGCGGTGGGCGAGAAGGGCGCCCCGGGATTGCGGCTCAGATACAGCGCCGTCAGCGCGGTCAGCTTCTCGAACACGTCGTCGGGAAGCGTGGTCAGAGAGTTGTTGGACAGAGAGAGCCTCGTCAGCGAGATCAGCTCGTCGAACACATCGTCGTCAAGCGTGGTCAGAGAGTTGTCGTGCAGAAATAGCACCCTCAGCGAGGTCAGCTCGTCGAACACCCCGTCGTCAAGCGTGGTCAGAGAGTTGGCGGCCAGACCCAGCTGCGTCAGCGCAGTCAGCTCGTCGAACACGTCGTCGTCAAGCGTGGACAGAGAGTTGTCGTACAGACCCAGCGTCGTCAGCGCAGTCAGCTCGTCGAACACCCCGGCGGGAAGCGTGGACAGAGAGTTGTTCGCCAGAGACAGCGTCGTCAGCGCGGTCAGCCCGTCGAAATCCCCCGCCGCGAGGGCGGTGATGCCCTGGCTCTCCAGATTCAGCATGTCGGTGATGGCGGCGAGATGGGTGTCGGTGACAAGGGCGCAGGCGGTGACGCCGGAGATTTTGGCAACGATCATGTCGCGCACCTGCTCCGTCCGCCCGCAGATGCCGGTCTGCGTCTGCCCCTGCGCCTGAGGGGGCAGGCCAAGGATCGCGGCGAAGGCCACGAGGAGCACGGCCGCCAGGCTGCGCGCCGTGCGGGGGGTACATACTGTTGTTACGCCCCGGCCACCCGGTTCGGCTCTCTCTGGAGCGGTCTCTTTTCTGCTGGTGTCAACACCCGTGTCGAACTGCCTGCGTGCTTGCATGCTGAACGCCCCCCCGTGCTGAAGTCCTGATCCATCATATCGGCGATGCCTATAAGCGCAAGCAAGGGGGGTTACATACTGCCAAGCCTCCGGTTGCTTCTTCGGCTTCGGTCGGGCTACCTGGTCACTTCATCCGCCTTAGCCTTACTCTCCGGCGCACACATAGGGGCAACGACTCGGCTTGACCCAGCCCTCCTCATTCATTGTATGCAAATTTATTGTGTACACTGCATAGCCATTTAACATTAATTAGTGTTTTTGTCATGTCTATTTGTTGTCATCTCGATTTGTTGTCATCCCTAATGGAGAATCACGCTCCAAAAAACGTACATGCCATGTTGGACAGCGACCGACTACGAAGCCCTTTGGCAACTTTTGGATATTCTGATTAAGGCCCGGTTTGTATTTTACGATATAGTCCATCCCCAAGCGAGGAAAATCCGATGCTCCAGTTTTCATTCGAGGACGTGACCTACCAAAGCCGGAGGAGAAAGACGCGTAACCAGCGATTTTTGGAGCAGATGGATGCGGTGCTTCCCTGGAAGGTTTTTCTTTTGGAATTGGAGCCTTTCTGTCCGAAGGGCGCCAAGGGGCGTCCTCCGGTCGGTCTTGAGGCGATGCTTCGAATCTACTTCATGCAGCAATGGTTCGGGCATTCGGATCCGGGCATGGAAGACGCCCTGCACGACAATATTGCGATGCGTCGTTTCGCTCGTCCGGAGGCGGGGTACGCGCCGGACGAGACGACGATATGCAAGTTTCGTCACTGGCTCGAAGAGCGCGAGTTGACGAAGACGCTTCTGTCGATTAGCGGCAAGCACCTTCGTTCTTGTGGCATCATGGTTCGCGAGGGCAGCATCGTGGACGCGACGATCATTTCTGCTCCGACGTCTACGAAGAACCGCTCTGGTCAGCGCGATCAAGAGATGAAGTCCACTCGTAAGGCGAACAAGTGGCATTTCGGCATGAAAGCGCATATCGGCACGGACACGCAGGGCTATGTGCACAGCGTAGAGGTAACGGCGGCGAACGTGCACGACGTGACGATGATGGAGCAGTGTCTTCACGGCGAGGAGAAGACGATCTACGGCGACAAGGGCTACGCGTGCCGAAAGCGCAAGGAGCGCGCCGAGTCGCAAGGCGTCGCCTGGCGGGTGTTGCGCAAGGCGGCCAGAGGCAGGAAAATGACGTGCGCGGACGCTTCGTTCAATCGCAAGAGCAACCGCACTCGTGCTCGCGTAGAGCATCCCTTCGGGGTGGTCAAGCACCTTTGGGGCTACCGCAAGACGCGCTACCGCGGGTTGCGCAAGAACGCGGCGCAGGTCTATACGCTGTTTGCGCTGGCGAATTTCTTCATGGCGCGCAAGAAATTGATAGCTGTCGCGGGATAGGTATGCCCGGGCGCCGCATTTTGAGGCGTCCGGGGCGCTAAAACGCAACAATATCGTAGATTCGGCCTTGAATCCGACCACTGACGGCCCCTGTCCAACCTGAAATCGCCCTTCCACGATCTCGAATCTTCAATTCGACTCCCAGTGATGGATTGATCAGAGTATCCTTTTGTATATAATCCTCTCCTTTTTTACCGGTCCTTATTATTGCGAGGAATGCCCCTTATGATGGTTAACGTCATTGAATCGTGATGAATAGCCTCAAACCACGAAGCCATGAAAAACCCTGCTTTCCTTGCGATTCTCTTCCTTTTCTCCGCATTAAACGTTTCGGGCGCTCAGCTCGCAAACGCGCAGGGTTCGGTAGATACCGATCGGGAGGCGATCGTTGCCCTGTACGACCTGACAGACGGGAATAACTGGGGAAAGCAATAGCTTTTGGAAAAGCGACCAACCTATTGGACAATGGTATGGCGTTGATACTGATAGGGATGATCGGGCAACTCGTTCCAGCGATCCTGATTGGCAATAAAGTGACCGATCCAGGCGCCTCCGGGCACTCACGCAAAGGGTAGGGCGGAGGCGAGCGCCGCGAGGATCAGGGGGCGAACAGATGATCTCGCCATGGGTGATAATGTGTTGAAGTTACTTGCCGGAGGCCAGCCGGAAAGCATCAATTGCGTGGCCCTTCGGGGTCGCCCACCCCGAACGCCAGCAGCAGGTTGCCGGGCATCTGTCCGAAGGCCCCGTAGCCGCTGCTGACGAACAGCATTCCCCCGGCCACAACCGGTCCCCGGACCGTCGATGGCGCCGCCCTTGCCCGGCACGCCGCCCACCGTCTTGACCAGTCGGGTCGTGTCGAACTCCCAGACCACCTTCCCATCCATGGTGGAATGGGCGCGGATCACGCTGTCAGCCCCGCCGGCGAAGACCACCCCGTCGATCACGGTGACCGCTACGGAGTTGTTGGCGAAGCAGCCCGGCTTCCTCGACGCGAAGCCCCTCGTTAACGATGCGGCAAACCAGAATCTCTCGACCTTTCAGCGTCAATCGGGCATTCTTGTGAATCTTCATTCGGCTCTCTCCTTGACTTTCAGTTCGGATATCCCTAATAAATTCGGGCATCAGGATCAAATGAACAACCTACTGAGAGGTCACAATTAGACCAGACCGCGGCCCCGGACGGCCCCCGGTTCGTCGTCCCGATCCCGTTCTTCCCTGTCTCTTCCGGATATCCGGATATCCGGGGATCAGCGTGACCAGCACGAACGGCGGGCGAGGTCCGCACAGCCGTGGGGGAGTCCAAAGGCATGGAAAAGGTACCGTACAGGGCGATTTTGAACGAACGGCATACGGTAGCCCCCCTGTGCGATGTTCGGACGCCAACGGCTCACTTCACCAGTATCATCGTACGCACAATGGTCTTGCCTTGCGCCTGCAAGCGGTAGACATATAGACCGCTTGCCAAATTGTCCGCTCCGAAACGCACCGTATGATCGCCCGCAGGCCTCGATTGGTCGACGAGCACGGCCACCTCGTGACCGAGCAGGTCGTACACCACAAGACGCACTTGGCCTGCCTGCGGCAATGCATAACGTATCGTTGTCTCCGGGTTGAAGGGATTGGGATAGTTGGCCGAGAGCGTCACCTCGGCAGGTAGCTCCTCGTTTTCCGAGCTTACTATCCCAGGCAGCGTCACGGTTACCTCCGCGGGCAGTCCTCCGCCATGCTCGTTCACTGCGCGCACATGGAAGACGTACTCCAAGCCGTTCGTCAGACCCGGGACCGTATAGCTGTCCCACAAACTCTCAGCAGAAATTCAATTGAGGCTGCGTGTCTGATTCGTCCGGCGGATTGGCCACCGAGTCCAGGAGTCCGAGCAGCGAACGTCGGTCGAAGATGTTGAGCTGCAGCAGCCGCAGGATCTCCTGCATGCTCCACGCCAGCCGGTTGGCGAACTTGACGTAGG
>JAKZRQ010000320.1:0-20822 GCA_047518105.1 Pseudomonadales bacterium | reverse complement strand
TGTTTACACGGGGCCAAAAGACCCGCGAGGGCACGGCCAGCGCAGTCTGCAACCGGCACGATCGTTGGCATCGCGGTCAACTTCTTGAAACCATGAGCTCTTTTGACGCCGAGAAGCGGCCTGGTGAGAAATGCGGGCTAGAGGGCGCCCGCGGCTTCACGCGATGATGTCATCGGGAACGGGACAGACGCGCATCGCGACCGGACAGACGCGATTTGTGATGGCCACAGTGACATCAATGTCGCGCATCCGCGACTGGACAGACGGGACTTGTGGTCGCCACAGTGACATCAATGTCGCGCATCGCGACCGGACAGACGCGATTTGTGATGACCACAGTGACATCAATGTGATGTCATCCGATTGGTGGCCCCGTTATGGCTTGTTGATCTGATGGCGAGGCAAACGGGGGTGAATTGGTCAACTGTTGGAGACGAAGCCTTGAACGCTGACTTGGTCAACCAGATCGCGAACGACATCCGGGGCTGGGACGCCATCGATGATCACCGCACGGGGACATCTGGCGACCGTCGGACTTCGGACTGGCTGGCATCCCGTGTCCACGACGCTGGACTGTCGCCACGTCGCGACGACTTCGAACTCTCCCGTTGGGTGCTCGAGCGTTGCGAGATCGAGGTTGGCCAATCGACGGTGGAAGGCATCCCCTTGTTTGACGGCGGTACCACCGGTCCCGAGGGAACTGTCGGAACATTGGAAGTGCTGCGCAATGGCACAGGCGGACACGAAACTGGTTTTGGTCCGCGTATCGGCGTGGGCGAGCTCGGCCACCATGCGAGTGGCGGTGCGAACCGTGTCTTTGCCGAGGCGAGAGCAACGGCCGCACATGCAGGCCTGGTGGCGGTGGCGAAGATGGACGACGGTGTGCCGGGATTGGCGTTGCAGAACGCCGATCGATTCGCGGCTCCGTTTGGCCCGCCCGCGCTGCAAGTGGCGACGGAGCATGAGGCGTGGTTGCTTGCTGCCGCCAAGCGTCGGGAACCCGCCCGATTGACTGCCCACGTCACGCTTGAGACGGCGTTTGGATCCAACATCTACTGCCGGGCTCAGGGGCTGGACTCGACTCTCGCACCGTTGGTCGTCATGACGCCAAAGAGCGCGTGGTGGGTTTGCACTGCGGAGCGCGGTGGCGGAATCGCGGTTTGGCTTGCGTTGCTGAGGGACTTCGTCGTGAGACGGCCTAACCGCGACGTGGTATTCATTGCCACGAGCGGCCACGAGCTTGGTCATCTCGGCCTCGAACACTATCTGGCAACTGATCCGGTGGAAGGCGCCCGCGCTTGGATTCACTTGGGCGCGAATTTCGGGGCGGTGGGCTCTCAAACTCGGATTCAAGCCGCAGACGCCGATCTCCTCGATCTGGCCCGAACATCGATGAAGGCTGCCGGATTGCCGCCGCCAACCGTCACGCCGCTCGGACAGCGGCCCGTTGGCGAGGCGCGCAATGTCCACGATCTCGGCGAACCCTATGTCTCGTTCCTCGGCACCAACGCGTGGTTCCATCATCCGGATGATCGTTGGCCCGCCACCACCGATCTCGACAAGATCCGCCGGATGGCCGAGGCGATCCTGGCGATTGCCAGGCGCATGGACCGAGAGTAGAACTCAACCCGGATAGGACTCAACCCGGACAAGGACTCAACCCGGACACACAGGAA
This sequence comes from Pseudomonadales bacterium, assembly GCA_047518105.1. Taxonomy (GTDB): domain Bacteria; phylum Pseudomonadota; class Gammaproteobacteria; order Pseudomonadales; family Azotimanducaceae; genus VXYL01. The sequence goes on along the minus strand of JAKZRQ010000320.1, from coordinate 19,146 downwards.
ACTTGCCGGACACACAGGGCTCACCGACAGGCGGAGGCTCACCGGCAGGCGAACCGCATTCGACGCGGACACACGCGCATTAGGCGAACCGCATTCGACGCGGACACACGGGATTCAGCGCGAACCGCATTCGACGCGGACACACGGGATTCAGCGCGGACAGGGATTCAGCGCGGACCCACGGGACACGCATTCGACGCGGACACACGGGACGCATCCCGGGGGAACCCATCGCGCGGACACACGGGATTCAACGCGGACACACGGGACGCATCCCGGGACGCACCCTCCCACACCGAGGCTTACCGGCCAAAACTGAGTCATTTGTGCCGTAAACCGGGCGAATGTCTTGCACGTCGCGGTGTCAACCTCTCACAACCAGAGTGGCCAATGTCGTTCTTTGTTCCGTCCTTGGATCAGCGAATCTATGCGTATGACTATTCCACGAAAAATGCTGGTCGACGAAGAGGCGGCATGTACCTACCACCTGACGTCGCGCTGCGTGCGCGGCATGTACCTGTGCGGGTGGGACCGGTCGACGCGCAAGAAGTTTGCGCACCGGCGACGTTGGCTGGTGAAGCGAGCGCGGGCCCTGGCGAAGTGCTTCGCGGTGGAGTTGTACGCGTATGCGGTGATGAGCAACCACTTCCACCTCATCCTTCACTACGACCCGACTGCGAAAGCGAGATGGTCCGACGAGGAGGTTGTACGCCGCTGGGTGGAGGCGTTTCCGCCGCGGATGCCGAGCCGGGCGCGCTTGGGTCGGATCGCTGCAGCGGCGTCTTGGGAGAGGCGCAAAGCTCGAAAACGAGAACAGATCCTGGCAGATGCTGATCGAATTGCTCGGTTGCGCGAGACCCTGGGCTCGCTCTCCGGATTCATGAAGCACCTCAAGCAACCGATCGCGCGGCGCGCGAACCTGGAAGAGGATTGCTACGGGCACTTCTTCGATATGCGCTTCTACTCGGGCGCACTGCTTAGCGAGAAGGCGATCGTGGCGGCCATGGCGTACGTGGATTTGAACCCGATCCGGGCCAAAATCACAAAACGCGTGGCAGAGTACGGTGACGTGTCGATCGCGGAACGCGTGGTCGAGCACAGCAAGGAAGCGTTGGCCGCGTATCTTCGACCCCTATCGTCGGGTTTGCAGAAGCCCGACTCGCCCCGGACGCTCGTTGCCATGACGCTCGAGGAATACATCGAGTTGCTGGAGGCGATCGCGACCGCCGAGACGGCGCCGGCAGCGCCCTTGTCCGATGACGTTGGACGTTGGCGGGTACGGATGTACTCGATTCGCAAGCGCCAGCGGGCCTATGGTCCGGAGAATCTGCTGAAGCAGTGGACGACCGCCAGGAACTTCCGTCCGATGGAAGTGCCCCTGCCGGAGTGAAACGCCGCGATTATGCATCGCGGCGACACTCCGAAGCGTCCGCTCCAAGCATGCACCCGATCGCGCGATCGCTGCCTCGGAGCTACTCGACCTTGCGTGTCATGTACTCCACTGCGGCGCCCAGTGCTTCATCGGTGCACGCCCCGCAGCCACCTCGGGGAGGCATGCCCGGAGCCATGCCGCGCTTGACGTTTGCCAATAGTTCGCCGCGCGGCTTGGCCAACCGGGGCGCCCAGGCTTCCTTGTCGCCGTACTTCGGCGCATCGGCGATCCCTGCTTGGTGGCATGCGTAGCAGTAGCGCAGGTAGACGGCCTTTCCGGGATGCTCCGCTTCTTTGGCCTTGGATCCGCAGCCTCCGGCCGAGACGGCGAGCACCACGATTGATACGCAAAGCAGCGGCAGGAACCCTCTCCTTCTCGCGTGGGGGCAATCACTTCGCGCGTTCACAAGGTGACCTCGAACCGGTCTGCGTCCCGCCATGTTGGAAAGTCCTGTCGGTAGGCATCGAGCGCGTCGAGACGGAGCGTCGCGGATAGCGTGGTCTCGTCATCGTACGCTTCCACCAAGGTATTTCCCGTGTAGTCGTATACCGCGCTGCCGCCGCGGTAGTCGATGCCGTTGCCGTCCTTGCCAACCCGGTTGACGCCAACGACGAAGCACTGATTCTCGATGGCTCGGGCGCGAAGTAGCGCATTCCAGGCGGACTGCCGCGCCGCCGGCCAGTTGGCCACGCAAAGCAGCACGTCGTAGTCGTTGCGGGAGCGAAGCCAGACGGGAAAACGCAGGTCGTAGCACACGCACAGGAATACGCGCCAAGCCCCAAGCGTCACCAGCGTGCGGCGCCTGCCGGAAGCGTAGTGCTCGTGCTCGCCCGCCATGCGGAACAGGTGGCGCTTGTCGTAGACCGTCTCGCCGCCGTCCGGCGGCATCCACACCAAACGATTGAAGTAGCTTCCATCGCGGATGACGACGCTCCCCGTGATCGTGACGCGATGTTTCGCGGCCTGCTCACGCAGCCAGGCAACCGTCTCCCCGGCCATGGTCTCGGCCACTTGGGCAGAGTGCATGGTGAAGCCGGTGCTGAACATCTCGGGCAAGACCACCAGATCCGCGCGCCCGCCTAGCCCATCGAGCATCCGCGTGAACAACCTACGGTTCGCCGCTGGCTCGTGCCACCGAGGGGACGCTTGGGCCAGCGCGACGTGCAAGACCCGGTCTAGAGACGACACAGTATCTCCGCCGCGCGTTCGAGGGTCGCGTCGTCCTTGGCGAAACAGAAGCGCAAAAGCCGCTGATCCGGGGAGTCGCGGTAGAAGACGGAAACAGGTATCGAGGCCACCTTCTGCTCGACTGTCCAACGTTTCGATAGTCGTGTGTCCCGTTCGTCGGTGATTCCACCGTAGTCCACGAGTTGGAAGAACGTCCCGGCCGAGGGGGACAGTCGGAATCTGGAGCTGCTGAGCAGGTCGAAAAAGAGATCGCGCTTGGCTTGGTAGAACGCCGCCAGGTTCTGGTGGTGCTGCGGGCACTCGGTCAGGAAGTCCGCGATTCCGTGTTGCAGAGGTGTCGCGGTGGTGAACGTGACGAATTGGTGTATGCGTCGGAACTCCGCGGACAACGGCGCGGGCGCGACGCAATAGCCCACTTTCCACCCGGTCGTGTGGTAGGTCTTGCCGAACGACGACACCACGAAACTCCGCGCGAAGAGGTCGGGATAACGTGCGAGGCTGACGTGCTCGCGGTCGTCGAAGACGATGTGCTCGTAGACGTCGTCGCCGACGAGGTAGAGGTCTCGTCCCGCAACAACTGCCCGAAGACTTTCGATGTCGCCGGCGTCCCAGACCGCGCCGGTTGGATTGTGCGGCGTGTTGGTCACGATCAGTCGTGTCCGTGGCCCGATGGCATCCTTCACCCGGTCCCAATCAACGCTGAAGCGAGGCGGAGTCAACGGAACGTGCCGGCAGGTGCCGCCGGCGAGCGTGACGGCCGGTTCGTAGGAGTCGTAGCACGGGTCGAAGATGATCGCTTCGTCGCCGGGGCGAATCACGGCCGTGATTGCGCAGAACAGGGCTTCCGTCGCGCCCGATGTCACGGTCACCTCGGTATCCGGGTCGACCGCCGCCCCATAGAGGTGCCTAACCTTGTTCGCGATCCCTTGGCGCAGCGGTTCGATTCCCGCCATCGGCGGATACTGGTTGTAGCCGTTGGTCAGGTAGTAGTTGACGCGTTCGACGAGCCGCTGCGGACCGTCGAAGTCGGGAAAGCCTTGGGATAGGTTGATCGCTCCTTCGTCGTCGGCGAGCTTGGACATGACGGTAAAGATCGTCGTGCTCACGTTGGGGAGCTTGCTTTCTAGAGGCAATTCGAGAAGTCGTCTATCGCTCTTGGCGCGACCGACATTCTGCCATAGCACGCCGCGCACGCCAGGCGATGCGTGTGTCCGCGCCAGGCGATGCGAGGCGATGCGCGTCTGTCCGCCTCTGCGTCTGTCCTGTCCGCTTCGCCCCGCCTGTCCGCCCCCGCCGCCCGTGCGCCCCCGCCGCCCGTGTGTCCGGGTCCGCCTCCAAGGCGATGCCGTGCGCCAGGCGATGCCGCGCCAGGCGATGCCGTGTGTCCGCGCCAGGCGATGCCGTGTGTCCGGGTCCGCCTCACCGTCACCCGTGTGTCCGGGTCCACGCCGCGTGTCCGGGTCCGCGTCGCGTCTGTCCGCCCCCCGGCGCTTGTGTCCGGGTCCACGTCGCGTCTGTCCGCCCCCCAGGCGATGCCGTGAGGCGATGCCGTGTGTCCGGGTCCGCCTTGTCCGGGTCCGCCTCCGCCGTGCGCCTCCGCCGTGTGTCCGCGTCTGTCCGCCTCCACGCCGTGTGTCCGCGTCTGTCCGCGTCGCGTCTTCCACGCCGTGTGTCCGCGTCTGTCCGCCTGCACGCCGTGTGTCCGCGTCTGTCCGCCTCGCGTCTGTCCGCCTCTGCGTCTCGCCTCTGCGTCTGTCCTGTCCGCTCGCCCGCCTCTGCGTCTGTCCTGTCCGCTTCGCCCCGCCTGTCCGCGTGTGTCCGCCCCCGCCTCGCCTCCGCCTGTCCCGCTTCGCCCCGCCTGTCCGCGTGTGTCCGCCCCCGCCGTGTCCGCCCCCGCCGCCGTGTGTCCGCCCCCGCCGCCGTGTCCCGCTTCGCCCCGCCTGTCCGCGTGTGTCCGCCCCCGCCGCCGTGTGTCCGCCCCCGCCGCCGAGTATGATTGCCCCATGAAGCGTCTGGGCGAATTGCTCGTCGAACGAGGGGCCATCCAGCAGGGCGATCTGGACAGGGCGCTCTACATCCAGCAATCCGCTGGCGGCAAGCTTGGCGCTTTGTTGCTGAGGACGGGGGCCATCTCCGAGGACGTGCTGCTCGCCGCACTGGCCGAGCAGCTAGGGGCCGTCTATCTGCGCGACGACGAGAATCTCCCGGAGGACCTTGCCGTCTACCGTTTCATGGCGGAGTCTCCGATCAAGCTCGACTGGTTCATCGACCACGCCACCCTCGTGTGGCAAGACGACGGCCAGCTCCGTTGCGCCGCCAAAGACATCCGCGACAGCGCCCTGGTCGAGACCTTCAACTACTTCTACCCCGGCGAACCCGTCACCTACTACCTGGCCGCCAACCACCAGATCGACCGCCTCCTGGACGCCGTACGCAAGGAGCGGGCGATCGAAGACCTGTTCTCCGGCGACGACGCCAAGGCGCTCCGCGAGATGGCCGAAGAGGCGCCCGTGATCGAGTTGGTGAACAACCTTTTGTCGCAGGCCGTGGACCTCGGTGCCTCGGACATCCACGTCGAGCCCGCCGAAGAGCAGTTCGCGGTGCGGATGCGCGTCGACGGCGTCCTGCACACCCGCCTGAACCAGCCCATCGACCGCTTTCCGGCCGTCGCATCCCGCATCAAGCTGATTTCCGGCATCGACATCGCCGAACGCCGCCTTCCCCAGGACGGCAGTTTCACCGAACGCATTTCCGGCAAGGACATGGACATCCGCGTCTCTACCGTGCCCTGTGCCTTCGGCGAATCCATCGTTCTACGCCTGCTCGCCCAGGAGCGGGGCGAGGAGCAGGCGCTCGAGAGCCTGGGCATGGAGCCCGACCATCTGCGCATGCTTCGAGCCTGGATGCGCGCCAGCAACGGCATCATCCTCGTCACCGGCCCCACCGGTTGCGGCAAGTCCACCACCCTTTCAGCGGCCCTGGAGGACATCGATGACGGCATCAAGAAGATCATCACCGTCGAAGACCCGGTGGAATACCAGATGCCGAGCATCACCCAGATTCAGGTCCACGCCGAGATTGGCTACACCTTCGCCAAGGCCCTCAGGCACATCCTGCGCCAAGACCCCGACGTCATCATGATCGGCGAGATTCGTGACCTGGAGACCGCCCAGATCGCCATGCGCTCTGCCCTCACCGGCCACATCGTGCTCTCCACCGTGCATACCAACGACGCCGTGTCGAGTTTCACCCGGCTGATCGACATGGGCGTCGAACCCTTCCAGGTGGCGGCGACGATCACCGGCGTCCAGGCGCAGCGCCTGGTGCGCAAGCTCTGTACCCACTGCGCGGCGCCTGCCGGCGTGCCCACCATCGCGACCGAGTTGCTCGACGCCGCGCCCGCCGAACTGCTCGGCGAGCAATGGGCGCGCGCGGTCGGTTGCGACGCCTGCCAGAACACCGGCTACCGGGGTCGCATGGGCATCTACGAACTGGTCCCGGTGACCGCCGAACTGCAGGACAGAATTGTCTCGGGCGCCCACCTGAACGACCTGCGGCGTTTCGCCCACGCCGACCAGCGCCATCGCACCCTGCTCGCCGACGGCCTGATCAAGGCTTCCCACGGCAAAACCACCGTCGAGGAGGTCCTGCGTCAGGCCATGGGCGGCGTCGAGGACAACTGATCGACCGCCATGCCGCAGTACGACTACGAGATCGTCAACGGCGACGGTGAGCTGACCAAGGGCCAGATGGAGGCTGTCTCGCCTGCGGAAGTCACCCGTCGGCTCAGCCGCGAGGGCCATACCGTGGTGGCGGTCAGCGAAACCTCGCCGCCCGTGCCGTCCCTGTTTCGCCGTAGGTTGCGCGGCGTCGACGTGATCGTCGGCCTGCGCGAACTCGCCACTCTGTTGCGATCTGGCGTGCCCTTGGGCGAAGCGGTCCGCTCGCAAAGCCAAGGCAGCTACCACCTGGCGCTCGCCGCCGCGTTCGGCCGGATTGCCCGCGAACTGATGCGCGGGGCGAACTTCCTCGCCGCCCTGCGCGCTGCCGCGCTGCCGCTTCCGGACTACGTCTATCACCTGATCGACGCGGGCGAGCAAAGCGGACGACTTGCCGATTCCCTAGGCCAGGCGGTCGACCAGATGGAAGTCGACGAGCGCGTCGCTGCGGACATGCGCTCGGCGCTCGCGTACCCGAGCATCCTCGTCGTGTCGGGCATCGCCGCTGTGCTGGCGGTGTTCGTCTTCGTGGTGCCGCAGTTCGCCGACCTGCTTCAGGAAGACAAGCAGCTGCCGCTGATCTCCGAGGTGGTGCTCGGCGCCGGCCTGTGGTTCAACGACAACGCCTGGCTGGTCGCCGCCATCCTCGCTGCCATCGCGTCTGTCCTCGTCGTCTTGCTGCGCAGGAAGAGCGTCCGCCAACGGCTGGTGGACGCCCTGGCGACGCTGCCGTTGCTCAGCCAGTGGTACACCGAGGCCGACACGGCCCGCTGGGCGTCGTCGATGGGCGCCATGCTTACTAGCCGGGTCGAAATGATCGCCGCGTTGGGCCTTGCCGGCCGCGGCGTGCGGATCTCCCGCCGCCGAGCTACGCTCGACCGCGCCGTGGCCGACGTACGCGGTGGCGAACCGCTCTCCACGTCCCTCCAGAAGCAGGGCGCGCTGACGCCAACGGGCTACAACCTGATCCGGGTCGGCGAACAGTCCGGGCAGCTCCCGGAGATGATGCGGGCCCTGGCCACGCTCTACGAAGAGAACAGCGCACGGCGCATGAAGCGGGTGCTGACGCTGATCGAGCCGGTCGCCATTTTGTTGATCGGCACGGTGCTCGGGGCCATAATGATCGGCGTCATTCTGGCGATGGTGACCATCAATGAAGTGCCGCTCTGATAACCCTCGGCGGCGTAGGGTAGGGGGCTTCTCCCTGGTCGAGCTCATGGTCGTGCTCGTCATCCTGGGCTTGCTGATGGGCTTGGTGCTGCCGAACTACTGGGCGCACGCGGATCGAGCCAAGGTGGACGCGGCGGAAACCCAGGTGAAGATGCTGCACAACGCGTTGCAGACCTACCGCCTGGATGCGGGCAGCTACCCAACCACCGAGCAGGGCTTGGCGGCGCTCGTGGATGCGCCTTCGGAAGTCGCCGATTTCTGGCGAGGCCCCTACCTCATGGACAACGTGCCGCTGGATCCGTGGAATATGCCCTACCGGTACCGGATCCCGGCGAACAACCGCCAAGGCCTCGCGCTCTATTCCTTGGGCGAGGACAAGGCCGAAGGCGGCGACGGCAACGCCGCGGACATCGGGTACCTGCCGGACCAGCCAGCCTCCTCGACCTGAATGCCGCTCCCCGAGCGGATCGCCTCAACCCGTCCTCGCGAAAGCCCCGGCGGCTCGCGCCTGCCCGCTCGGCGCCGACCGAGCGCCAGACTGCGTCGTCGCCCACGAACCTGGCCCGAACCTGGCCCGGACACACGGACGAACCTGGCCCGGACGAACCTGGCCCGGACACACGAACGAACCTGGCCCCTGAGTCAGCCCCAGAGTCGAGCCCCAGAGTCGGACGAACTGGCCCGGACACACGAGCTCTCGCGAGTCCGGACAAACGAACGAACCTCACGAACGAACCTGGCCCCTGAGTCAGCCCCAGGGTCGGACACACGGACTTGCCGCCCTTGCGCCGGCCCGGACACACGGACTTGCCGCCCTTGCGCCGGCCCGGACACGCGGACGAACCTGGCCCGGACACACGCGGACGAACTGGCCCGGACACACGGACGAACTCACGGAACGAACCTGGCCCCTGAGTCAGCCTGGCCCGGACACACGAGCTCTCGCGAGTTCGGACACACGAACGAACCTCGGACGAACCTGGCCCGGACACACGGACGAACCTGGCCCCTGAGTCAGCCCCAGAGTCGAGCCCCAGAGTCGGACAGACGGACTTGCCGCCCGGACGGACTTGCCGCCCGGACACACGAGTTCTTGCGTCCGAGTTCTTGCGTCGGCCCGGACACACGGACACACGAGCTTGGCCCGGACACACGAGCTCTCGCGTGGCCCGAACACACGAGATCTCGCGAGTCGGACAGACGGACTTGTTGCCGGACAGACGTGCCGGACTCCGGACACACGAACCTTGCGCACGAACCTTGCGGAACACACGAACCCCGCGGGACCCGGCGGCCGCCCAAGCGCCAGATGGATCGTCGTAGCGTACACTCCGCTTCCATGGCACCTGTCCCATATCCTGTCCCATACAGCGACGCAAAAACGTCGGACACACGAACGTGGCGGTCGCGGGGCGTCACGCTGGTGGAACTCCTCGTCGTCCTGGCGCTGCTGGGTCTGATCGGGGCGCTGGTGCTGCCGAACGTGGAGAACTTCTACAGCAGCGTGGCGCGAAATACCGAGCGCGAGCGCATCCTGGACCAGATCGCCGGTCTCGGCGCCGAGGCGATGCTGCGCGGTCGGGGCTTCGTGGTCCTCGGGACCGTGGAAGCCGATCCGCTGACCGTCGAGGCGGACCCAACCGCCGCCTCCCCAACCGCCGACCCCCCCGCCGTCGCCACCCGCGTCCACGATCCAACCGGCCTGCCGGTCTACCTGCTCGAGATTCCCGCCGGCTGGGAGGCCCATCTCGATGCACCCCTGGTCGTCCGCGCCACCGGCGCCTGCCTAGGGGGGCGCCTCACGCTCACCCACGAGGACGCCCCTCCCGTCCATGTGGAACTCGTCGCGCCCTACTGCCGCGTCGACGACGCCGCGACCGAGTTGGCCACATGATCCGACCCCCGGCCGCCCGCAGCCTCCACCCGCAGGGATCGCGGCACCCCTGCGGCTTCACCCTGCTAGAGAGCTGCGTCGCGCTGGCGATCTTCGCCGCCGGTGCCATGGCCCTCTACGGCCTCCTCAACACCAACCTGTTCGCTCTCGGCCGCGCCGACGACGTCGCCCGCCAAACCCTGGTCGTGCGCAACGCCATCGAGCACCTGTCCGCCATCAACCCCACCGAGACGCCGAAAGGCGAGTTGACGCTGGGTTCGGCCGAGGTCGCCTGGGAATCCACCCTCCTCGAACCGATCCGCAATGGCCAGAGCCAACTGGGCCCCTTGGGCGACTTCGACGTCGGCCTCTACGTCGTGGAGTTCACGATCGCCGAACAGGGCCGCGTGCTGGGCACCTGGCGAATGCGCGTGGCAGGCTACGAGAAGGTGCGCGGTTTCCTGCTCGACGCCTTCGGAACCGATTGAGCCGGTGGACCGTGGAAGTGCGAGCGAGATGCTGATGCCCCGTTGTTCCCAGTCGCGGGTTCCGGGTTTCCGCCCCAGGACTCCCCCGAACCAACCCGTTCACCCCTCGGGTCGGGTGCCGACCCCTGCGCCGACTTCTGCACAGCCCCCGATCCGCACACACCGCCCAGCCGACGCACAGCCCCCGATCCGCACACACCGCCCAGTCCGCGCACAGCCCCCGATCCGCACACACCGCCCGGTCCGCGCACAGCCCCCGATCCGCACACACCGCCCAGCCGGCGCACAGCTCCCGATCCGCACACATCCCCCAATCCGCACACATCGCCCAACCCGCGCCCCCGCCGCCGGCCTGACCCTGGTCGAACTCCTCGTCACCTTCGTCATCCTCGCCCTCCTGGTCACCGTCATGCTCGAAGGCATCGGCCTGTTCTCGGCCCGCTACCAGACCGTCACCCGCCACTTCCGTGATGCCGTCTCGGAATCGCTCGCCCAGCATTGGTTCGCGACCAGCGTCCAGGGCATCGTGCCCTACGGCATCGAAACCCGCCGCTTCGCGGGCGACGCCAAGTCCTTCACCGGCATCACCCTGCAGCCGCTGCACGCGGAACCGGGCACCCCGGTAACCGTCCGCTGGTCGGTCGAGGACGACGGCGACGCGTGGTCCGTGGTCTATGCCGAACACGCCGCCATCACCGATCCCGCCGCCGCCGAACCGGCCGTCGAGTGGTCGGTCTACGGCACCGGCGAGGGCGAGTTGGCCTTCCAGTACGCCGCCGTTCCCGGCGCCTGGCAGGACCGCTGGCCCTTCGAAGTGGACGGACCGGCCTGGACGCCGCGCCTCGTCCGCCTGGTCTCCGAGACCGACGGCGTCGTCTGGATCGGCCACTTGGAACCCGCGCCCTCGCCGCTGTTCGCCGAAGAGGACTTCATGTGAACGCCGCGCGCGCCAAGCCGCCGAGCCCGGGCTTCATCCTCGCCACGACCCTGTGGGCGCTGGTGGCGCTCGCCCTCATCGCCGCGTACATGGATCGAGCCACCGACACTCGGGTCGAGAACGTCCGCCAGGCCAAACTCATGCTGCAGGCGGAACTCGACCGCCGCAGCACCGAGGAGACCGTGCTCTACCTGCTCGCCACCAACCGCATGAATCACCGCGGCGTGCTCCTGATGCGCGAGCAGATCTTCACCGATCCCGACGAGCCCCTGCCCGACGGCTTCGGCGACGGCGAGCTGCGCGTCGGCGGCGAACTCTACGCCGGGCTCGGCGGCGTGCTGTTCACCGTCCAGGACGAAGCCGGGCTGGTGCCGGTCAACTTCCCCGACGACCCGACATTCCATCTTCTGCTCGAGCATCTCGGGGTAACGGCGGACGTCGTGGCCCGCCTGGTGCCCAAACTGGGTGACTACATCGACCTGAACCAGGACCTCGCCCTGGACGGGGCCGAACGGGTGGACTACGTCCGCGCCGGTCTGCCGCCGCCCGCCAACTGGTTCCTGGCGAATCCCATGGAGTTGAAACGCGTGCTGGGCGCCGACAGCCTGCTCGCCCCCGGCCAATGGCGCCGCCTGCGCGCCATGGCGACGCCGCATCTGGTCTGGGGCACCAACTTCAACACCATGCCCGTCGAGCTCGCCGCCGTGCTCCTGGGCGTCGCGCCGAAGGACCTCGGGGCATTCCTCGAAGCACGCGCCGAGACCCCCATCGGCTCCCTTGATCACCTTGGCGAACTGACCGGACAATACCCGCCGTTGGACCCCGATGCGATCATTGCATATCCCACCTCGCTCCTGCGTCTGTCCAGTTGGTGGCCGGACGGCGGCCCGCGCACGATCGTGGGCGTCACGCTGACGCCGTGGTCGGAAATCGCCCCCTGGCGCAAGGAGTACCGCTATGCCGAACATGCCGAATTTGCCGAAGCCGTGCTCGCCAAGCGCCCCACGCCTCGGCAAGTCGAAACGGAACTCCTGACAACGGCCCTGGAGCGGACGCCGGAACAAGACGACACGGCATCGGAACTCGATTCAAACGACGCCAGCTTGCCGAGCACCTTCCTGCCGCGTTCAAACTTGCCGCGTTCGGACTTGCCGCGTTCAAGGACACCGAATGGCCGCGCCCAACGAACCTGACGCGCCCGCGGTCACGGGCCGAGGCGCCGTAGGCACGTCAACGCTCGCGCGCCTCCTCGGTCCCGACCTGGCCGACCGCGCTATGGCCCTCGGCCGCCGGCTGCGCGCCCGGCTCGCCGGTTCGGGCAACGCCATCCAGACCCGCGCCGGGGTCGAGCCGCTGGCGTTCAAGTCCATCCACCCTCATTGGATCGTCGGTCGCGGCCTGTGCCTCTACCGCTCGACGGATTTCGCCAGCGTCCCCCGCAACCGGCGCGGCGCGGCGGTCGTGCACCAGCTCCCGGTGTGGAGTCCGTTCGAGCGCACCGGCCACCGCTGCGTCTGGTCCGGCAGCACCGCCATGGTCTGGTTCTGGGATGCGGACGCCGTCGAGATCCAGCCGCCGGTCCTCGGCCTCGACGACGACGGCCTGGCCCCGGCCCGGGTCCGCACCGTCCCGGAAACCCTGTTCTACCCCCGGCGCGCGGATGGCCTCGGCATCCAGGAATGCCACGAAGGCTTCGAGTTGCAGGTCTGGCGGGACGACGTCCTGCGCGACTCGCTGTGGCAGCCGGTGCGGCCGGACCGCGCCCGGATCGAGTGGTTTCTCGGGCGCCAGACCTTTCCGGACGAGATCGATGGGCGTCAAGCTGCCGAACCGTCCCCATCCCGGTTCGCGCCGGACCCGTGGGCCTCTCCGGTGGCGCCCCGGGTCTGGCTGCTGGCCAACGAGCGCGCCCTGGTGTTGGCCGCCCTGGCCCTGTTCGCCGCCATCGCCGGGTTCCAGGAAGCGCGCCACTGGCGCATTCACTTCGCCCTGGGGGCCGCCGAGGCGGAACTCGCCCGCATCGAGGACGAACTCGCCCCGGTGCTCGGTGCGCGTGCGGAACTGGCCGCCCTCGGCCGCCGCTCGGGCCGGCTTGCCGAACTGCTCGCGCATCCTTCCCAAGCATTGATCATGGCGAAGGTGGACCGGGCGTTGCCCGAGCCGACCACCGAGTTCCGCAATTGGCGCTACCAGCGCGGCGAGCTGACGCTGGTTCTCGTCGATGCCGACTTCGACACCGTCGCCGTGGTCGCCGCCCTGCAGCGGGAGCCGCTGTTCACCGGGGTGGAACCGGGCCAGACCCAGCAAGACGGCAGGGGGATCGTGTTGACCATCGACCCCGACCCCCACCCCCAGCGCGCGCGCGCCGCGCGGGCTGGGGGTGGCGACGGAGCGTCTAGGTGAACGTCCACCCGATCATTGCCCGCCTCGGCGCCGAACTGGTGGAAAAGCCGCGCCTGCGGCTCGGCGTCTGGGCGATCGTCGCCATCCTGCTTGGCTATTTCGTGTTCGCCGTCCAGTCCGAGCGCCTGGCCGCCGTCGCCGCCGACCATGCCGACACCGCCACGCGCCTGGCCCGCGCCCGGTCCCTGCTCGCCCGCGAGGACTGGGCCGAGCGGGTCGACGCGGCACGTGCCGCCGAACGCGCGCTCACCGATAGGTTCTGGCGCGCCGACAACTCGGGTCTGGCCCAAGCCCAACTGCGCTCTGCGGTGGAAGCGCTGATGGAAGAGGAAGACCTCAACGTCGACCGGTCGACCATCAAGCTCGGCCTCAGCCATCCCGTGGACGACGTGCCCGGCCTCTGGCAGGTCCAGGTTCAGCTCTCCGGAACCGCCCGCAAGGGCGGCGTGCTGCGCGTGCTGCAGGCCATTGCCGCGCATCCGAACAAGCTCCTCGAGGAACAGTTGAACATCACCCGCCTGCGCAACGACCGGCGCGGCGACACCCGGTTCGACATGCTCCTCTCCGCCTACTTCATCATCGGCGCCACCGACCCCGCCAACCCGGACACACGCGGAATTGGTGCGGACACACGGCGTTCCTCCGGCCCGGACACACGCGGATTTGACGCGGACAGACGGAGCCCGCTGGCGCGGACACACGCGGACTCGGCGCGGACACACGGCGTTCCTCCGGCCCGGACAGACGCGTTCCTCCGGCCCGGACACACGCGGACTCGGCGCGGACACACGGCGTTCCTCCGGCCCGTACGGACGCGGATTTGGCGGGGACACACGGCGTTCCTCCGGCCCGTACGGACGCGGATTTGGCCCGGACACACGGCGTTCCTCCGACCCGGACACACGCGGACTCGGCGGGGACACACGGCGTTCCTCCGGCCCGGACACACGCGGATTCGGCGCGGACACACGGCGTTCCTCCGGCCCGGACAGACGCGCGCGGATTTGGCGGGGACACACGGCGTTCCTCCGGCCCGGACAGACGCGGATTTGGCGCGCGGACAGGCGCGGACTCGGCGCGGACACACGGCGTTCCTCCGACCCGGACAGACGCGGACTCGGCGCGGACACACGGCGTTCCTCCGACCCGGACACACGCGGACTCCGCGGGACTCGGCGCGGACACACGGCGTTCCTCCGACCCGGACACACGCGGACTCGGCGCGGACACACGGCGTTCCTCCGACCCGGACAGACGCGGATTTGGCGGGGACACACGGCGTTCCTCCGGCCCGGACACACGCGGACTCGGCGCGGCGCGGACACACGGCGTTCCTCGGGTCCACGGCGTTCCTCGGGTCCGGACACACGCGAACTTGACGCGGACAGACGCCCGCTAACAGGCTGACGATCATGGACCGCAATACCTCGACACAAACCGCAGCCGCCCCGGATGGGCCGGGCGCCCTTGGGACGTGGAAGGCCCAGGCGATGCGCCTGCGCCGTCATCCCCTCGCTCGGGTGGTGTTTCTCGCCGTGTTGGGCATCGTCCTGGGCCTCGTTTGGCCGGTGCCCGGTTCCAGCACCCCCGCCGGAACCGCGCCGCCGGGCATCGGCGCCGTCCCGTCCCCCGTCCTCGAGGCCGACCTGGCGGACCTCCTGGCCACCTCCCGCTGGGGTGCGCCAGCACAAGGAAACGCGCCCACCGCCGCTCCCGAGGAGGACGAGAACGCCCTGAACCCGGAACTGGCCGCCATCGGCTTTGTGGGCGTCACCGCCGCCGGCGCCGACCTCGCGGTGCTGCTGGCGTCCCCCGACGGCCGCATCGTCCGCGTCCTGCCGGGCGACGCCCTGCCCGACGGTCGCTTCCTCGCCGCAGTCACCGACAACGCGGTCACCCTGGAGGACGCAGACGGCGAGCGCGAAGTGCTGGTATTGTTCCCTCGGTTGAGCGGCGCCGACGCGTCGCCGGAGGCCGATGGCCTGCCGGAACCCGGCGGCGACGGTCCCGGCCCCGACGCCGGCGACCCGCAGAACCCGGCACCGCCAGCCAACTGACACGGTCTCGACCCGGCTCGGGTCGACCCGACACAAGCGATGTGGAGGTAGCAGTGACCAAGACGTCCCCGCCCCGGCACACGACCGCGTGGCCGCCCACCGTGCGCCCGCCCGCCGGGTGGCCGCCCGCGCACCCCCGGTCGCCGCCCTTGTCTGGCACCGTGCGCCGAGCGCCCCTCGCGCCTGGCACCGTGCTCCGAGCGCCCCTCGCGCCTGGCACCGCGCGCCGAGCGCCCCCTGCGCACCTCGCCCCCGGCACCGTGCGCCGAGCGCCCCTTGCGCCCCGAGCGCCCGGCCCCGCACCCCGAGCGCCCGGCCCCGCGCACCGCGCGCCCGTTGCCCAGCTCGCGTCCGGCCCCCCGCGCCGCGCGCCCGTAGCCGCCGCCGTTTCGCTGGCGTTGGCCGTCTCGGTGCTGGCCGGCGGTTGCTCCACCTTCGAGGTGGCCCCCTTGCCGGATCCCATCCGCCCGCCGATCCTGCCCGCCGATGTCGCCGACGCCCTGTCGGTGACCGTCGACGAGGGGCACGGCACCCTGGTGATGACCCGAGCCCCCGGCGTGCCCGGCGGCCCGGGCATGGCCGAAGGCGCCGTCGACAGCCTGGGCGAGGATCTCGTCGGCGAACCCATCGCCGTCGCCTTCAACAACGTGCCCCTGGCCGCCTTCATCGACGAACTCTTCAACGAGCGCTTGGGCCTTTCCTTCCACATCTCCCCCTCGCTCAGCGAGAAGGTGGACCTCGTCACCCTGCGCATCGCCGACCCCCTGCCGCCCAGCCAGTTGTTCGCCACTGCCCGGCGCGTGCTGGAGAGCTACGGCGTGCTCATCCGCGGCGAGGAAGACGGCACCGTCACCTTCGTCGCAAGCGACGACATCTCCAGCCGCGAGATTCCGCTCCTGATCAGCGGCCGTGCCCGCCCGGAGGTGCCCGCCACCCACCGCACCATCTTCCAGCTCGTCTCGCTCAAGGTGATGCGCCCGAACCAGATCGCGAGCCTGCTCGCCGAGCTCATTCGCGGCCTGGACCTGGTGGTGCACGAGAAGCCGGAACGCGGCGGCGTGCTCCTGCAGGGCAAGCTGGAAACCGTGGACGCGGCCGTGGCCATGATCGAGGTGCTCGACCAGCCGCTCCTCATCGGCCGCCACGGCCTGGTGGTGGAGCCGGCCTTCCTCTTAGTCGACGACATGGCCCGGGACCTGATCTCGATCCTCGGCGCCCAGGGCTACGAAGCGGAGATCGGCCGCTCCGACATCGGCGCCGGCGTCATCCTCCTGCCGCTCCAGACCGTCAACAAGCTGGTGGTATTCGCCGCCGACCCGGCCGTGCTCGAGCGCGTCAAGGAGTGGGCGCGGGTGCTGGACGTGGAGCGCGAGGCGGCGGTGGAGGACGGCTGGTTCACCTACGAGATCCGCAACACCCTGGCCAGCCGGCTCACCGGGACCCTGGACCGGATCATGGGCATCGACAGTACCGGTTCCGCGGATGCCGAGGGCCGCGGCAGCGCAGCGGAAACCCGGGCGAACCAGCGCCTGTTCGTCGACGAAGACCGCAACCTGGTCTTCTTCAAGGGCGCCGGCAAGGAGTGGGCCAAGATCCGCGCCATGCTCAAGAGGCTCGACAAGCCGGTGCCCTCGGTGCTGATCGAGGTGCTGCTCGCGGAAGTCACCTTGAGCGGTCGCGAGGAATCCGGCATCGAGTACCTGGCGAAACTCGGCATCGGTGGCCGCGACGTGGACGCGCGCCTCGCCAGCGGCGGCCTGACCCTCACCCTGGACGGCGCCGGCGAGACCCGCGCCCTCCTGCGCCTCGCCTTCGAGGACAGCCGGGTGGTGATCCGCTCCCGGCCGCGCCTCGTGGTGCAGAGCGGCGCCCAGGCGCGCCTATTCGGCGGCACGGACATTCCGATCCTGTCCCAACGCGCCGAGGGCACCCAGGTGGAGGGCTCCACCAGCATCGTCCAGCAGATCGAATACCGCAAGACCGGCGTCAATCTGCAGATCACTCCCATCGTCCAGGCCAACGGCCTCGTGGACCTGACCGTCAGCCAGCAACTGAGCGAGGCCCGCGCCGCCGGCGCCGTCACCCTCACCCCCACCATCCTCACCCGCGAGGTGAACACCAGCATGACCCTGCGCGACGGCCAGTCGGTGCTCATCGGCGGACTGATCTCCGAGAGCCAGAGCCAGGGCCGCTCCGGCGTGCCGGGCCTCGGCAAGCTGCCGTTCCTAGGCCGCCTGTTCCGCGCCGATTCTTATCAAAAAGACCGTACCGAATTGCTCGTGATGGTGATACCTTATGTGATTGCCGATCCACGACAGGCCCGGGAGCTCACTGAGCAGATCAAAGCGCAGCTTGAGCTTCACCGGCGATTCCTGTAGAAAGTCGGTGGAGATGGGACTTATGACCGGGTGGCTGCGTACTTTGGATACCCTTGGGTTTTGGCGATTCGATTGAAAAAAAGTGTTGCCATTCCGCCAAGGTCGTGGATAATCGCCGCTAGCTCAATGGCGTTGGGGGGGGCTCCCCGCCGGGTCATCGGCTCTATGACAGTGAATGTTAGGAAGACTTGGAGTAACACAATGCTCTGCAAAAGAACCATGAGGGCTGCTTTGGCCCCCGTAATCGGGCTCGTCGGGCTGCTTGGCGCTACGATGGTCAGTGCTCAGGAGGACTTGTCAGCCGTCATCGCGACCAAGGTCGTAGGCGGTATGGAAGTACCCGGTGCCGTGACGCTGGCTAGCGAGACGTTGTCAGGCGTTCCAGGGATGGTCACCGAAGGCCACTACCACGTGTTTACCGCGTCGAGTAGCGTGCCGGCGGTGGCAGGCGGGAAACCGGACCGGTGGCTCGAACTGCGTGCCGAGGTCGACATCCTGTTGACAAACCGGGGCGAATCCGACCACTACTACATTCGCTACGACTTCGACGGCATGGTGTTCAGCGCAGCACCGCCGAAGCCGGAGATCAGGGTTCCGCACACGGAGGGTATGGGTGAGAGCGCGACATCCACGACCTACATGGTCGACCCTGACGACATCGCGGTGGCGTACCGGGGGCGGCAAGGGGACAGCACCGTCATCTATCGCCTCCCGGCCGATCCGTCAGATGGCAATGCTCAAGACTTAGACTTCAGGTATGTCGAGAGCGATGAACCTTTCCAGAATCCTCATATGGTCAGCGACGACTACCCCGTCGGCACCAAGTTTACCCTGTTGCTCCCACATCATCTCGCCGTGATGGCCGCCCGCGTGGCGACCTACGGCGGGACCTTCCGGGTGTTCGAGGACCTTTCCGAGGCACGCGAAAGCGAGTTCGGCGCGGACGTGTTCCACGCCACCGGCGATGTCATCAACCTCGCCCCGGCTGTTGCGCCGGCGACGATCGTAGCCAAGCTCGCCCTTGCGGAGGTAAGCACGTCCGAGGAAGCCGGCGGCGCGTTCCGGCGGTTCGTGGACGACGATTCCGACGACGATTCCGACCCGAATAACTTCGCCAACCTGGCCACGGTAAACGTGGGCTTGGTAGCCAGCCCGCCGCTTCACGCGAACAACAACCTCATGACCGCGACCGCCGCGGACATCGGTTTGGGTGCGACCGTTGTGGTCACGTCGGACGCAGGCAACTTCGCGGTCGGGACCTTCCACATCGGCACTGCCGGATGCGGAACCGGCGCACTGGCCCTGATGAAGCCCGGCCCCGACGGCCTCCTCGTGGCGATCGAGATGGACGAGGAGGCGCTTGCCACCTCCAGCACTGCCACGATCGGCGCAGGCGATTCGCTCTTCTGCAACAGCGTCGCGGACAACATGGATCCCATCATGGAAGTTGGCGACCCCGAGATGCTGGACGGCTACATGCTCGCGGTCACGCCGACGATTG
>JAKZRQ010000319.1:0-6566 GCA_047518105.1 Pseudomonadales bacterium | reverse complement strand
TGCCGGTTGCAGACTGCGCTGGCCGTGCCCTCGCGGGTCTTTTGGCCCCGTGTACACACGGGCCCGTGCGCGCACATGCTCCCTCAACCGTAGGCCCCGCTATGCTCTCGGTCGCGAGCACGCGCACAGGGCCAAAATCCTCCGCGATCATCACGGCCCCTGGTGAGAAATGCGGGCCAGGTAGGCGACGATGGCGGCGTCGTAGGCGGCAGTATGGCGAAATGCCTTGACGGCCATCCGCAAACGGAAGTCGAAGGTCGTGCCGCCGTCCGCGATTCGTTCAACCACGCCCAGGTAGTCCCCGGGGTCGATCACGGCCAGGACGTCGCGGTGATTCTTGGCCGCCGCGCGCAGCATCGCCGGCCCGCCGATGTCGATGTTCTCCATCGCGAGTTCCAGGGTGCAGTCGTCGCGCGCCACCGTCTGCTCGAACGGGTAGAGATTGACCGCGACCAGGTCGATGCCGCCGATTCCGTGTTCGGCAAGGGTTTCGGCATCGACGTCGCGCCGGGCAAGGATTCCGCCGTGAATCTTCGGATGCAGCGTCTTGACCCGTCCGTCCATGATCTCCGGGAAGCCGGTGACCGCCGCCACCTCGGTCACCGCAACCCCGGCTTCCGACAAGACGCGATGCGTACCGCCGGTGGAAAGGACCTCGACCCCCATGCGCTCGAGGGAGCGGCCGAACTCCACCACGCCGGTCTTGTCCGAGACGCTGACCAGGGCCCGTTCGACCCCGCGAAGCCGTTGGTCGGGTGCGCTCACAGCAGCGAGATGACGTAGCTGACGGCCTCGGCGCCAGGATCGTCGAGACGGAGCGAGATGTTGACGGCGCTGTTCGGCGTCATCCGCCGGCTATGGGTCGCCGTCGGCAGGTAGTCTTCCGGTTCGATCCGTTGCTCGGCCAGGGTGACCCCGTTGGCGGCCTGCAGACGAACCGCCAGCGCCGGGAACCGCTGGTGCTGCGGCGCGGTGTTGGCGAGATCCACGTTGACGACTATCGGGTTCGGCGGCCCGGCCCGGTTCGGGACGGACAGGTCCGTCACGCGAATGGCATCGAGCGCCTTGTACGGCGGCAGGTCGATGCCAGCGGCTTCGTACACGCCACGCAGGGATTGGTGTTGCGACCAAACGCCGAACTGCAACGTCAAGACACCGGCGGCCAAGAGTGCGGCCATCGCCGCGACCAGGGTCGCCATCACGACCGCGGACCAAGCGGAATCCGACTTCGCCACACCGCTCGGCGGTTCCTTCGGCGCGGCTGGCGTGGAAACCGGTGGTCGGTCAGCCGACCGCCGATCGACCGCCGAGTCCCCAAGCTCGCCGGTGACCGGCGCCTGGGTGCCGACCGGCTCCTCGAAGCCGAGCAGGGTCTTCAGGGCCCCGGGCTCGGCCCCCTGCGACACCGTTGCCGGGTCCTTCTTCAAGATCCCTGGTGCGACCGCCGCGTTCCGTCCTCGAAAGACCGTGAGGCAGGCGCCACAGCGAACCCGGCCCTCGGCGGCCGAGAGCTGCTCCTCGGTGACCTGGAATCGGGTCCGGCAGGCCGGACACTCCGAGATCAGCGGTTGGACGGTTTCGGACATCGTCGCGCCTGCAGCATGGCCCATCCGTCGCGGTGGACCGGCGGTTCGAATCGGCATTGGGGAAATTCGGAGAACGCGTCCATCACCCACTCCACTTGCCCGGCTAGTATGCCCGAAAGCACCAGTTCGCCGCCCGGATCCAGACGCTCCACCAGAGCATCCGCCAGATCACGGATGGTGTGGGCCACCAGGTTGGCGACAACGGCGTCGAAGCGACCATCGACCGCATCGAGGTCGTCCAATACCGCGAGTTCGACTCCGTTGGCGCGTGCATTGGCGGTGGTGGCCCGCCGCGCCTGGGGATCGTGGTCCACAGCGACAACCGCGGCCCCTAGCCGAGCAGCGGCGATGGCGAGGATCCCCGACCCGGCGCCTACGTCGAGAACGCGCCTTGCGTTCAATGGCGTCCGGGCCAGGTATTGCAGGCACAGTGCGGTGGTGGCGTGGGTCCCGGTGCCGAACGCGAGCCCTGGATCGAGACGGACCACGACCTCGCCGGCTCGCGCCACGGTTCCCGTCCCATCGGGCGCGTCATGCCGAGGCACGACCAGCAAGCGTCCAAAACGCATCGGAACGAGACCCCGTCGCCAAGTCTCCGACCAATCCCGGTCCGCAAGAAAGTCGACGTCGAGATCGAGTCCCGATAGCGCGGAGAGATCCGCATCCGCAGAAAACAGCCCCTCGATGCGAACCGCGTTCCACAGGGGCGTCCGACCTGGATCGGGTTCCAGAAGTTCGTCCGATTCGTCTGCAGACAGCACCGAGACCGCCACCGCGCCGGCCAGCCGCATTCTCTCTCCCATCGCGTCCGTGCGCCGAGCCGGCACCGAGGCGCACAGCCGCAGCCATGGCATGGTCGACGCGCCAGCCGGTTAGACGATGCGGAACAAGGCGGTACCCGACTCGATCGGCTTGCCGTTGTCCACCAGCACCTCGACGATCTCCCCGGCGCGTTCGCTCTCGATCCGGTTCATCATCTTCATGCTCTCGATGATGCACAGCACGTCGCCGGCGGCGACCGTGTCGCCGATCTCGACGAAAGGTTTTTCGCCCGGGGCGGGCGCCCGATAGAAGGTTCCCGCGAGGGGCGCGTCCACAACCTCGCCCCTTTTTCGCTTGTCCGGCGCCGGCTCGTCGGGAGTCTCGACCGGTGGCATCACGGGTGCGCCCGGCACGACCGGCCCGGCCCGGGATATTCGGATCTGCTCATCGCCGGAGCGAACCTCGAGTTCGCTGATTCCGGACTCCTGAACCAGTTCGATCAGCTTCTTGACCTTGCGCAAGTCCATCGTCTGTCCTCAATACGGCGCCCGTGTGCCGGCTCACGCCAGCGCGTTGATCGCCGCCTTCAGCGCGTATTCGTATCCCTTCGCACCCAATCCGGCGATGACGCCTTCGGCAATGTCGGAGAAGTAGGAGTGGCGGCGGAACGGCTCGCGGGCGTAGACGTTGGATAGATGCACCTCGATGAACGGAATCTCCACCGCCAACAAGGCATCCCGCAGCGCCACGCTGGTGTGGGTGAAGGCCGCGGGGTTGACCACGATGAAACCGACACCGTCCGCCATGGCTCGCTGGACAGCGTCGACCAAGTCATGTTCCGCGTTGCTCTGGAACGTTTCGAGGTCATGCCCCGCAGCACCCGCCTGATCCTTGAGCCGGGCGTCGATGTCGGCGAGCGTGTCCCGTCCATACACACCCGGCTCGCGCGTTCCGAGCAGGTTCAAGTTCGGCCCGTGCAGGACCAGAATTTTTGCCACGCCATGCCTTTCAATCACGAAAGAGCATGGATTATTGCACTATGACTGCAAGATAACAGCACGTTCAACGAAGTTTCTGGCGATTCGCCACGACGGCCAAGGCGGCAGCCAAGATCAGGACCAAGGCCGCAAGGGCTGCCCACGCGAACGTGGAAGCACCCGGGGATGCGGGTACGCCGGCGAATTCGAACGTCGCCGATTTCGTTGCCGGCGGGTAGCACAGGCCCCGTTCGGCACACCCCTGGTAGCCGAACTGGACGGTCACCGTGCGTTCGGTCCTCTCCAGTATGGCGGTGCCGATTTCCACGCTGCCGAAGTAGACCTCGGACTCGCCAAAGTACTCGTCGATTCGAGGTTCGCCCGTGGGGATGGCCATCTCCCCCAGGCGGACGCCGTGCCCGTGATCGACCTTGAACTTCTGCCGGTAGAGGTAGTAGCCGTCCGGCATGTCCCAGCGCGCGACGACCAGGTCATCGTCCAGCCTCGCTGAGAACACAAAGGCCTTGTCGACGGGCAGAAAGCCCGTGGATGCGGCCAAGGGATCCTTCACCTCGTCGAACTGCACGCCGTCGCCTGGTGCAGCGAGGGCGGTTGCGCCGGGGGCGGACGCCCCAAGCCAGGACGCACCAAGGCCGCCCATGCCAAGACTCATGCCAAGACTCATGCCAAGAATGGCCGCCAAGCGGAGCGGCGCCACGGGACGGGACACGCGGGAAGACTCCTTGCGTGGTCGCCGGGATTGTCGCATACACTCAACGACCATGGCTTTTCGCACTCGAAGACGTCTCGGTCTGGTACTCCCCGCGCTCCTGATCGGCGCCTGCGCCGTCTCGCCTGCGCGTGTACCGCCATCCCCGGTCGAACCCCCCGCGCCCCTGCCGCCGGCCGAGGCGCCAACCGACCCGGGCGACAACGAGGCGGTCCGGGTGCTGCTGGAAGCCGGGGCGAGAGCCTTGGCCGAGGACCGGCTGTTGACTCCCGAGGACGACAACGCCTACCTCTACTACCGCAAGGCGTTGGCGCTCGCACCGGATGACCCCGATGTCGGCGATGGTCTCGAGCGGATCGTCGAGCGCTACATCGTGCTGGCACGAAGCGCCATCGAACGTGAGCAGTGGGTGCGCGCGCGTTCCATGCTGGCCCGCGCCGCGATCGTCGACCGGGAGCATCCCGGAATCCGTTCGATGCGCGAGCAGCTCGCCTTGCTCGAAAACGCCGAGCGCCTGATCCTCCCGCTCGTCCAGAAGAACGTTCGCGAACATGGCGTCGACGCGGCGAACGAACTCGCCGCATTCGGAAGACACGCTCGAAACCCCAATGCCAGGGTCAGCATCCGCGCGGCCAGCGACACGGACGCGCGATGGATCTACGAGCAACTCAATCGCGCCCCGGGCGAACGGCGCATTCGCAGCGCCATCCAGATCGGCTTGCCACCCAGGGTGACGATCATGCTGGTTGCGCCCCTCGAGAACTGATGTCCCTCTCCATGCGCGCCCTTCCGGTCATCCTCGCGACCCCCGTGGTCTTCGCCCTGGCGACGTCCACCCTCCCAGGCTGCGGCGGTGATGCGCCGGCGCTGGAGTTCGCCAACGCCTGGGTTCGGGCCCCGGTTGCCGGACGCACCGTCACGGCCGCCTACTGCGACATTTCCAACAACTCCACGGAGCCGGTGGTCATCACCGGGTTCACCAGCGAGACGCCGGGTTTGCGCGTCGAGATCCACGAAACGACCGAAGACGACGGTATGATGCGGATGCGACCGCTGCGCCGCTTGGGCATCGCTCCCGGCGAAACCGTTTCCCTGTCTCCGGGTGGCAAGCACTTGATGATGTTCGGGTTCAAGGCGACGACCCAAGCTCGATTGCAGGCAACATTGGCAGGCGGCGGGACGCACCCGGTGGTGTTCTCGGTTCGGCCAAAGGCAGCGCGATGAAATTCAACTGGAAGTTCTGGCAAACCAGCCCTTGGATGACCCCGGCCGAGGACGGCTGGACGAAGCGCATCCGCGCCAGCGTCGGCGTTGGCCTCGTCGCGGTCCTCGGCGCGGTCCTCGGCGTCTACGTGCTCGTTGTCGTGGTCACCGGCTGGTGGTGGTCCTACGAACCCGACTTCTTCGACCCCGTCAACGCGGCGCGCGAACGCGCCAAGGAACAAGGGGTCGAGGCGGTGACCGGCTATACCACCGCGTCGAGTGTCGTCATCCTCGCCGAGACCCTGCTCGAAAAGCGCGGCGGCTACCTCTCGAACGATCTCTTCCCGCCCGGCGTCTATCTCGACAACGTGCCCAACTGGGAATTCGGCGTGCTGGTGTACCTGCGCGACATGAGCCGGGCGCTGCGCAACGACATCAGCCGTTCCCAGAGCCAGTCCGCGGAAGATCCGGATCTCGCGATCGCCCAAGGCCACTTCTTCTACGACAACGCGAGCTGGATATTCCCCGCTTCCGAGCATGAATTGCGCAAGGCGGCGGTGCACATCGCCGACTACGCGGCGCGGCTCGCCGACCCCGCTGCCCAGAACACCCAGTTCTACGCCCGCGCCGACAACCTGGCGCGCTGGCTTCAGGAAGTGGAGACCCGCTTGGGCGACATCTCCCAGCGGCTGTCCCAGAGCGTCGGCAAGCGCCAGTTGCATCTAGGTCTCGCCGGCGACCCCGTCGCAACCAAGGCCACCGAGACCGAGGGCGACACCGAGACTCGAACAAGCTGGTTCGGGATCGACGATGTCTTCTACGAGGCACGCGGGCAAGCCTGGGCGCTTTGCCACTTGCTCAAGGCCGTCGAACACGACTTCGGCCCGGTGCTCGACGACAAGAATGCCCGGGTCAGCCTGCGTCAGATCATCCGCGAGTTGGAGGCGACCCAAGCGTCGGTGTGGAGCCCGATGATCCTCAACGGCAGCGGCTTCGGCTTTCTCGCCAACCACTCGCTGGTGATGGCGTCCTACGTTTCGCGCGTCAACGCCGCCATCATCGACCTTCGGGACCTGCTGGACAAAGGGTGAACTTCGCCCGCCCAGGATTGAAATCGGAACGTCGCTCTGCGACCCACCTCGGCAGGGCTTGACCGACGATGCCAACGCTAGCCCGCATTTCTCACCAGGGGCCGTGATGATCGCGGAGGATTTTGGCCCCGTTGTACACAACGGGCACGTGCGCGTGCTCGCGACCGAGAGCATAGCGGGGCCTACGGTTGAGGGAGCATGTGCGCGCACGGCCCGT
>JAKZRQ010000318.1:0-3353 GCA_047518105.1 Pseudomonadales bacterium | reverse complement strand
GTCTTTTGGCCCCGTGCCGCGAACGTGCTCCCTCAACCGTAGTCCCCGCTATGCTTTCGGTCGCGAGCACGCGCACGTGCCCGTGTGTACACGGGGCCAAAATCCTCCGCGATCATCACGGCCCCTGGTGAGAAATGCGGGTTAGGACAACCCGGCGTTGATCTTCGGGTCCGTCTACGGTGAATGCGAGCGAAAACGGCGCTTGATTTCGGCGTACTCTTCGACTGCGGCCAGGCGTGCGCCGTGCACCGACACGAGGTGGGCGGCCGCGAAGTTGGCGAAGCGCCCCGCCTCGCCTGGGTCCGCCCCGTTGCCACGGGCGTGGATGACGGCACCGGCGTAGATGTCGCCGGCACCCGTGGTGTCGACGGCGTGGGTTGCAACACCCGTGGTGAACTCCCGCGTGCCATTCGCCACGACGAGGCTCCCGCGTGCGCCCAGGGTGACGTTCACGAACGGCGCGATATCGGCGAGTTCGGCAACCGCGATGTCCAGCCGGTCGCTTCGGGCCCAGGTCAGGGCTTCCTCTTCGTTGCAGAACAACTGGTGGACGCCGTTGCCAAGCATCCGTACAAGGCCGGCCCGAAAGCCCGCGACCATGGACGGGTCGGAGAAGGACATGCACACGCGCACATTCGAGTCTTCCGCGATCTGCCGCGCCAGGACGAGGGTATCGAGTCCCGGCTCGGACGACGCCAAGTAGCCCTCGACGTAGAAGTCCGCGGAAGCAGCGAGGGCCGCTTCGTCGATGTCGGCCGGGCCTAGTGCCGCGGAGACCCCGAGGAATGTCGTCATGGTGCGTTCGGCATCGCGCGTGACCAGGGTCAGACATCGACCGGACTTGCCACTTGCGCATTGATCGCCCACGGTGCCGATGCCGGCACGGTGCATGTCGTCGAGGAAGTGGCGTCCGATGTCGTCACTGGCGACCCGACAGGAATAGACTCCGCGCCCGCCGAAGCCCTGCACCGCGAACACGGTGTTCGCGGCGGATCCCCCGGACCGCCGGGTCGGCTTGCGATCGGCGAGGCGTTCCATCAGGGCGTCGATTCCGGCCTCGTCCACCAGCGTCATGTAGCCCTTCTCCAGGGCCGTGTCGTGCAGGAAGGCATCGTCCACGGCGTACTCCAAGTCCACCAAGGCGTTGCCGAGGCCGTAGATGTCGTAGCCGCGGCGGGAAGAGGGGGTCATGGGGTTTCCTTGTGTCCGTTGCGCGAAGGGGCGAACTGGGCGAACGCCCGATCGATCGCGTCGAGGGTCTTCTCCACCTCCGCCGAGCCGTGGGCCCCGGAGACGAAGACCGTTTCGTAGGCCGACGGGGCGAGGTAGACGTTGTCGTCCAGCATGGCGTGGAAGAACCTTCGGTAGCGGTCGACGTCAGCTGCGGCCAGGTCCTCGAAATTGGTGACCGCTCCGGAGGTGAAGAACACGCTGAGCATGCCGCAAATCCGGTTCACGGCAACCGGTATGCCGTGGTCGCGGGCACGTTCCTCGATGCCGTTGGCGAGCCGCTCGGTTGTTGCCGCCAAGGAATTGTAGAACGTGCTGTCCAGGGTGTTGAGCAAGGCCAGGCCGGCGCTCATGGTCAGCGGGTTGCCCGAAAGGGTGCCCGCCTGGTAGACCGTGCCGACGGGCGCGAGCCGATCCATGATGTCGGCGCGTCCGCCCACCGCTCCGACCGGCAGACCACCGCCGATGGCCTTGCCGAGTGTGGTCAGGTCCGGCGCCACGCCGAAACGGCCCTGGGCGCCGCCAGGTCCGACGCGGAAGCCGGTGATCACCTCGTCGAAGATCAAGACGCTGCCGGCGTCCGATGTGAGCTTTCGCAACGTCTCGAGAAATCCGGGTTCGGGCGGGATGCAGCCCATGTTGCCGGCCACCGGTTCGACGATTACCGCCGCGACCCCCTCGGGGTAGCGGGAGAAGGCGGCCTCGATCGCATCGGGGGCGTTGAACGGTAGCGTCAGCGTGTGTTTGGCGGTGTCGTCCGGCACCCCGGGAGAGTTCGGCAGGCCGAGGGTCAGCAATCCGGACCCCGCTTGGGCCAGGAAGGGGTCGGCGTGACCGTGATAGCAGCCGCGGAACTTGATGAGCAGGTCGCGGTCGGTGTACGCGCGAGCCAGGCGGATCGCCGTCATGGTCGCCTCGGTGCCCGAGTTGACCATGCGTACCCGGTCGATCGAGGCGTAGCGGTCGACCACGGCCTCGGCCAGTTCGATTTCGACTTCGCTGGGCGCGCCGAAACCCAGGCCGGCGGCGGCACGTGTCCGCACCGCGTCCACCACCGGCGCGAAGGCGTGTCCCTGCAACATCGGGCCCCAGGCGCCGACGTAGTCGACATAGCGGTTGCCATCCACGTCGGTAAGCCATGCGCCTGAACCGCTGGCGAAAAACACCGGGGTGCCGCCGACGCCGCGAAAGGCGCGAACGGGCGAGTTGACGCCCCCCGGGATCGTCAGCTCGGCGCGTGCGATCAGCTTGTTCGAGGTATCGCGATTCATCCTGTCACCACCATGCCTGACTTTCGATGTCTTCCCGGGACAACACGCCCACGACCGTCGGCTGCGAGGAACCGGAATCCCCGCAGTTGGGCCGAATTCGACCGTGAGCTTCGCGTTTCGGCCAGCCCGACCGCGCCATGGCAGTCAGCCACTACTATAACCGCCGCAACAACCGCGACGGTGCGCCCGCGCAGCGCGGCGGGCCGTCCCCAAGGGATCAGTGCCTGCCTGTCCCCAAGGGATGAGCGGATGCGAGCGGCCAAGCCTTGTGCGCCTCGCCCGGCCGGGGCCGCTGTTCTAGCTCAGACACATTTGGCACGGAATCGGCGCTGACGATTTGAGCGACGCCGGGGCTGGCGAATGCCGCCCCGGCGCCGGATCGGGTAGCCTCCAGTGAACGCGAACCCACTGGGAAAGGAGACCCGCCCCATGAACATGAGTCCATGCGAATCCGATCGTACCGCAGCTTCAAGGTGGACGAACACATGCCGGCGGTCGCCGCGGGGCGGTACCGGACGCTCAAGGCGTACGACCGGCTTCGGGCGGCGGGCTGCAGCGAGGGCGGCGCGCTGGAGCAGCTCGGGATCAGCCGGCGCACGCTGTACCGGGGGCAGGGCGAGCTGGCCGCCGGCGGCCAGCGCGGGCTGGCGCCGAAGTCGACCCGTCCCGGTCGTGTCCGCCAGCGGGCCTGGAAGCCCAGGGACGTCAAGGCGGTGATGGACGTGCGCCGCAAGTACCCGTTCATGGGCAAGGCGCGCATCCAGGTCATGCTGGCGCGCAAGGGCCGCCGTCTGAGCGTGTCGACGGTCGGCCGGATCATCGAACGCGCCCTGGCGGTCGGCGCGATCCGCC
>JAKZRQ010000317.1:0-10239 GCA_047518105.1 Pseudomonadales bacterium | reverse complement strand
TTCAGGGGGATTCTGGAACTACTCGATGGCGCACGTGCACGAAGAACTGCGGCTAGCCGGGCTAGACGAGGACTTCATCCGGTCCAATGTGGCCCTGACACCTGGTGAATTCAAGCAGACGCTGCCGTCCTACGACCATGGACCCATTGCTCTATTGCATATCGACGTGGGCATCTACGAATCCTATCGAACCGTTCTGGAGTGCCTGTACGATCATGTGCAAGGGGGGATCATCGCCTTCGACGAATATCGGCAGGAAGGTTGGCCGGGTGCGACGAAGGCGATCGACGAGTTCTTCTTGGACAAGCCCGAAGAGCTCGTGCGCTCTCACCTGGCAGACAGGTACTAGGTCAAGAAATGTACCTGAACCGACGACGCCTAGGCGGGGCGGTTGGACTTGGCGCCTTTGTGCTACTGCTGCTGACCGTGCCGGCTTATCTTTGGGCCGCAGGCACCGATCTTCCGCTAGGCGGACCCAATGTCTTCGCAGGCGGCCTAGCGGTTCTCGCGTCTTTGTTCTACGTTGCGTTGTTCTATCTGCGTTCCGATAGCCACAAGACATTCGTGCAACCGTTCTTGCCGGTGATCCCGATACTGGCAATCGGCTCGTTGCTATTGGCTTGGGCCGCCACCGTCTACCTGGCGACGGACACGCTTGTCCCGAGAAGGCTGGGCCAGATGGCGATTGGCCTGGGTATTCTGTTTGCCGTCTTCTGTTGCGTCACCTCGTCGAGACGTGCCTACGGCCTGATCCTTGCCATCGTGCTCGCGACGTTCGTATCCACCGTGTTCGGATTCGGCATTGCATTCTACGGGGACCCGTTCCTGACGATCTGGCTTCGTCTTGCCGACGACCTCCCCGTCTCTCAGTTCCCGGTCTACCTGACCTACAGCCGGCTGACGGGCTTGAGTTCGGACGCGGTCACGTTCAGCTATCAACTGGCCATCGCGATACCCTTGGCCTTCGCGTTGCTCCTCCACGGTTGGCCAGGTGGCGCAAGATGCCGAAGAACGCTCGATGCGATGATCGGGATCGTCTTGATGGTGATGATCACGGGGATGATCGTCAATGCCTCGCGGTCCTTGATCCTCGGCGCTTCCATTGGCGTCGTCGTCATCGCGGCGATCTATGTGAAAGCGAGACAGCCCATCCTTCGGTTGGCTGTGATTGGCGGACTGATCGCCTGTTGGGTGGCCGTGTTCTTCAATCCGACCTTGGCCGTGGACAGGTTCATCTTCCCGGATGAACCGCGAATTGCGGTTTCCGATCTCGATGCCCTGGCGGACGCGCCTCCCGGAACCTTCGAGTGGAAGTTGGCCAAGGCCTATGAAGCCCTGCTCCTGTCCGACAGAAGACTTGCTCTGGACCAGCGCCTGTTTCGACTCATGGACAGTTCCACGCGGCCGCGACCGCATATGTTCACTGCTGCGATTCGCTACGCCCTCGACTACCCCTTGGGAACCGGAAGGTACTACCCGTCGGAGGCGCACTTGGATGCGGGACTGGACTACTGGACGAAGAGCAAGGTATTGAGAGGCGGACCCCACAACCAGTTTCTCGTCGTTCTGGTGTACTACGGCTTTCCGGGCCTGATCCTCCTCACGGCGTTCTACCTGCAAATGCTAAGGCCGTTGTGGCCCGCGTTTCGGGGTTCGTTGGGACCGGAGGCGGGCCAGCCCGCGTTTCTTGTGCCCGGGGTGATTGGCGCCTTGATCGCCTACGGCATCAACAGCCTACTGCACAACGCAGGTCCGTTTGTGGGGGACTGGTATCACTTCATTCTCGTCGGGTTGGCTATGGCGCTAGCCAATGTCTCGGGTTCGAGCCGCAGCGCAGATCGACCGGCACCATGAACGTGCGGCCGTCCCTTGGTCGTTCAACACGGGTCGATCCCATCCGCATACTGCTGGTGTCGCCGCTGCCACCACCGCCCGGGGGGATCCAGACGTGGACGGAGATACTCCTCGAACGCGGACTACCGCCGCCGTTCGAGGTCGAACTCGTCGACACCAAGGTTACGCGACGTCACCAGGACGTGCCGCCGAGACTGAATCGTCAGGAAGTGCAACGATTTCTGAGCATACTGCGGCGAATCCGCCTGTCCTTGCGGTCGAACCGGTTTTCGATCATGCACCTCAACTGCTCGCTCACCAATACGGCTACCCCGCGAAATCTTCTGTCAACGATGATCGCGCGTTGTGCGGGCGTTCCTTATGCGATGCATTTGCACGGCACGTTTGATCTGCCCACAGGATCGAGTGTCGTGTCGCGGTTGTATCGTACGGCATACCGGACCATGTTCAATGGGGCGGGATCGATTCTCGCGCTCGGCGTACCGAGCTACAAGGCGATACGGCAACTCGGGGACTTCGGCTACAAGACGACGCCGTTGTTGCCGAACTTCGTCGACTTTCGGTCGATTCCGGTGATGACCCCGCACGCGAAGGGGCGGGGCGCGCCTATGAGTGTGGTCTTCAGCGGTGCGCTGACAGTCGGGAAAGGGATCCATACTGTAGTGAAGATCGCGGAGCGTCTGGCGGATGTGCGGTTTCAGTTGATCGGCGACGGCCCACCAGAGTCTCGTGTCGCGCTTCTCCAGCGCATCTCCGAGTGCGGACTAGATGGCCGCGTGAAAGTACTGGGCCCAGTAACATACGGTGAAGTTCTAGCTCGGCTGACGATGAGCGATGTGTTTCTGTTCCCATCCGCGTTCAAGTTTGAGGCGTTTCCTTTCAGTGTGCTGGAGGCCATGGCCGTCGGCTTGCCTGTCGTTGCCTCGCCGGTCGGTGCCATTCCGGAAATGATAGACGTGCCCGACGGCGGCTATCTGTTCGCGCCCGACGATGTCGCCGGCTACGTGGGCGCGCTCTCCAGCCTGCGGAACTCTCCAGCGATGCGGCGCCGCATGGGCCAGCACAACCGGGAGAAAGCGATGCGGGAGTACGACTACGACGTGGTGGTAGACCAACTCTGCGGGATTTACCGCGGAGTCCTGGCGGGTCGGCCGGGAAGGGGAGATGGGAATGTTCGGTCCGACAGTTGACTACTACATCCTCCGACCGCTGGCCCATAGCCGGAACCTCGCTTTCGAGCGGGAACGATCCGGCAAGCCCCCGCACTACGGCTTAAAGGATGCGCGAGCGTACGCCGAAAAGGCGCGGACGCTGTACTTCGGCAACGAACTGCCCATCGACGCCGGCCTCAGCTACCTCGACATGGGCTGCGGGGCGGGCGAGTTGTCGATCGGCTTGAGCCTGCAAGGAGTCACGGACATCGTCGGCATTGACATCGTCGACCAGAACGTCACCACCGCGAAGACCGTCGCGCGCCAACTTCCGGTGGGCAAACGGCCCGAGTTCCTCAAGGTCGGCAGCGAGGACTTCGCCCCGGAACGCCGATTCGATGTGGTGTTCGGGTTGGCGGTTATGGAGCATACGGATGCGCCGGCAGCGTTTCTGCGCCGTGTTCACGACCTCCTTACGCCCTCCGGCCGCGCATTCGTCAGCATGACCCCGTTTCATGGACCCTTCGGCGACCACATGAGCAAAGTCTTCCGAGTCCAGCTACCGTGGCGCGGTGTGCTGTTTTCCGAAGAGGCCATTTTGCGCCTACGCAGAGAGCGTTATCGACCGAACGAGGCAATCGCCTGCTATCAGGACATCGCCGGTGGGCTCAACCTGATGCGGGTTGGGGAGTACATCCGCTACATCGAGAAGGCCGATCTGTCTGCGGTCCATCGCTTCGACCCGCACTTCAGGCACTACCCGCGTTACTGGCCGCTGGTTCCGATCTCCTTCTGCCTCACAAAGATCCCACTGGTGCGCGACTACTGCACCATGAACGTCTTCTCGATCCTGCGAAGAGGCGACGGATCGGTGTTCGGGCAGTGAAGATCTCCGTCGTCGTCCCGGTTTACAACGATCTCCGCGTGAGCCGGGCTCTCGACTCCATACTGTCGCAGGAACACGGGGACGAACTCGATGTTGTCGTTGTCGATGCGGGTTCGACGGACGGGACGCTGGATGTCGTCAGGAGGTACGAGGGGGACATATCGATCCTGATCAGCGAGCCGGACAAAGGCATCTTCGACGGCCTGAACAAGGGCATCGCAAGGACAAGCGGCGGTCCGAGTGATGTGATTCATTTTGTAGGTGCCGACGACAAGTATGCGGACCGATTCGTCGTCCGCGACGTGATGGAAGCCTTTCGCGAAGATGAGGAACTCGATGCCTGCTACGGTGATCAGATCTACGCCAATCGGTCGGGCAGAGTCATTCGTTACTGGAAGGCCGGTTCGTTTCACCGCGCGAGGCTCTACTACGGCTGGCTACCACCGCACATGACGCTATTTGTTCGTAGGCGGGTATATGATCGGTATGGCCTGTTCGATCTTCGCTACCCCGTTTCCTCGGACCAGGACTTCATGCTTCGCCTGCTGTTCAAGCACAGGATCAAGGTGAAGTACCTGCCGAGGATACTGCTGCACATGGCGGCGGGAGGCAATTCGGGGACTCTTCGAAACATCTGGAGAGGCAATCTTGACGCCATCCGCATACGTCGGCACAACGAGCTGCCATGCGCCCCGCTGGTCGTCCCCTTGCGGTTGATCCGCAAGTTGTTCCAGTTCGTGCCGTTTCATCGAGGGATGTGGCGGACGTCAGTAGACCCGGTTGCCAAGCGATAGTCGTTGTCGTCGGGCCTCGATAGCACCTTGTGTAGAGTCGCAGCTTGAAACTAGGAGAACGATTTGAATCCGCAGAGAATCGTCGTGGCCGGTGGTGAGGGGTTCATCGGCGGCCATCTGGTAGCCACCTTGCTTGCCGAGGGTCATCAGGTCCGTAGCGTGGACTGCAAGCCCTTGACGGATGGCACCAGGTCCATGCCGACGCCGACAACATGGTCGCCAATCTGCAGGGGCTGGACGCGTGCATGGACGCTTGCGCTGGGATGGATCAGTGCTACCAGCTTGCGGCGGATATGGGGGGCATGGGGTTCATCGAGAACAATCGGGCGCTGTGCATGCTCTCCGCGTTGATCAACACCCACATGGTGCTCGCGGCCAAGGAGCATGGTCTTGACCGCTATTTCTACGCGTCCTCGGCCTGCGTCTACAACGCGGACAAGCAGAAGAACGAGGATGTGGTCGCGTTGCGGGAAGACAACGCCTATCCGACCGTGCCCGAGGACGGCGACGGCTGGGAAAAGCTCTTCTCGGAGCGCATGTGCCGCCACTTCCGGGAGGATTTCGGCCTGCGTCTACAACGCGGACAAGCAGAAGAACGAGGATGTGGTCGCGTTGCGGGAAGACGACGCCTATCCGGCCGTGCCCGAGGACGGCTACGGCTGGGAAAAGCTCTTCTCGGAGCGCATGTGCCGCCACTTCCGGGAGGATTTCGGCCTGCGTACGCGCATCGCCCGATACCACAACGTCTACGGGCCGCTAGCCCGCATTTCTCACCAGGGGCCGTGATGATCGCGGAGGATTTTGGCCCCGTGTACACACGGCCCGTGTGTACACGGGGCCAAAAGACCCGCGAGGGCACGGCCAGCGCAGTCTGCAACCGGCACGATCATTGGCATCGCGGTCAACTTCTTGAAACCATGAGCTCTTTTGACGCCGAGAAGCGGCCTGGTGAGAAATGCGGGCTAGAGATGCCTTGATCAAGTCCGTTTCGCAGCCTGCAATTTGCTGACTCTAGGTGCGGTTCGGCCAATCCCGAGCATTGATCGGTGTGCTTCTAGCGCGGTCGGGCGTCCAAATCCTCGGTAGCGTCATGCGACTCCGGGCGTTCGTGTTCGCCCTACGGAGGTGGATTTCCTGTCAAGACCTGGACGCCATCGCGGATTGCGCGACCGTCCTCCACGCGAAAGCGGACCATCTCGTCCGTCCACCCAAACGGACCCTTCTTGCTGAAGAAGTAGTACCAACGTTTCCTCGCGGAAGCTGCCACCAGCTCCTGCGCATCGAACAGGTCGATGCCATCCGTTTCCCCGGCATCAAGCCCAAGTGCCGTAGATACGGTGGGGAAGATGTCGAGGAGGCTGGCTGGGGCAGAGCTCCTCTGAACCGTGCCATTGGAATCGCGACCTGGGCGTTTGATCAGCAGCAGGGACCTCGCCCTGGCGCTGTTCCATTCGTTGCCAAAATCTCGCATTCCCGTCACAGGACGAGGCGAACCGTCCACGATCGCGAAACGAGCACCATGATCGCTTTGAACAATAATCAGCGAGTCTCGAAACCGGCCAAGCCGCTTCAGAGTGTTCACCAGCTTGATCACAAGGGCAGTGGCGCATTTCGACTGGCGCACCGGATCGGTTTTCGCGCCTTCCACCGTGTAGCTACAGTCGGAATCCAGCACGTTCGGAAAGTGCGGAAGAATGAGGTGAGCAAAGACGTACCGCCCCCTCCCCGATTGGCTTGCCTCCCGACGTATTAGATAGTCGAACGTGTGCAGCGACTTGATCGGCGCAGCCGGATTGAGAATGTTCTGGGATTCGAAGTTCGCAAACCGTTCTTCCTCCAGCAACCGCGCGGAAATGAAGCTGGGGAGGTTCGCAAATGACCAAAGCTCCGCGAACAACCCGCTTGTCGCAATGCGGCCGTACCCTGTCGGTTCTTGGTGGAAGCGGACCAGATGGAAAGGCGGGATAAAGCTGAACAACCTATCGTGCAGATAGCCTTCCGTCAGGTAGCCGGCATCCTTGACTCGGGTCAACATCGATTGCTCGCCTGCGAACGCTTCCCATTGATAGTCCCCTTGAGGAGAGGAGAAATCGTAGTTGCGACCGCTGAACACAGTACCCAAGGACATTCGGGTCCGCCCGAAGACGGTCAACGCATCGTCGAAGAAGTCAAACCCGCCAAGTTCACGCTTCACCTCGTCGTTGAGAGTCAACTCGAACAAGTCTGTCTGGTATTCGTCCAGAACAATGTGATAGAAATTTGGTCGGTCCGAAACCGCTGATGCAATGCCAGATTCGATCGATTCGAGTTCCTCGGGTAGGGCGACGTGGCGACGTTGGAATTCCAGCGCGTCAACCGCAACGAAACCAATTGCAAATAGTGCAAAGTATCCTGAAGCTCGACGGAGATCCCACCACCTGTGGGCAGCGAGTTGCACTAGCGTAAATCCTACAACGATGGCAATGAGTGCCCCCACTTTGAAGACCAACCCGGTCTGCGAGTGACGAATGGCGACGACGCCGAGAAAAGCAAACCCGGAGAAGTAGTAGAACCACAAGGCATGAGATAGGGCTCGGTTGCGCAGGGCGACGTAGTACAGCGGAAATGCGATGCAGGCGATCAAGAAGGCGGCACCGATGAATGGGTATGTGACGGAGACGTCGTGATAGAGCTCTTCTTGATTGTTCAAATAGAGCGGAAGAGACGACGTCACGAGAGCCTGCCACGGAGGTCCAAGCACCGACATCCACGTTATCAGTGCGCCTGTGGCGGTACGAACAGAAGATCGTAGAGGTGTCGATCGCCGGAGTTCTATGAGATTCACGGCAATGACTCGTCACCCCGCAGGTGAAGGTGTTTGGCCTTGGGTTCCAGAGATCGACGTTCCATCAAGTAGATGGTTCTCTCGCATTCGGCAATGCGTTCGCTCGTCAAGATCGTAAAGAGTCTCGAGAAGTCGGCTTCAAAGCACTCCCTCGTGTAGCGCGGGAAAATGTCTTCGCGGGATGCAAGGAGCCGCTGAACCTGGGAGTCCGACTTCGGTATGAACTCAACAATAAGGAGCTTGGCGAAACCGGCCAGAAACCCGGCAACTCGATCCAGAGGAACGTTGTTCGCGATAGCCAAGTGGTGGACTAGCGCCAGGACGATGACCGTCGAATCGGCAGCTCTGTCCTGGAAGGCTGGTCGTTCTGCATTGGCCCAGCCGATACCAGGGCTCGGTACCGTCAGGTCGATCCGTAGTGGCAGTATGTCGTCGCAGTTGGAGGAAAGGAGGTTGCGGTAGTGGGCCTCTACGGTAGCGCAATCGACATCGACCGCGACCACGTAGTCGGCATGCTGATTGGCTATCGTGCTGAATTCGCCGGTGTTGGAACCCAAGTCTATGACCAACGGTTGGCGCCCGGCTGTAGAGAGGAATTCGGCAACCAGCCTTCGTTTGCTGGCCATAGCCGCCTTGGAGTAGTTCGTATCCGAATAGTAGTCACTCCACTCGCTCTGTTGCGGCTGCCAGTGCAATCCCTTGATGGTGGACTCGAGATTTCGAACGATTCCTTCGAAGCCTAACCTAGATACCCGAAGCGGGTGGGCCTTCTTCCAGGGCGCGTCCTTGCCGGAGAAGCGATGCTGCGCTCGTGCATGTAGTGAAATGTGCGTAGCGATGGATGGTCTTAGCCGTGCAGAGACCGTCAGCATGGCGTTCGCCAGATCTAGAGGAATCCCGTCGATATTGGTTTGATAGAGTTGGGCCAGTCTAACGTCCAGGTGGCGCATCAAGGCAAGCGGCGCGAGGAAATGCTGACAGAATTGGCGATAGGCGACCCATGGCGCACCTTCCTTGTACAGTTCAAACGACAGGGTATCGATGAACACGGCCCGAGTACCAAGAAACTGAACGTTGTAGGCGCTTGCATCCTTCAAGACCATGTTGTGGTCCAAAGCTCGGCGCAAGATCGAGAGCGTGAGTAGCGCGGCGGCTTTGAGCTGTCCGAATGACCACTCGAAGGGATACGACACGAACGGAAGCTTGACTGGTTTCAGTACCCGATATGCTTCGCTCGTTGCGGCCAAGGCAAGGTCGGCTTCTTCGTGTTCGACGAGAAGCCCGTCTTCAAGTAGATCGGCGATCAGTCCCGAGTTCAGTAAATGGTCGTATTGGAGACGATATTTCGAGTTGACCTGCCGATATAGTTCGCCCTCGACGAGATACAGGAAGCCGTTGGGATCGCGAAATGATCCACTAACGGTCGTATATTGGGTCATGTCGGCGTTTGGTGATCACCGTCTTGGTCGTCTTCTTGTTTTGGTTGTTCGTTGCTGGAGTTGGTTCGACTGGAAAGCGACGAGAACAGTCGGGTGAAAAATAGCCGCGTACGGTCCCAAGCCAGTCTCACATAGAGAATGGCACCTAGGAAGCCGGCGATGAGCATCTGCAAAATGAAACTGCCGGTTCCCGGATCGAGATAAGCCATGGCAGGCGTCGGAGAGAGCGCGAGCACCGCCAGCGCAAGGGCAATTGGCCATTTCATGACAAGTCTCGGTGTCGGCATGGGAGCTGACGTTCGTTTATAGCACACGCCCTGTTCCTAGGGCAAATGGGGGAGGTTGGTCGGGCAGGGTGATTTCATGCTGACCGCTGGCACGGCGACCAGCACCGACGATGGGCGGCGTATTGTTCGACGTGCCGGGTTGCAACGGCGGGGGCTATGCGGATTCGCAGGTCTGGGCGGTTTTCACCGGTTCGGCCGGGCGGAAGACGGCAGGGGCGGCGTTCCGGAGAACGGGCTGCCGGGCATCGGCGGGACGCGTGTTCGGGATGGTCGGAGTGGCCGGGCCGGCGGCCCGCTCAGTGGGGCTCGAGGATGGCGTCGAGGGCCTCGCGGCGGCGCATCATAGAAGTGCAGGTTCGCTTCGGGGAGGTAGCGGAAGCCGCGATGGAAGACGACCGCCAGCACGATGTTGTTCTTAGGTGGCGTTGTTGGCGGGCGCGTGGCGGGCGCGGATGCGGCTGGCGTCCTCGCCCATGGTGGCGTCGCGGCGGTAGTGGTTGCCGTTCTCGACCTGCCAGTGGCCGCGGTTCCAGGCGAGCAGGCGTTCGGGGCCGGCGCGTTCGGCGGTCACCGAGGTGATGCCGTAGGCGGTCTCGACGGATGTCTCGCCGGTCTTCGCGTCGGTGCGCTCGCGGATGACGCGGAACGCCTGACGGGCCCCGGCGAAGGCGGCGAACGTTCCCGGCAGCAGGTCGCGGGCGGCGATGCGGCGCGCCTCGATGCGGCCGTGGCCCTTGGCGGGCGCCTCGGCGTGGCGGCGCACGGCGGGGGCGTCCCAGTCGATGGCGGCGAGCTGCGAGAAGGTGTCGGGACAGTTCGTCTTGATCGACAGCACGTAGTCGGCGCCGTGCGTCTCGACGATGGCGCGCTCGGTGTCGCGGGTGGAGTGCAGGGGGTCGAGGGTGACCACGCAGCCGCGCAGGTCGACGTCCTCGAGCAGCGCGCGCAGGGCCGCGATCTCGCCGCCCTGGTCGCGGCAGCAGCGGCTCGCGAGCGGGCGGCCG